>JAHEYJ010000016.1:24828-35707 GCA_023251675.1 Bacteroidota bacterium
GCGGTTGATGGGTCAATGTTTGAAGTTCCTAAAGATTATCAGAAGTTTCAGAAATGACGAGCGAAGCGAGTCATCCCGAGTCCCGATAGCAATCGGGATCGAGGGATAAAGCCGCTAAAACGTCAAAGTAACATTCTTACCAACATTCAGTTTAGCCCTTCTGCCAAACAGGAGGGCTAAATTTTTTTCCTGATGGCCGGCCGGGAAACCGAAGCAAACCGGATAGTCGAATTCCTTCACAGCATCTAAAATTATTTCTTCCGCTGTTTTCCCGAATGGCACCTGGTTGTCTTTCATATCTGTGAGTCCGCCGACCACAAGCCCTGCTAAATGTGAAAGTTTCCCTGCCCGTTTCAGGCTGATCATCATCCGGTCGATATGATATAAATATTCATCCAGGTCTTCAATGAAAAGGATCTTGCCGGAAGTAGAAATGCCTGACTTGCTTCCTTTCAATGCATAGAGAAGAGAAAGATTTCCTCCGGCCAGGCTTCCTTCCGATTTTCCTTTTCTGTTCAAAGGATGTGCATCAATCTGATACGAGATCTTTTCTCCGAACAAACACTTCCTCAATGTCTCCACCGATCCTTCGTCTTTATGGAAATTAATCGGCATGGTCGCATGCAGAGTTTCTATTTCAAAGCTCTGATGAATATGCGAATGCAGCACCGTTATATCGCTGTATCCGATGATCCATTTTGGTTTCTCATTGAATTTTTTGAAATCAAGACTGTCAATTATTCTCAACGTGCCATATCCACCCCGTGCAGAAATAATTGCGCGGATTGAACTGTCATCCATCATTTCCTGCATGTCACAGGCTCGCTGCTTATCGCTTCCTGAATACTGGTTCTCGCTTCCGAATAAATTCTTTCCCAGCACCACTTTTAATCCCCATTTCTGAAATATATCGATTGCCAATTGAATTTCTTCTCTAGAAATCTTTCTCGCCGGCGCAACGATCCCGATCTTGTCGCCTTTCTTCAGGCATGGAGGTGCAGTCATTTACTTATCTTTGCCAACGAAGTTATAAATAGATTTTATTGTACGAATCACGAAACATACGAATATCCGAATCTGTACTATTGCAATTATTCGTTAATTCGTTCCTTTTCGCGATTCGAACAACCTGAAACTTTAAACTTTACATTTTGAACTTCAAACGACATACCGTCACTGCCGCGCTTCCCTATGCGAACGGGCCTGTCCATATCGGGCATCTGGCAGGTTGTTATATTCCGGCGGATATTTACGTGCGTTACCTCCGCTCAAAAGGCGAGGATGTGAAATTCATCTGCGGTTCGGATGAACACGGCGTGCCGATCACGATCAAAGCGAAGAAAGAAGGGATTACGCCACAGCAGGTGGTGGACAAATACCACAAGATGATGGGCGATTCGTTCAGGGAATTTGGAATTTCGTTTGATATTTATTCGCGGACTTCCAACAAGATCCATCATGAGACCGCGCAGGAGTTCTTCAAAACGCTTTACGACAAAAAAGTTTTTACCGAAGAGGTTACCGAACAGTATTTTGATGAAAAGGCGAATCAGTTCCTTGCCGACCGGTACATTACCGGAACTTGTCCGAAATGCGCCAATGAAAACGCCTACGGCGATCAATGCGAAAAATGCGGAAGCACATTGAGTCCGACCGATCTGATAAATCCAAAATCCACTTTGTCGGGAGAAAAACCGGTGCTACGGAAAACGAAGAACTGGTTCCTGCCGCTGGATAAAATGCAGCCGCAGATCGAAAAATACATTGAGTCGCACAAGGACTGGAAAGTGAATGTGTACGGACAATGTAAATCGTGGCTTGATCAGAAACTGCAGCCCCGCGCCATGACCCGCGACCTGGACTGGGGTGTAAAAGTTCCGCTCAAAGACGCTGAAGGAAAAGTTCTGTACGTATGGTTTGATGCGCCGATCGGATATATCTCAGCAACAAAAGAATTACTGAGCCCCACCCCAACCCTCCCCATTGGGGAGGGAGAAAAGAAACAACAAGTCCCACCCAACGGGAGGGATTTAGGGGGGGCTGCATGGGAGTTGTATTGGAAGAGTAAAGACACACGCCTCGTTCACTTTATCGGAAAGGACAATATCGTTTTTCACTGCATCATTTTCCCGGCGATGCTGATGGCGCATGGAGATTATATTCTTGCCGATAATGTTCCCGCCAATGAATTCCTGAACCTGGAAGGAGAAAAAATTTCTACTTCGAGAAACTGGGCGGTCTGGCTTCATGAGTACTTACAAGAATTCCCCGGCAAGCAGGATGTTTTGCGGTATGTACTCACGTCGAATGCCCCTGAAACAAAGGACAACGATTTTACGTGGAAGGATTTTCAGCAGAAGAACAACAGCGAACTCGTTGCCATCCTCGGAAACTTTGTGAACCGCACGATGGTCCTCACGCAGAAATATTTCGCCAATACCGTTCCTCCTGCAGATGAATTCACGCGCGGCGATCTTTTAATTCTGGAAGAGATCACAAAATACCCGCAGAAGGTCGCTGCTTCGGTTGATGCGTTCAAATTCCGGGAAGCGCTGGCGGAAATGATCAACCTTGCCCGTACCGGAAATAAATACCTGGCCGAGAACGAACCATGGAAACTTACGGATAAGAAACGCATCGGATGCATTCTGAACATTTGTCTTCAGATCAGCGCCAACCTTGCTGTGGTTGCAGAGCCTTTTTTACCGAACACGTCCGTGAATCTTTCTGCTATTCTGAACATCGGAAAACTGAATTGGCGCGATGCCGGAAGGACCGATATCCTGAAAACCGGCCATCCGCTCGGCATTGCAAAACTTTTGTTTGAGAAAATTGAAGATGATATAATTGAAAAACAAATACAAAAACTTAAATCAAGCCCTCCCCCTTTATCCCCCTCCGGTGGGGGACATGGGGGAGGAAATTCTCCCATGGCCACAATCGACGACTTTAAAAAACTAGATATCCGTGTAGGAAAAATAATTGAAGCGTTGGATTTCCCTGAAGCGAAAAAGCCCGCCTACAAACTGAAAATAGATTTCGGAAAAGAGATCGGCATAAAGAATTCCAGCGCGCAGATCACAAAGAACTATACCAAAGAGCAGCTGAAAGGGAAACTCGTTCTTGCTGTGGTAAATTTTCCGCCGCGCAAAGTCGGACCGTTCCTTTCCGAAGTACTCACGCTTGGCGTTCCCGGAGATAACAACGAAACCATTTTGGTGGAGCCGGGAAAGGATGTAGAGGTTGGGGGAAAACTTTCCTAAAAAATCCTTACTTTTGCCTCAATAAGGTTTCAACTATGAAAACAAATCAAATCATACACCAGGCAATTGAAAAAGAAATTTCTCTTGGAAGATACCTGCTATCCGGCTATTCAGAGAAAATAAAATTACTGGAAAAAAAATACAAAATCACCACTTCAACTTTCGTTCGTTCATTTGAAAATGGAAAAATTGGTGATGAACAGGATTTTTTTGAATGGTTTTCTCTTTATAAAGGGAAAAAACACTGGGAAGAGAAATTATCAGCCCTTAAGGCGGCATGAACATCACCCGGTATTTCCGTTCAGTTGAGAACCAACTCTTTTCCACTCCTTGCCTGGTCTCTCTTGACTTTCATTCTGAAATCATTGACACGAATTTCGGCTACTTTAAAGCAACGCTTTCCTTTTACAATAATTCAAAACTGTTTTTATTTGAATTGGTTGAGATTATAAATGAAAGACCTATCATTGAAAAATATCGGTATCACTATCAGGATGCAAACGAAAAGTTAGTTTTCAGATGGGATAACGCACCTCATTTTCCAAAAATGAAATCATTTCCTCATCATTTGCACCTTGGGAATAAGGTGCGAGAAAGCGAACAACCTTCTATACAGACGGTTCTTTTACAAACAATTAAAAACATTGAAAGCGAATAGTATTTCGATATTTACGCTTGGCGTTCCCGGGGACAACAACGAAACCATTTTAGTAGAGCCGGGGAAGGATGTGGAGGTTGGAGGAAAGTTATCCTGACATAAAAAATGCTTCTCAATCTAGACGAGCTTTTTCAAGAATTAATGGAAATAACCATTTACTAAATAGATTCTACCACCTACGGTTTATCCTACTTTTTTTAGTCCATTTTAATTACCTTTACTTACTCCGCGTTCTGTAAATACGGAGAGTCATGCTGCGCATTTTTATCACCATAAATGCCATTATTTTTTTCAGTCTCTTTTTAGATTCCACCTCCTATTGCCAAAACTGGACCCTCAAAGCAAATTTTGGCGGCGGCAATACATACCAGGCAACGGGGTTTTCCATAGGCAGTAAAGGATATATCGGATTAGGCAATGATGGCTCTTTCAAAAATGATTTTTGGGAATATGATCCGACTACAAACGCCTGGACACAAAAAGCAAACTTTGGAGGATCTGCAAGGCAAAATGCTACGGGTTTTTCCATAGGACTGAAAGGCTATATTGGCTGCGGGCAGGATGCCATCGGACTTCTGAACGACTTTTGGGAATATGATCAGGCCACGAATGTTTGGTCACAAAAAAATAGTTTTCCCGGCGCTGCAAGAAGAGGCGCTACAGGTTTCTCAATTGGAAATTACGGGTACATGGGCACCGGAATGATTGGTGCTCCAACGATAGCTACAAATGATTTCTGGCAGTATGATCCGGGCAATAATTCCTGGATACAGAAAGCGAATGTAGGTGGTTCGATCAGGTACTATGCGGTCGGTTTTTCTCTTAACGGGTATGGATATATAGGAACGGGCACTAATCCCAACAGCTCAGGACCTGGTCAATCCTTGCAGGATTTCTGGCGATACGATACTACATTTAATACATGGATGCCAAAAGCAGATCTACCTAACAGTTCTCAAAGAACCGAAGCGGTTGGGTTTTCTATCCCCCTTAAAAACAAAGGCTATATAGGCACCGGGTATAAGGGCTCTACGCCCTACATGAGTGACTTTTGGGAATACAATCCTCTGGTAAATTTATGGTCACAAATAGCAAGCTACGCCGGGACAGGAAGAGATTTTGCAGTAGGATTTTCTATTGATTCCTGCGCCTATGTGGGAACAGGCTGGGATGGATTTAAAAGAAAAGATTTTTGGGAATATGGAGATTGTGCCATTTGTATTTCACCGATCATTTCCATGTCATCTGATGTTACCATTTGTGCGGGATCCTCTGAAACGATTTCTGCTGTTGCCACATCCGGAGCACCGCCTTATACCTATACCTGGATCCCGGCTACAGGACTTGCCTGCGCAACCTGCTCTTCAACAGAAGCTTCTCCAGCTTCGACAACAACCTATTCGGTAATTGTTACCGATGATGGCAACTGTCCGGACACAAATAAAATTACCGTCACGGTCATCCCTCCGCTTGCAGCATCCATTACCGGCAACAGTGCACTGTGTACCGGAGACAGCACGGTGCTTACTGTAAATGGAGGCACTCAATTTATTTGGGATAACGGACAAACAACTTCTTCCATTACTGTTTTACCTGTGAGTTCCACTTCTTATTCCGTGATCACATCTATTTCGTCTTGCATTGATACTATTTCCTTCCCTGTGACTGTTTATCCATATCCCATAGTTTCCGTTTCCGGGAACTCCCCTATTTGTGAAGGAGAGAACACCACTCTTTACGCATTGAGTTTACCTTTTGCAGGCGGTTATCTATGGTCTACCGGTGCTGCTTCGTCATCCATAGTGGTTAATCCTTCTGCCACAACAAGCTATTCGGTTATTTCTTCCATTGGACCATGCACCGATTCAGCTGAAATCAATGTTGTCGTATTGCCAAATCCTACCGTTAACGCCGGGCCTGATGTTACTATTATGTATGGATCGAGTACCACGCTTACGGCATCCGGAAATAGCGGCTTCATATGGAATACGGGTTCCACTTCAGATTCCATTATTGTAAATCCTACCGTAACAACAACCTATACATTGATCACCACCAACAGCAATGGCTGCACCTCCATTGATGTAGTTACGGTTTTTGTAGATCCTTTAATATGCCCGGTATTCTTACCCAATGCATTTTCTCCTAATCAGGACGGCGAGAATGACACACTGCACCTTTATTCAGATGATTGGTGTATCAAAGATACTTATATAATTATTTATAACCGATGGGGCGAATTGGTTTTTCAGTCTAATGAGAAAAATTTCAAGTGGGATGGCAGTAACCATTCAAACACATTAAATACGGCCGTATTTGTTTACCACCTTACTGTTAATTTTATTGATGGATCCCAAACAATTAAAAAAGGAAATATCAGTTTGATAAGATAAAAAAATCGAATTACTTCTTCAGCGAGGGATCGATCTGAAACGCCTTCTGGAAATAATCGTCTGATTTCTGCTTGTCTCCTTTGTTCTGCCAGCTCAAACCAAGATTCATGTAGATCCGTGCATCTTCTTTCTTGATCACTTTTTTAAGCTGCAGCGAAGTTTCAAACTCCTTGATCGAATTGTCATAATCGCCTTTCATCGCGTAACAGATGCCCAGGTTCTCATGATAACCCGTATCATCGGGCTTGTTGGCAAGCGCTTCTTTTAATAGAGGAATCGCTTTTTCAAAATCTCCTTTCAGTTTTCCATAAACCAACCCCAGCGCCCCTTTTGCCATATACTGCGCCATGGAGTTCTCCGGTTTTAAAGCAATCGTTTTCTGCTGATAGACGATCGCTGAATCCGGATTTCCCAGCTTTTCCCAGATGAGCCCGATGTTGTAATAACAATAATGGAAATACGGATTGATCTCCATCGCGCGGCGGAATTCCTTTTTCGCTTCTACAAAAAATGAATCGCGCTTTGCCGACTGATCATCATTAATATGATCGGTGAACATGGTGTTCGCGAAATAATAATGGGCGTTGGCGCTGCCGGTGCTCGTCTTCACATCGGCCGTAAACAACGTTTTATTATCTGTCCACGCCGGGTTGCGTGTATACGTTTTGTAGGAATACAGAACCAGGATCAGCAATAATGTAACTGTCAGCTTTGCGTTTTTGTAAAAATCCATTCGTAATTCGTAATTCGAAGTATTCGTAATTCGTAGGACTATCGAAGCAAGTACCAGGCAAAATCCAAGCGAAGAGATATACGCGAACCGTTCTCCCATATTGGTTCCGATGAGGAAGAAAAGATTGGATACGATGGAGATGGTGATGAGGAAATAAAGAATTGAAAATGCTAAAACAGATCTTAGATCTGAGCTATTAGATTTTAGATTTTCTTCTCCATTTTTTTCAGATTTAATTCTTTGCACGAGAGTTTTTACCGCATAGAAGACCAGTCCACCATAGATCAAAATGGAGGCAATGGCTTTCGGATCCGTTATCGTGATGGCCGGGATCTGGTTGAAGCCGTAATCGCTGGTAAGCGGATGCGGAAAAATCAGCAGGAAAAGATACTTCAGCAAGATCCAGCAGATAGTTGCGAATTTTTCAATGAACGGAAGCGGCGTCGGAAGCGCTGGGAAATTCAAGTGAAGAAATGGATTATCCGTAATATCATTGCTCTGCCGGTCGCCGATCATTCCCACTAAAGAAGTCCGGATAACTAAATAAATCCCGGCGGTTACCAGAAATGGAATGGTTAGCAGCAGGCTTTGTTTAATACGCTTGCCGGCAAAGCTGAACAACGCAAGCGGAACGATGGCGATGAACGTGATGCCGTTCTCCTTTGACAACAACGCCGTGAAATAACAAAGGACTGAATAGAAAATAAAAGCCCTCCTCCGGCTTCCCCCGTTAGGGGGAGAGGTTCGCACGTGTCGGAATAAAAAATACAGCATCAAACATAAAAATAAAAACGAAACGATCTCATCACGGCTCTTGATGTTTGCCACCACTTCGGTATGAATAGGATGAGCGACGAATAACAGTGTTGCAAGAAAAGCAAGTAAATGATTTCTCGGAAAGAATTCTTTCAGCATAAGAAACAAAACAACGGCGGCTAATCCGTAGAGAATAATATTGAGGATGTGATAAGGATGGGCATTCTCTCCGAAGTAATGGTATTCGACAGCGAACATCACCAGCGTAAGCGGGCGCCACCGTCCTCCTTCCAGGTCGAGTGAGTTGCCGTAAATTCCGTAGAACAGGTCCTTGGTAGCAAGCGTTTTTATCCCATCGAATCCCTGCTTGGTATATTTATTTCCGGTGATCACTACAGAATCGTCAAAGGCAAAATCATGATCGTACGTGTTTGCGTACAGCCCGACTGCAAAAACAAAAAGAACGACGTACGCCCAGCGGAAATCCGATTGCGGATTGCGGATTGCCGACTGCGGATTTGGTTTTGATTTATTTTTATTCTTCTTACCCATCTGTGTTAATCTGTGTAATCAGAGGCTAAATACTTCTTCCGAGTTCTTTGTAGTGATTGCCGCCACTTCTTCAACTGAAATTCCCTTTACCTCCGCAATCTTCTGCACCACCAAGGCTATATAAGAACTCTCATTTCGCTTGCCGCGATGAGGCGCCGGCGGTAAATAGGGCGAATCGGTTTCAAGGACAATATGGTTCAGTTCGATGTGTTTTAATGTTTCCGGAAGTTCCGATTTTTTATAAGTGATCACTCCGCCGATACCCAGTTTGAATCCGCCGAGGCCTATGATCTTATTCGCTTGTTCCAGTGTCCCGGTGAAGCAATGAAAGATCCCTCGCAGGTTTTTATCGTTCTTTGATCTAACAATTTCAAAAAGGTCATCAAAACATTCGCGCTGGTGAATGATCGCCGGAAGTGCATATTTCTTTGCCAGGTCAAGCTGCTTTTCAAATGCATCTTTCTGCTGCGGAACAAAGGTCTTATCCCAGTAATAATCCATACCGATCTCACCGATGGCACAAAATCTTCGTTTGGCCAGCCAATGTTCTACAATTGATAATTCATCTCCGTATTTTTCATTTACCGATCCCGGATGAAGCCCCATCATCGCAAAACAGTTTTCCGGGAACTGTTCTTCCAGTTTCAGCAGGGAAGCGATGGAGGAACTGTCAATATTAGGAAGAAACATTTTCGTTACCCCTGCAGCGATCGCCCGTTCAACCACTTCGGTACGATCCCTATCAAACTCTTCTGAAAACAGGTGAGCATGGGTATCAATCAATTTCATGAACCAAAATTAGGAATTCTTATGGAAGTTTGTTTTGGACTTCTCAAATGAAATTCTATCTTTGAAATTAAAATCAACCCCAATGAAATACCCTATTGCAATTTCCCTGCTCTTTATTACATTTTCATCCTTCTCTCAGAAAATAAACATAAAAGTTTCTGAATCCACTGAACGCATCGGCGGAAATAAGAATCCCGCCCTTGTCGTGAGTATTTTCGATGCCGCGCCCGATGAAATTGAAAGCAAATGGAAATCGCTGATGAAGGACTACAAAGGAAAGACTTCCTCTAACGACGGCATCTTTGCCGACAATGCCGTGATCTCCACCATCAACGGAAATAATACGATCGACGTTTGGGAAAGGACGGAGAAAGTCAAAGAAGGTGAGACAAAATTAATTGTCGCATTTGACCTGGGCGGCGCATTCCTGAGCTCATCCGTCAATAATGACAAGTTCAAGGAAGCAAAAAAGCTAGTGAATGATTTTGCTATTAAAACCACCAAAGAAGCGATTGCCGGGCAGCGCAAAGCTGCAGAGAAAGTGCTGGGCAATCTTACCGATGAGCAGCGAAGCCTTGAAAAGAAACAGGAAAAATTAAGTTCCAATATAGAGGATTATAAATCGAAGATCGAAGATTACAATAAACGCATCAAGGAAGCCCAGGACGAACTTTCAAAAAACAAAACAGAGCAGGAGAAGAAGAAAGGCGAACTGGATGCTCAGAAGAAAATTGTCGATGCGGTAACGGCAAAAGAAAATGCGGTGGAATAGTTATTCCCCATACACATCATCCCCGGACTTGCTCTTTTTACTTTTTTCTTTCTTGAGGACATCGGGATAAGGGATTATTTCTGTCTTAACAGAATCAACCGGCGGAACGACCTTCTCCTGAACAACAGGCTGATCACTTTCATTAATAATACGGGCATTCCAGTCCCTGTAATTTCTAACCCGCACCGCATGCGAGAGCGGGTGAGCCGCCCAGTCAAAAGCATAACCTATTCCGGCGATAAAGGCGCCAGCCAGCCAAATGCTTCCGCCCAAAGGCCAGTAGTAATAATCTCCGTAAGAGAAGAAATCAAGGCCGCAGTCAAAAACGGTCATCCCCGCAACAACCATTGCATCCCCCACCGCACCGGCGATCTTACCTGCCGTTACTTTTGCTTTTGAGCTGCCGGCCAGGATATTTATTTCAGAGAGCGAAACCTGGGATTCATAGGATTCATCATTAAAAGTAAGAGAGGAATCTCCGATCTCAGCAATAAAACCTTCCCGGATAGAATTATCCTTTTTCAACTCAAACACGATAAAAGAACCTTTGCGGAAAACTTCCGTCTCTTGCGTCTTGGGATTCGTAAGCGTGAGAATGTTCTCGGCTGAAACGCCGGAAATGAAAGAAGAAACAAATAATGAAAAGAGGAGGATTGATTTTTTCATCTGATAAATTTTGGGTTCTAAATTATATCAGAAACTATACCACTATTCCAGCGGCGTATAGGTTATTTTCAGGCGCATCCGGTTTGAATTGATCTTATCGCCGCCCATCAATAATACACGATTTGCGGTTGTCGGGCGAGCGTAAGGAATTATATATAATCCCAAGTTCGCCTTTGTTCCATTCAGCACCTGCTGAACATAGCGTGAAATATTGAATACATACTCCTTCTTTGTTTTATCGTAATCGCCGCCGAAATAAGTCAGGCCCTCAAAATAATCCGGAAGGATATGCAGCAG
>JAHEYJ010000125.1 GCA_023251675.1 Bacteroidota bacterium
ATCGGATACCTGGGACTTCGGATTTAATGTACGGATTAAAAAGATTCCGATAATAGCATCCCAGAATATCCATAAAATAAAACTTCCTTCCTGCCCTTCCCAAAAACAGGAAGCAATGTACTGAAGCGGCATTTTTTTGCTTGAATGATGCCAGATGTATTCATATTCAAAATAATGCCCGATGAGCATGATAAACAGCACGCCTACTATACAGAAAACAGAAACCGAATGGATAAGGAACGACCAGCGGGCAATTTTTTTCCAGGATACTTCCTGAGATGAATTAGGTTCAGCATTTGCCGCAGTGAAGTAGGAGAGAGAGCAAAGCAGTGCGGCGGTAAAAGAAATGATCACACAAATATTCCCTGCCTGCCCGGCCCAAAGATGTTCTCCAATATATTTAATGCTATCTGTTTCCATTAAAAAGCAAAAGGTTTACGAATGTACGAAATACGAATAAAGAAGAAATCCGGCTGTAAGAAGGTTCTTTGCCGGCACCAATCCTCTAACTGTTTACTTGCTGTTTTTTGGAATCTACATACTTGGATGGGCATTTCATCAGCACTGAACTTGCATGAAAATCATTCCCCACGCATTTTCCTATAGCAACGATCTGTTCGGTATGTTCAAAATCCTGCGGCTTGGCCTGGTGAAGCGTTACTTTCCGTTCCGTGCTGTCGCTGTCTTTCATATAGAAAACAAACATGTTAGGATCTTTTTCTGGCTGATAGATCATTTCTTTTGACTTATCCAGTTTGCCCACCACATGAAACTCTTTTCCTTCGTTCTTTTGTGCCTGGGAAAAAGTGGCATACGTGCTGGCATCGCCCAGCGAAGCGAAAATGGCTCCGATGGCAATGGCGATGATGAGGATTCCGATTATATGAGAACGTTTCATAAAGACTTATTTCTGTTTTAGTTTCTTCTCTAAGTTAGAAACTTTTCGGTCAATAAGTATTAATAATAACAGAATTCCGATAAGAATTGTTAAAAGAACAGCCACAACTACATAGATTTTTCCTGAAGCCCGGAGGTGGTCGGCCATTTCTACAGGTTCTTGTGCAAAGCAGATACAGGATACAAGTATCTGGAAGAAGGACAAAAGAAATGTTTTCATAGTTCAGATTGAGTTTTTAATTTTTGAATCCGTATTCGCAGTGTCATGATCCAAATACCGAGCAATGACCAGCCGATTACGGCAGGATAAAAGACCATCCGCATGGTATTGTCAAGATCGTATTTGCTGAAACCGGGATTCCCTCCGTTGCCGGGATGAAGCGAGTCGCTGAGCCGGGGATAGATCAGAATGAAAACAAACATCATCACGTAGGCAAAGATGTTATAGACTGCCGCTACTTTTCCGCGTTTCTGGTCGTCTGTAATTGCGTTGCGCAATACCGTGTAAGCGAAATAGGTCAGCATGGTAATGGCAGCGCCGTTCAGTTTTACATCATTGGTCCACCAGGTGCCCCAGGTGAATCGTGCCCAGATGCTGCCGGTTATTAAACCGAGGGTTCCGAAAAAAATTCCGGTGTTTGTGGCTTCTGAGGCAATGAGATCGAATTCCTGTTTGCCGGATGAAAGATGAAGGATGCTGTAAAGAATGGAGACAGTAAAAAGGATCATCATCGCAAACCACATGCAGACATGAAAAAACTGGTTGCGGATGGTCTCGTGTAGGATCGGCAGGTGCGGAACGTCAATAAGAAATCCGGCTACGACTGTATACAACAGAAATATGACGCAGATTATTTTCCACCAGTTTTTTTTCATTCGTAAATTCGTACAAATTCGTATTTCGCAGATTTAATCCTTCCAAAGATATGGAAATAACAAGTAAGCAAGAGCGATTACGATCACATCCAGCGCACAAAGCACTCCGAAATATTTCAGGTTATAATATAAGTCTGTTCCGTCGATGGCATTTTGGGAAAGGCGGATGATGACCATAAGTATCGGCATGATAATAGGAAACGACAGGATCGCCATGATGGTGAAGTTGTTATGTGCCTTTGCCGCGATGGCCGACATCATGCTAAGCAGCGATGAAATTCCGGCAGCGCCAAGGGCGATAATTAACATAAACAGCGGAATATTTTCCACGACATCTCCCATGAACAAAGAATAGAACCCGAAACAGATCAGTGAAAGAAAAAGCATGAGTACCGCATTATAAATGATTTTTGACAGCACAAATGCCTGCGGGCTGGCGAGCGTGTAATAATAAAGCATTCGTCCTTTGCTTTCCTGCAGGAAACTTTTTGCCGATGAATTGATCGAAGCAAAAAGAATGATGATCCAGAACAACGCGTTCCATGTGTTGACTTCGATCACATTTCTGAAAGAAAGATAACAGATGAACACGGTGGCAACTACGTATAGCAGAATTCCACCCAGTGCGTAGCGCTGTCTCCATTCGATGAGGAGTTCTTTTTGGATGAGTGCGGATATCTCTTTCAACATTGGCACGAATATACACATTGTCATTCTTTGTGGTTCGAATTACTCTCAGCAGGGCCGGAATGAGGTCGTTTTTATTTTTCCTATCTTCGTTCTTCTAAATCAACCCCCATGAAAACAGCACTTTTTATTTTTGCAGGCATCTTTCTGACAAACATATCGTTTGCACAGAACAAAAGAACGTTCTATGATTTTAAAGTGAAGGACATTGAAGGCAATGACGTGGATCTTCATAAGTATAAAGGAAAGAAGATACTCGTTGTCAACGTCGCTTCCGAATGCGGTTATACGCCGCAGTACAAAGAACTGGAATGGCTTTATAAAAATTATAAAGACAGTAACCTGGTCATCCTCGGTTTCCCCTGCAATGATTTTAACGGGCAGGAACCTAAAGGAGAAAAGGATATTAAAGCATTTTGCCAGAAAAATTACGGCGTGACTTTTCAGATGATGTCAAAGATCACGGTGAAGGGAAAGGATTGCACGCCGATTTACTTCTGGCTGCAGCATAAGGAGGAGAATGGTGTGCAGGACAACGATGTTAAATGGAACTTCAACAAGTTTATGATCAGTGAGAACGGTGAATGGCAGGGATACCTTCCTTCAAAGATTCTCCCGAATGATAAGATCATCACGGACTGGATAATGGACAGATAAATACAATGTATGATGGAAAATGGTTAATGGATAATGTAGTGCCATCAACCATCAATCATCAATCATCAATCATCAACCATGAAACTTGATATTCTCGCCTTTGGTTCTCATCCTGATGATGTGGAGCTTTCCTGTTCCGGAACAATTCTTAAACATATTTCCCAAGGCAAGAAAGTAGGAATTATTGATCTTACAAGGGGAGAACTCGGCACCCGCGGCACCGCTTCAGGCAGAGCAAAGGAGGCCATGGCTGCAGCAAAAATTCTTGGAGTTGAATTCAGGGAGAACCTGGAAATGGAGGATGGTTTTTTTCAGAACGATAAAAAGAACCAGCTGAAAGTAATTCAAAAGATCCGCCGGTATAAACCCGATGTGGTATTGGCCAACGCACTTTCAGACCGTCATCCGGATCACGGAAGGGGAGCCATGTTAGTGGCGGACGTTTGTTTTCTTTCCGGGCTTATAAAAATCGCTACCAAACTAAACGGAAAGCAACAGGATGCATGGCGCCCCAAAGCCGTTTATCATTATATCCAGTACCGGAAGCACAAAGCGGATTTTGCTGTGGATATTTCTCACTTTTTTGAAAAAAAAATGGAATCGATAAAAGCATTTTCCTCCCAGTTCTACAAACCGGGTTCAACAGAGCCGGGTACGCTTATTTCACAAAAAGATTTTTTCGATTATATCCGGACCCGTGAGAAAGAATACGGGCAATTAATTGATGCAGCCTATGCAGAGGGATATAATGTGATGGAAGAATATAAAGGCGATATTCTTATTTGATTCATATCTTTTTTCTTTTCTTGAATCTCTCTTAATTCTTAAAGTGATAGCATAAAAAAACCCCGAACACTGCTGCCCGGGGTTTTTATTAGAACTTAATTTATTATTTTGTGATCACCACTTTGAAAGAAGTGTTGCGGCCATCATTAAATAACATATTGAAAACATAATTGCCTCCAGGTACACCAGCAACATTTACAGTTAAATCATCAGAAACCTTAACTGTTTGAGTGCTGACAACCTTTCCATTAATATCAACGATTTTAAGTTGTGCAATGCCATTCATTCCTTTTAAAGGGATTTTAATGATATCAGTTGCGGGATTTGGGTAAGGCGTAACTTCAAATGACTTGCCAATTTCGTGCACACCCATATCATTTGTTCTGAACTTAGGAGTTATAGAAGAGGTATAATCCACTCCGAAACCCGTTGCATAATAAGAGGTGTCTTGAATTACAAGGGAAATAGGTTGGTCATTTCCATTAATAAGTTCAGTATAATTAAAGTGCGTGTCGAATCCTAATTGCACGGCCGTGCTGTTGTAGGTGCGGCTGCAGAAAAGATAACGCTTGTTATCTTGCATTGGAATAGCAGTAGGATTGCCACTATTGTCAAGAAATGGAATGTAAACCATCTCGCCTTGCTGATTTGAAGGATAAGTGTAAGAACCCATGCCGATTTGGTTTAAAGTCCAAGGGCTAGCAGGGAAATTTACATCGCTAAGACCTGTAAATACATCGTTCCATTCGTATACTAATCCATCAATTGTTTCACCGCTCAAGTCGAGAGTGATGTTGGTACCTGCAGCAGCGTAAAGTCCCATTGCAGCAATACGACTTGCATTCGGATCTCTGAAATGAATGCAGGTTTTATAATCAGCCGGAAAGGGTGCAGCATATGTACCTAAGTTCACAGAATTCTTCGGCATATGTGTAGTAGCATCAAAAGAGGTATAAGAGAAAAGTGAGTCGATGAAAATACTGCTGTAGAAAGAGTTATCCGCATTAAAATCATCGGCAATTCCATCAGATACATCGTAATTTACCTGATAAAACCCATTGTAAGAGGCAGCAGAATAAGTAGGTATAGTAGCATACACGCTGTCACCAGGGGCAAGCGTTACCGGAGTAGCAGCAGCAGAATAGGTGGCAGCACCTGAAATCACACCGCTCAGGGTAATGTTGCTTTGGCTGGTATTTCCATAGTTATGAACCCATGCTCCCATAGGCACATTAAATTCTGTTGCGCTTGCGGAAACAAGAGCAGGATTAGCTGTAACTCTTGATGTAAGAGCATCTACAGCATAAAAACCAAGATCGTTAGGATATAGTCCAAACTTGTTACCTATAAATACAACAACCGGAACTCCCGATTTCACTTTCGCCCAAAGAGCGGCTCCATCAGCTGTGTTGATCATTACTGATGGAATCGTATCTGTAGCACCATTAGCACCAGGTCCCATAGCAACCGGGTCGCCGGAATGGTTGATAATAATGCATCCGATAGCACCTGCTGCTTGAGCATCTTGTACTTTTTTTCCAAATTCGCAACTTCCTCTGTAACACACAGCGATTTTTCCAGTAAGGTCAACAATCTGAGGATTACAGCCAAGCGTATCTCCGGTTGTTCCATCACTCATCAGCATCAAAGTATCTTTAACAGAGTATATAGGATTATTCAGGTCTTTAGTACCCCATCCCCCTGCAGGATCAGCCCACGTAAACGCTTTGTTGCCGGCAACTGATGCAGGAGATTCACAATAAACAATAATTTGCGCCTGAAGGTATGTCAGAGATAGCATCAGGAAGCATGAAAGAAGTAATATTTTTTTCATGGAAAATTGATTTTTGGTTAAACGTAATTTTTAGTTATAAGTGTGCAAATATATATTCTTTTCTTATTCTGCCAAAAAAATAAATATATTAATTATGCACCTGTTTTCATCCTAAATTATAGGTTTGCTATTCTTATCAAAATATTGTTTGAATAATGTTTAAAACGAGGTTTTTCTTTTACTTTATTTCGTTTCTTGAAGGAGCCTCCGTAATGACGGCTGAACTTCTTGGTGCAAAGATGATGGCGCCTTATTTTGGTTCATCTTTATATGTATGGGCTTCTGTATTGGGAATTACGCTTAGCGGGCTGGCATTAGGCTATTTTACAGGCGGATGGGTTTCCAAAAATAAAAACCACGAAAAAAATCTTTACATTATTCTTTTAGCGTCGGCTGTTTTTTTAATCCTGATGCCGTTAACTTCAAAAGAAGTGATGCTTCATACGTCCAGTTTTCCGTTCTTGATTTCAATTTTACTTTCTTCGGTTGTTTTTTTGTTCCCGCCTGTATTTTTCATGGGGATGGTTTCGCCGTTGATGGTGCAGTGTTGTGCGAACGGAAATTCGGATTCTGAAAATCATTCCGGCGAAGCGGCAGGAACGGTCTTTGCCATTTCAACGCTTGGAGGAATCATTTCAACTTTTCTCTCCGGGTTTTACCTGATTCCGGAATTCGGTTTAACCCGGCCGGCAGTTGGAATGGGGTGTTTGCTCGGCCTTATTCCTTTTGTTAAACTTATTACTGCAAAAAAGTTCTTCTCACTTATTTTTCCTTTTGCTATGATTTTATCATTCAATAGTGCATTTCAACTTCCTTATGGCTCATCTGACGTCAGGATTCTTTATTCAGATGAGGGGTTGTTAGGACAAATCATTGTTGCGGATTATCCTCTTTATGAAGGAAACAGACCCGTGGTTGGTTTTCAAAGAATTCTTTTTGTAAACCGAAGCACACAAACAGTGGTCATTTATAAACAAGGGAAAAAAGAACCATTCGAATATGTGAATAGGATTGCCGACAAATGCATTCATGCAATTAATAAATCTCCGGCGCTGGTTCTCGGACTTGGAGGCGGAAGTGTGGCAAACGTACTTGTCGTGAAAGGCTATCATGTAGATGCTGTTGAACTGGATGAACGGATGGCTGATTGTGCAAAGAACTATTTTAGCCTGGATGAAAAAGTAAATGTGAATATTGATGATGCACGGCACTATGTCAGATTTCAAACCTCAAGTCTCAAACCTCAAATCTCGGTTATCGTTCTGGATGCTTTTGTTGGCGAAGTGAACCCGCATCACCTTTTTACAAAAGAATTTTTTTCACAAGTTAAAGCGCTCCTTTCCGACACCGGAACATTTTTCATCAACGGAAACGGCTTCTGGAGCGGTAATGCCGGCAAAGGCATGCGTTCTGTTTGTAAAACCTTGCTCGCTTCTGGTTTTGATGTTGAGCTGCTTCCGACCCATGAGCCGGAAGAATACAGGAACCTGCTTTTTGTCTGCAAGAAAAGCAAGAATGAAAATGGCGCGTTGATCAGCAAAGATGTAAAGCCCTTAGATCTTTCTGAAGATATAATTCTTACAGATGAAAAGCCCCTGCTTGAAATCCTGAATGCAGAAGCAAATAGGAGATGGAGAGAAGGATGTATGAAATATTTTCTGAGCGGGTATTATTCCGGACAGGACAGGCTGTTTTTTAAATAAGAGGAATTAGGTATTGGTATCAGGACTTACGCATTAGTTTATAGTTTACTGGTTTTTGGTTATTGTTGATTAGCTTTTGGTTTTAGTTCGGATGCGAACTACAGCTAATAACTGAAAAACTAAAACCAACTGACTAAAAACCATAAACTGCATAAGTCATGGGAATAAGTTCTTTTTATTTCCTGATACCCGATGCTTTTCCCTCACGGCGCCAGTCTTTCGATCTTCCAGCCTTTTTTATTTTTTGTGAATACAATCCTGTCATGCAGCCGGCTGTCCCTTCCATACCAGAACTCAAAATAAGCGGGAACAAACCGGAATCCGCCCCAGTTTTTAGGACGGGGCACATTTTCCCCTTCAAACTTTTCGGTGAACTTCGCTACCCAAGCATCCAGCGCTGCGCGGTCGGGAATGGGTTTGCTTTGCGGAGAAGCCCATGCGCCGATCTGGCTTCCGCGCGGGCGGGAGTTAAAATAGTTATCCGATTCTGCGGCAGAAAGTTTTTCAACATAACCCAGCATTTTTACCTGCCGGAATAACCGGTTCCAGTAAAAAAGCAAGCAGGCATTTTTGTTAGCGGAAAGATCCTTTGCTTTTCTGCTGTTGTAATTGGTGAAGAACCAAAATCCTTTTTTATCAGAGCCTCTCAGGTAAACCGTGCGGGCATTCGGCTGTTTTCCCGATACGGTAACAAGTGACATGGCACTGGCTTCTTCTCCCGAAATCCGATACACTTCGCCGTACCATTTCTCAAACTGCAGGAACGGGTTGCTTTCAACGGTTGACTTGTCTAAAATCGGTTTGTTTATGTTGTTGCTCATATCTTTTTCAGAATGTTTTTTGCTCCTGCAAATGTATTACTTTCTATTTTTGTATGTAAGGCAAAATGAACATGATACTAACAAACCGAAATAAGGCCTCTGCTGTTTTCTTTGTCTGTTTTTCTTTTCTGTTTTATTTTACAGGATCCTTCACTCCTGATGCCGGAAAATGTTTTGCCCAAACTACTTTTAAAGCGGACCCCGATATTGCAAAAGATTTTTTTAATAAGCATAATTATACAGCAGCGCTGAAAGTGTATCAGTTGTTATTGAAAAAGGATCCTAACAATGTTGAATACAATCAGAACATAGCAAAATGTTATTTGCTGGGTAATACCATAAAAGAAAAAGCGATCCCTCATCTTGAATTTCTTATCAAACAGGAAAAATACCCGGATGATGTTTGGCTGGATCTGGGGAGGGCCTATCATTATGCAAAACGTTTTAGTGATGCCATCAATGCATATAATAAATATAAAGTAAAAGTCATCAAGGACAAGAAGGAAGTGGAGATGGTCGATCGCCTGGTAGAACAATGTCATAATGGAGCTGAACTGGTGCGGCATCCGCTGAATGTGACTTTCGAAAATATGGGTAAAGGGATCAACAGCGAATTCCCGGATTACTTTCCTGTTATTGCTCCGGATGAAAGTGTTCTGTATTACACAACGCGCAGGAAAAGCCCTACGTCCCAGACCTCGGAATTTGACGGATTGTTTCCTTCCGATATTTTTTATGCTCAGATGAAAGATGGAAAATGGGGGAAAGGCCAGCCTATTGGTGGATCCATCAACACCAATCTTGATGAACAGGTAGTCGATGTTTCTAAAGATGGAACTATTATGCTTTTTTATATTGACCATATTGAAACATTCGGGGATATCTGGATCGCCAGAAGGCTGAATAATAAAGCCCAGTGGCTCAAACCGGAGCCTTTACCTGATAATATTAATTCAGGACTTGAAACGTCTGCGTCTATTTATAAAGATCCGTTAACAGAGGATGAAGTTTTATTAATTGCGAGCAGCCGGCCGGGAACTGCTGACAATCCGAATTATGGGGAAACGGATATATACATATCAAAAAAACTTCCTACCGGCCAATGGAGTGAACCTAAAAATCTTGGCCCCAATATCAACACGCCTTTCAAAGAAGAATTTCCGCAGTTTTCTGAAGATGGAAAGACACTTTATTTTGCTTCCCAGGGGCATTC
>JAHEYJ010000126.1 GCA_023251675.1 Bacteroidota bacterium
TTTTTGAAAATATATTTTGCACTTAACGTGGTGATGTACGTATTTAATTTCCTGGCTCCGAACGTAATAACGCCGCCTGTAGAATCAACAAATCCGGGATTGAACGGATCGAAATTGTAATTCAGCCCGCAGAATACAGAAAGCTTGTCGCTAATACGGATGCGGGGTTTTACCTCAAATCCAAGTCCCTGACCCTGCGGGAAATCATGTATATTGTTGGGAATCCAATTGCTTGTATTGATATTCAGATCAAAGGCGAGTTTTTTTCTGTAGTCCGTGCTGACTCCCATGTACGCGAACCAGTACTGAGCGGTTCTGAAATATCTTCCTTCAACCCTGGGCTCGTTATAATCATAATTAGAAAAGGGTGCGAACCCTCCGCCTCCGAAGATCGACAGATAACTTTTGAATAATACAAATGAATTTAAATTAAAGGAAAGATCGGAAGGCCTCCGGTTGTCATTATAATAAGAGTAATGTGCATTGAGTGAGTTGAAGGATCGCAGTACCGACCTCCAGGGTTTTAACCGGTTGTATGAAAAGTTAACGCCGATCGCAGAAAAATTTCCAATGGACTGATAACCCATGTCGCTCCGGTCGTATGTTTTGCTCATGCTTTCATGCCCGATCCCATACTGCCAGGTGCCGCTGATCTTATGCAGAGCGGCAAAATAATAATAGCCCATCTGGTCCGTGAAAATATTTTTCACAGAATCATTCTTCGTGAAGAGCTGGCTCAGCGCGCCACCTCCGTTGAATTGGTAGGTATTGCTTTTATCGCGCAGAACAATCCCGGAAGAAGTTACATTGGCATCGCGGTAATCTTTTCCGCTGCGGATCACATTGGTATTAATGATATGCGTGCTGGAAGAATTTTTCATCTGCTGGTCAAATACAAATGCATTGTAATTCGTCAGCGGTTCCGTAAGTATTTTCCGGGTTTTCCCTTCGCTGTTTTTTATTTCTGCATAAGTATTATCGGTCACCGCATTGAACAAACCGAATCCAAGCCCACTGTTTCCGCGGCCGGAAATTTTTGTCGCATTCAGTAATTTTGCCTGGGATGGGTTTTTGACGATCGTTTCTCCTGAATCAATTAAGCCGGGAACATCATAGAAAAGCGTTGGAGTTTTCCCGATGCGCCTGGAATAAAAAACTTCATCCTGATTGAAAAGATCAGTTCCTTCTTTGAAGAACGGGCGGTTGTCTTCATAATTCACTTCACGGTAAGAAAGGTTTTTTACTTTATCATCGCTCTTTATCTGGCCGAAATCCGGAAGGAGTGTCATGTCGAGCGTATACCGTTCATCCAGTCCGTACTTTAGGTCAGCGCCTGCATTGTATGAAAAGGAGTTCGCGTAATTATAGGTTCCATCCGGGTTGTAGGCAGGAGCTGTTTCATAATATCCCGAAACATAGGGCGTGAGCGATAAGCGCAGCGGCGGTTTGATATCGGAAATCCCTTCCAATGTTCCCCAGAATTTCTGAGGGTTTGCTTTATCTGCGGGTGTCAGGCACCATTGGTCAAATTCCCTTGTTCTTCTGACATCCCGTGTTAACTGTAATCCCCATTTCTGAATGATGGAACTTGGAAACCGAATTGCTGAATATGGAATTTTTAATTCTACACTCCATCCGTTCTTAAGGATCTTTACGGCGCTCTGCCAAACCGCATTGTAGGTAATATCGCTGAACCGCATATCGGTTTGCACGCCGGAGGCGTAAACGCCAAATTCATAGGCATCCAGCTGGCTATTATAAGGATCGATCACGACTCGGAATTTATCTGCGTTCAAACCATCGTCATCGCGGTTGCCCAGTTCCTGAAGTATGCTGTCCGGTGAAACATCATACATCATTGCGCCTACATAGATGGCTGCATCATCATAAATAATTTTTATTTCTGTTTTTTGGGATACCTTTTCGCCTTCCGTGGGAAGCGCCTGGATAAAATCAGACACTGCAGGAATGTTTTTCCAGGCATCGTCATCAAGCAAGCCGTCAATCCGGGGAGCGGATGAAGTGCGGACAGCAATAAATTTTTTTGTTGAATCCTGGGCATGTGCGCTGATGAAAAAAAACAGGAGAAAGAGGGGGTGTAAAAATTTCATGAGCATTCAAAGATAAAAGGAAAAACAAAAACGATTTACCTGCTTAACATATTTTAACTTATTGATAATTCAATAACTTTGTTTCATCTTAGGAAAATGGCGAAGCAAGAAAATATCAGGATAAGGATCGGAGAAGTGATTCTCTATTCTGAGCAGTTGGTTTTGGTGAAGCTGATCCACGATCATGAAATAACGCTGGATGATGTAAAAGAGCAAATTGATGCTGCTTTGGCTATTTCCGGAAATCAAGATTTTGCTGTCATTCTTGACGGAGGGCTGACCTTGGATGTTACCGATGAAGCGATGAGCTATGCGGCCCGGTTTAAGAATGAGCGCTGGAAAGCATTCGCCATCATTGTCCGCTCCATTTCCGAAAGGTTGTTTGCGAATTATTACCTGATGTTTAAAAAACCGATACGTCCGACCAAGGTATTTACGACTCCTGCAGGAGCTGAAAAATGGCTGAAAGAGTATATAAAGATGGAGGTGCCTCTCAAGTACGAGATCTGATTACTTGCAACGGCAGGTATCTTTCCCTTCCTCTAATTTAATTGCAGTGGTTACTTCCGCAATGCTGTCGCAGGCCGTGCAAACGATCCGAAGGTTCTTTCCTTCTGCTGTTTTTCCGTCAAAGGCATAGGAAGGGCAAGGGGTATTATGCACATCGCTTTCCCCGAAATTGACGTCCCCGGTCTGCAGAATATGATTTATTTCTGTTTCTGAAATCCCCCGGCAGGTCATGATGCATTTTGCGTGTTCAGAAAAAACGACTTTGGATTTCTTAACTTGTTCTTTCAACCGGTTGGCGGGAAGCCAATAGGTTCTGTCTTTTCCCCTGATCAAAGTAAAATAAACGAGTACGCATCCGATGATGAAACCGCCAAGGAAGAGCTGTATGCGATGCCTTTTTGTCATTTGTTATAACGCCGCCAGCAACAGGTTGATGTCTTTTGAAGGGATCTTGAAAATATCGCCCAAATGCTTGTTGGTCAGCATGCCGTTGTATATATAAATTCCTTTTCTGAACCCGGAATCTGATTTGAGCATGCGGTCAACGCTTCCGTATTCGGCAATGTTCATCAGCAGTGGGCCGAGGACTGTGCTTAACGCATAGGACGCGGTGCGGGATACGCGCGAAGCGATATTCGGAACGCAATAATGGATGACGCCGTGCTTCCTGAATGTGGGTTGCGTATGATTGGTGATCTGTGATGTTTCAAAACATCCGCCTTCATCGATACTGACATCAATAATTACAGAACCTTGTTTCATCTCCTTCACCATCTCTTCAGTGACCACGCAAGGCGTTCTTCCTTTAGTGGCACGGATCGCGCCGATGGCCACATCTGCAGTACGTAAATGTTTCAGCAACACTCTTGGCTGGATGACAGAAGTAAAGATCCGTCGTCCCAATGCATTTTGTATCCTTCTTAATTTATAAAGAGAGTTGTCAAAAACTTTCACAGTTGCACCCAAACCAATGGCTGCACGTGCTGCGAATTCACCGACAGTTCCTGCGCCGAGGATCACCACTTCGGTTGGAGAAATTCCTGAGATGCCGCCCAGGATCAATCCGGGGCCTTCATTTACGTTGCTGAGATATTCTGCAGCGATAAGAATGGAGGCGCCGCCTGCAATCTCGCCCATGGCCCGGATGATCGGAAACACGCCTTCTTTGTCCTGCACCCATCCGTATGCAATGGCCGTGATCCGTTTGTTCATCAGGATTTTTACATAGGAATCCGATTGAAGGGAAAGCTGAAGTGTAGAAAGCAGGATCTGCTTCGGGCGCATCATTTCAATTTCTTTTATTGAGGGCGGAGCAACTTTTAGAATTATATCTGCTTTATAAACTTCTTCGGCAGAACGGGCGATCTGTGCGCCGGCTTCGCTGTAATCATTATCTGTAAAATTAGAAGCCTTGCCTGCATTTGTTTCGATCAGCACCCGATGCCCGTTGTTGACGAGCACCGATACGGCATCCGGCACGAGCCCCACACGGTTTTCCTGGAAAGAGATCTCACGGGGAACCCCAATGAACAGGTTGTTTTTCTTGGTACTTACTTCCAGCATTTCTTCCTGCGGAAGCAGAACGCTGATGGGAATATTTTTGGAATGCGTTTCTTTGGCTTTCATAATTCGTTCTTGGAATGATGAACGAATTTACGAAGAAATAGGCAAATGGAGTAATGCCGGAAAGGAAAATTGGAATAATGGAATGTTGGGTTGATCTTAATTCTTCCCTTCTTCCATCATTCCACGGTGATCCTCCTTTCAGAGCCAAGAACTTCTATTCTTATTCTTAAAACATCCTTCGGTAATAACCGCTCCATTTTCTCGGGCCATTCAATGAAGCAGTAATTGCCGCTGAAGAGATACTCTTCATAGCCGATGTCGTAGATCTCGGATTCAGATTGGAGGCGATAGAGATCGAAGTGGTAAATCAGGAATTCTTCTGTGGCTGTTTTTTCCGGTTCTCTCATTCTCCGTTTCTCCGTTTCCTTTTCTTTTTGAAACGGGGAAGGGGAGAAGCGGGGAGTGGAAGTACGGTACTCATTTATAATAGAAAAAGTCGGGCTGCTTCCTGCCTCTTTTACGCCCAGTTGTTTGCATATCTCTTTAATGAGCGTGGTTTTTCCGGCGCCCAATTCTCCATAGAAACAAAAGATCTTTTTCTCGCCGGCAAAAGACAAAATTTGTTTCGCGGCTGCAGGAAGCCCGGAAAGATCGTTTAGGAAAAGGGTCTGCATTTCTTGCGCTAAAATACTCACTTCCGGATAATGATTTTTTTATTCACGACGCCATGATTGGTTTTTAATTGTAAGAAATAAATTCCATTCTCCTGTGAAGACAGATCAACAGGTGCTGCAGTAAAAGCATAGCTGATAGCATCTATTTTCTCGCCTAGCACATTCACGATTTCGGCAGAATATATTTTTTCGGCCGAGTAAATTGAAAAAAGCCCTCTTGCCGGGTTGGGATAAATCCGAATGCTATATTCATTTGCTGATTCCGAAACCGATGTGGGCGTATTTAACCTGAATACATTAGACCGGGATGAATTTAAATTAGTTGCCGTCGGTAAGGGGTATTTAACAGAGGGACTGCAGCTGATGAGCCATTCGGTTTCCACTCGCCAGGAAGCTGTATTTTGATAGGTCGAATAAGCAGGGTCGTTTACCTGCTGCTGGGTGCCCGCCACGCTCGCAACCGTATCCCAAATACCTGTACTGTTATTGTCCCTCATAAGCAGGTAATTATTTACCGGGTTGGAACTGCCTTCTATGGTATATAATTGCTGCCAGGAAAAAGTTCCGCTGTTGTTGATCATGAATATAGTATTATGATAAGGACTTTTTGCGCTACGATTTCCGCAGGTATCCCGGGTTTCAATTTTATACCGGTAGGTGCCGTTATTGGGATTTCCCGTATTTGGAAAATATTTTGTGCGAACCGTATCCATAAAGATACTCAGCGAGTCGACGGATACCGAACCGATGGGCTGGTAATTATTTGTAGAGATCTCCCTGTAGATAATAAAACTGTCAATGGAAGAAGCGGCCGGTTTATCCCAAACGATAACGTTGTATTGTGAGAGCGAATCCACGGTTACGAGACAAATCGGTATGCTTGTCGAGTTGATCACATACACATTTACTGCATCCTTGATGATCTGGCCGCAGGTATCTGTAACCGTAACAGAATAGGTTGTAGTGATTTGGGGTTGTGCGGATGGATTCGCAATGGATGCGTTGCTTAATCCTGCAGAAGGAGACCAAGAATAAGTAACGGCAGTATAATTTGCAGTTGCATTTAACTGTACGCTGCCGCCGCAATTGGTAATGGTCAGGTCGGTTCCGGCATTGGCAGAAAGAATATGAGGCGTCACCGTAACAATAGTTTTTCCTGTACATCCGCTGGAATTCGTTCCATTAACGGTGTACGAAGAAATTGCCGATGGGCTTACCACAATACTAGCGGTGGTTGCCGTTGTGCTCCATGAATAGGCGGTGCCTCCCGACGCCGTGAGTGTCGTACTGGATCCGTTGCAGATCGTTGTATTGCCGCTGACGGAAATAGCCAGAAGCGGACTTGCCGCGATGGTTACTAAAGAAGTATCCGTGCATCCGTTTCCCCCGGTTCCCGTTACCGTGTAGTTTATATTGGTAGTCGGAGAAACTGTCACCGAAGCGCCTGTCAGGCTTCCGGGCTGCCATACGTAAGAACTTCCTCCCGTTGCGTTGAGCGTGGTACTTGTGCCCGAACAAATGGTATAGGATGCGGCAGTGGCTGAAACGGAGGGAGCGGGATTCACCGTAAGCAGAACCGATGTGGATCCTTTACATCCTCCCGCATTTGTTCCGGTTAATGAATAGGAAGAAGTGGAAGAAGGAGAAACTACAATCGTTGTGGCGGTTTGTCCTCCCGGGCTCCATGCATATGCAGTTGCCCCGGATGCGGAGAGTGTAATGTTCCCGCCTTCACACATGGCGGTTGCACTGGGTGTTATTCCTACACTGGGCGGAGAAGATTGAATAACCGTAATGGTGATCGATTTTTTATTTGTGCAGCCGGATGAACCTGTCCCGGTTACCGAATAGGTAGTTGTTACCGATGGAGAAACAAAAATACTTGTTGCGGTTTGCCCGGTATTCCATGAATAGGTATTGGCCCCTGATGCATAAAGCGCGCTGCCGCCGCCTAAACAATACACCGAGTCGCTGGCTGAAACCGTTACCGTGGGTGTGGTAAGTACATTCACCGTATTCGTATAAATTTTTGTGCATCCCGATGAATTGGTTGCCAGGCAGGAGTACGTTATTGTTGCAGTTGGATTTACTGCAATGGATGCGCTGGCAGACGTGACGGGAGAAAACCATGAATAAGAATTTCCTCCAGAAGCCGTAAGCGTAACACCGTTTCCATAACACATGCTTGGCGTTGCAGGAGAAATACTTCCGTTCGGAAGTTGTATTATATTTTGTGTATAAAATGCAGAAGCGCTCTCAGGACATCCGTGTGAATCCGTTACATCCAGCTGGTAATTCGTAGTAGAGGCCGGACACACCACCAGGGTTGTGGATGAGCCCGGGTTCCAATTGTAAGTATAGGGCGCTGTGCCTCCGCTTGCGTTGGCGGTAAGTGTGGCGCAAAGCCCTCTGCAAATAGAACCTGAAGGATTAGCGGTTACATAGGGAGAAAGATTACCGGGTTGAACAAGCGTAACTGCTCCCGTTGCCGTGGCGCCAAGTCCGTCCGTAACCGTAACAGAATAGGTTCCAAAACTTAAGCTATAATCGGTTTGCGTATTTCCAAAATCACTCCATGCATAAGTAAATGGCCCTGAGCCGCCAATCGGAGTTGCCGTTGCCGTTCCATTGTAATCTCCATAACACAATGGATTGCTATACGTCATCACCAGCGATAATGGAATGTTCGTGCAGTAAGTTGTGCTGGTGATCGTTTCGCTGGAAGAAGCCAGGCTTACAGGAGAAAAAACTGCAGTCGACACCGTGTAAGTGGTTGCGCTGGGCGTAAGTGTGAAAACGGATTTTGTTGCTGTGAGCGTGGTGGTGTTGCAAGCCATGGTTCCTGCTGAACTTGCCTTGCCCAAATAGATTCCCGCATTGTCTTTATTGGCTGCGAACACATACCCGCCATCGCTTGCCAAAGCTAATTCTGCATCAAAAGTGAATTCAATTGCTCCTGCGTTGATCTGCTTGTTCCACAGAACAGTCCCGTTTGCATCCAGCTTGAGTAGCTGGCCGTTATCGGAAAGGCCTGTATAAATAAGAAGGATGAAGCCTCCGTCGCTGGTTTGTTTTACTGCTCTTGCATCGGCATTTGAGCCGAAGGTGTACAGGTTGTTCCAAACAATATTCCCGGTCTTGTCAAATCTTCCGGCGCTCATGATGCTTCCGCCTACGTTGCCCACCGCCACAAAGCCGCTGTCGGTTGTAAGGGTTACATCATGCACTTTTCCCGGGCTGTAGTTCTTATGCCAAAGCATAGCGCCGGTGCTGTCGGTTTTAAAGAACCCCCACTTGTTATCATTGGCGGTGCCGGTGGTGTCAAAAATATCTCCTGCGAACAAATAGCCTTTATCCATTGTTTGCAGCGCAACTTTTCCGGCAGAACCGGTGCCAACGGCAGGAATAGAAGTTGATTCATAGCTCCACAACAGGGTTCCGGCTGAATTCATCTTTCCGAAAAAATAAGCGCCGCTTGCAATGGAACGGGTTCCTGCAAAAACAAACCCTCCGTCTTTGGTTTCCTGGATTTTGTTTATCAGGCTCGAGTTTGACTGGTTGACCGACCACTGAATAGCTCCTGAAGAATTTGTTTTTATGACCGTGGCGTATGCACCGGAACCTTTCCCGCATAATATGTAGCCCCCATCGCTGGTTTGCCTCACGCAATAACATTCATCGTTCTGCGAGGCAGCGCCGTATTTTTTGCTCCATTGCACGGTGCCGTTGCTGTTTGTTTTCGCAAGCACCATGTCCTGTAATGTACTGCTGGCGTATTGATTGTACCCGGCAACAATATATCCTCCGTCAGAAGTATTGCTGACGGAAGCGCCTACACCGCCGCTTGTAGGGGCAAGCAGGTATTGAAAATTATACTGGGCGTTTAACTGCAGGAAAGAGAGGAAGAAGAGAAAAAATGAGGCTGCAGATAAAAAAAAGGGTAAATGTTTTTTCATGCTGTAAAAGATTAATAGGAAAGTGATATCACAAACGTAATAAAATCATTTTAATAAACAAAGAGTAAAGAAAGAGTTTTAGACGAATAGGCAACAGGTAAAATTTTGATTTTTTTAATAAGGTGATAATGTGCCCTGTGAAAGTTAAAATCTGTTTTGCCGCTCCAGGAAGTCCTGGGAGAGTTTCCAGGGGAAGCGCTTTCGTCTAGGGATGCAATTATTGTTCCTCTGTAAGCTTCGTTATATTTCTATAGGTAAAAGAATCAAAAATATGCCTGCGGGCAAACCGTGTTTGCGTGGAGGAGTTAATGAGTTTGTTGTAAATATTCTTTGGAACGCCAAAGTATTCGTAAATACTTCCGTCATGAAAGGTGACTTTCAGCGTTTGTCCTTTGTACGAAAAATCATCAATACCCGCAGTTGTTATGGTGCGGGTATACACTTCCAGGTTTTGTTTATTGGTTTCCGGGGATATGCTTACCAGGAAATGATAAGCTGAAATAATTTCCTTGCTTTTTATTTCTGCTTCTGATTGCAGTGCATGGCCTTCATGAAATTTATCGGGATGCCATTCTTTTATTAAATTCCTGTAAATGGTCTTTAGCTGTGCCAGGTCTGCATCTTTTGTGAT
>JAHEYJ010000236.1 GCA_023251675.1 Bacteroidota bacterium
TTCCGGGTACCAAAATGATTTTCTTCCACTTTCTTTTGTGCGCGTTCAATGGACTTGGTCACCATCGAGTGCTGGATCATCTGGCCGTCTTCATGGCCCATGCTGTCCATCAGTTTTGCAATTCTGTCTGAGCCGAAAAGGCGCATGAGGTTATCTTCAAGCGAAACAAAGAACTGAGAAGAACCCGGATCTCCCTGCCGGCCGGCGCGCCCGCGTAGCTGGCGGTCAACGCGTCTTGATTCATGGCGTTCGGTTCCGATAATGGCAAGTCCGCCCGCTTTTTTCACTTCAGGGGAAAGTTTGATATCCGTTCCGCGGCCAGCCATGTTGGTAGCGATGGTAACCACACCCGATTGCCCGGCTTCGGCAACGATCTCGGCTTCCCGCTGGTGCATCTTGGCATTAAGGACATTGTGCTTCACGCCTTTCATTTTCAGCATGCGGCTCAACAATTCAGAGATCTCTACGGAAGTGGTTCCCACCAGGACCGGCCTTCCGGCCTTCACCAGCTTCTCGATCTCTTCTATCACCGCGTTGAACTTTTCACGAGTGGTTTTGTACACAAGGTCTTCCATGTCCTTGCGGATACATTCTTTATTCGTAGGAATAACAACCACTTCCAATTTATAGATCTTCCAGAACTCGCCGGCTTCGGTTTCTGCAGTTCCGGTCATGCCCGCCAGTTTATGGTACATGCGGAAATAATTCTGAAGGGTAATGGTAGCGTAGGTTTGTGTAGCTGCTTCAACTTTTACATTTTCTTTCGATTCAATTGCCTGGTGAAGTCCGTCGGAATACCTTCTTCCTTCCAGGATACGGCCCGTCTGTTCGTCAACGATCTTTATTTTGCCGTCCATCGTTACATACTCCACATCTTTTTCGAAAAGTGTATACGCTTTCAACAGTTGCTGGATCGTGTGAAGCCGTTCCGATTTCACCGCGAAATCGCGCATGAGAATTTCTTTCTTCTTTCTTTTTTCTTCTTCGGATAAATTCGATTTTTCAATCTCGGCAATTTCTCCTCCCACATCGGGCATCACAAAGAATTTCGGGTCATCGGAAGCGGAAGTGATCAGCTCAATTCCTTTTTCAGCAAGGTCGACGGTATTGTTTTTTTCATCGATCACGAAATAAAGAGGGACATCTGCCTTTGGCATTTCTTTTTGCTGGTCCTGCAGGTAATAGCCTTCCACTTTTTGAAGGATCGCTTTCATTCCCTGTTCGCTGAGGAACTTAATGAGGGCTTTGTTCTTGGGCAATCCGCGGTGGGCGCGCAAGAGGGCAAGTCCGCCATCTCCTTCTTTTTCCCCTACTTTTCCATCGGCTATTAATTTTTTTGCATCCGCAAGAAGGGCATTGATATAAGTGCGTTGTGCATTAACCAGTTTTTCCACTTTCGGTTTCATCTCGGCAAAAAGCTGGTTGTCGCCTTTGGGAGTCGGGCCTGAGATGATGAGCGGAGTACGGGCGTCATCGATCAAAACCGAATCCACCTCATCCACAATGGCATAATGATGCCCGCGCTGCACAAGATCTTCCGGAGACCGTGCCATGTTATCGCGGAGATAGTCAAAGCCGAATTCATTATTCGTTCCGTAGGTAATGTCAGCGAGGTAAGCATTTCTTCTTTCCTGTGAATTGGGTTCGTGGTCGTCGATGCAATCTACAGTGAGCCCGTGAAATTCAAACAAGGTTCCGTTCCATTCGGCGTCGCGCCGTGCGAGGTAATTGTTTACCGTGACGATATGGACTCCGTAACCCGCAAGGGCGTTGAGATAAATAGGAAGTGTTGCGACAAGCGTTTTTCCTTCGCCGGTTGCCATTTCCGAAATTTTCCCCTGGTGAAGAACCGCTCCGCCGATGAGCTGAACATCGTAATGCACCATGTCCCACGGGATCTCGTGCCCGCGAACCGGCCAGGCGTTCATCCACTGCGCTTTGGCCAGGTGATCGCCGCCTACAATTTTTATGTAATTCTTTTTTGCGGCAAAGTCCCTGTCAACCTGAGAGGCCGTAACTTCCAGATAAGGGCTTTCCTTAAAACGTCTTGCGGTTTCACGAATAACGGCAAATGCTTCCGGCAGAATTTCGATCAGGACTTCCTCTATTTTTTTCTTGATGTCTTTTTCAAGGGTATCGGCTTTGGAGTAAATGGATTCTTTCGTTTCCATGTTCTCTTCCTGTTCCGCCTGTGATTTCAGCTCAGCGATCTCGGCTTTTTCTTTTGCTATATAGTCAGAAATTCTTTTTTTGAACTCAGAAGTCTTCTCTCTCAGCGCATCATTGGAAATGGATTTTAATTTTTCCCACTCGCTTCCCACCTGGTCAACGATGGGCCAAAGCGGTTTCAGGTCGCGTTCATTCTTATTGCCGAAAATTTTTCCGATGAGGTTTAACACAGGGTGAAATTTGGATGCCGAAGATAATCAATTTTAGTGCAAGCGGATTTGTGTGATAGAATATGGCAGATAAATAAATGAAATAGTATTATTTGTCATAAAATAACTTACAGGAAGACGTTTGTGTCAGCATACTTCAGGCCAATCGGCAAAAAATAATTTAGCCGATCAATGCTGCTGCATATTCTTCATCATGTCTTTTTGCAGGTCTTCCATCGTGGTTTCCTTGTAGTCAGAAGGGATATCGAATTTGCTGTCGGCAATGGTTTCTTTACTCACAGATGAAGCGGTCATTTTCATGCTCATTCCATTGGGAGACTGTATTTCATATTCAAGCGGCATGCCTTTTATGTCTTTGAACTGGGCGCCGCGGTTGTCACTGCTGTTCATATGGTTTGAGATCTCTTCGGTGAACCAGATATTGGTAACGTGGGAAGTTCCATTTTTATCCGTAACCGTAACTTCTGCTTTTTTACAGGTGTAACTGGCAATGGTTTTTGTTTCGCTTGTTACATTCACTTTAACATCCGATTTTTTTTCTTCATTTTTTGAAGGGTCATATTTAATTTTGTATTTATTGCCCATCATTTCCATCAGCAGTACGGATGTATTGGTTTTGGAATCAAAAATAGAGGTGGAGGTCTGCATGCCCATGTTCATTTCGCTTCTGGATTTTGTTCCTTTAATATACACCGTGGATGTACTTCCGGCCATCATGCTTTTTGCCTGGGCTGACATGTTTG
>JAHEYJ010000127.1 GCA_023251675.1 Bacteroidota bacterium
GAAGCGGTGTACAAAGGATCATCCAGAAAATTCTGAAACATCGCCGTACTGAGTTTGATCTGTAAATGCGGTGGATATTTTACGGTACCCACCGAATCCGAATCTTTCACATTGGGAAGGATCGTAGCGCTTCCGATCTGCTGTGTTGTGTAGTACTGCGCCAGTTTATTCGAATGATACGTTGAATCTCTATACAATTGTTCCGAAACTTCATACACATCAAATTTCTGCGCAGTCAGATTTCCATAATGCGACCCGCTGCTATAGACCAAAGAAAGCACAGCGGAATCCAGAACAGGATTGGGCCCGAAATCGGGATTTGTTTTTGAAAGAGAGAACTGGGTGAATACGGATGAGCGGGTGATCCCAAAGAACGGATCATTAATATTTCCTAATAAAGTCACAAGCGCTCCACTGGTCATCAAGGAATCATCTTTTACCGTATGAGAAAAAAGAGTGAGTGAATCCGAGAACTCGGCATTCAGCAGATCGTTCCCCGGAAGTAATGGCAAGCCAATATTTTCAGGGGTTTTCTTTTTACAGGATGATAATAAACCAACTGTAATCAGTAAAATAAAAAAAGATCTTATTTGTATTCTCATAAAAAAAGTTGTCCCCCGTTCCTGTTGTTTTTGGATTCGGGGGACAACGTTACGAAAAACTATTTATTTGAGGACAATTTCTTTCATGCCAATGCAGGCTCATCTTCAAGCACCGCATCGTAAAAGTCATTATACATATCAATGTAATCATCACCGGGGTGGTCAAGGACCGGCTTATCACATTTTTTCAGGTATTTCTCAATTTCAGAGTTGGTATTCTTTCCTACTTTGATAACTGCGTCCGAGAAATCAACTGCGGTCTTGATCAATCCTGAATAAGTTCCGGTTTTAAGATGTTTGGTATCGTCTTTTGTAATGCCTTCAAACTGAACTTTGCTCACAAAATCCTTATTCAGTGTTTGCTTGAATTCATCGTCAAAGATCGAATAAACGATCCGGGTTTCGCCAAAGAGAGGATCATCACCGAAAGAACGGCGCAGGTACATTGGCAGAAGGGAGGTCATCCATCCGGAACAATGAACAATATGAGGAGCCCATCCCAGTTTGCGAACGGTTTCAATAACACCACGGCAGAAGAAAATGAGGCGCTCATCGGTATCAGCGAAAATATTGCCGTTTTTATCGGTTACGATGTGTTTGCGGCTGAAATAATCTTCATTATCAATAAAATACACCTGCATGCGAGCGGCAGGAATAGAAGCTACCTTAATGATAAGGGGGTGATCAAAATCGTTAATGATCAGGTTCATCCCTGAAAGGCGGATGACTTCATGCAACTGGTGCCTGCGTTCGTTGATACATCCATAGCGAGGCATGAATGTGCGTATTTCTTTTCCCGCTTCAAGAATACCCTGGGGAAGCTGCCGGCTGATAATGCTCATCTGGCTTTCATCCACATAGGGGGTGATTTCCTGCGAAACAAATAACATTCTGGCTTTTTTCATAGGAAAGGATTGAATTAAAGGGTTCTTATAAAAGGATAGCAAATATAGTAATAAAATTTCTATAACTGAACAAATAATTGAAGTAGTTTTGGTTTCTATAAGTAATAATTTTTTTGAGAATTCCAAATTTTTTCGCTGCTATTATTTGAAATCATTTTCTACCATACAAGAAACCAAAGAATGGCTCAATTCTCTCAGAAAAGAAGCAAAAACCATTGGCTTTGTTCCCACCATGGGAGCTTTGCATGACGGACATATTGCTTTGATTGAAAGAGCTAAAAAAGAGAACGATTATACAGTTTCAAGCATATTTGTAAATCCCCTCCAGTTTAATGATAAAAAGGATCTGGAGAAATATCCCAGAACAATTGAATCTGACGTTGAAAAGCTGCAACAAGCTCATTGTGATGCTCTTTTTGCTCCAAATGCGGAAGAAATGTATCCATCTAAACCCAAGATTCCCACTTCAGACCTTCAAATTGATCTGGGCCTGCTTGATAAAATAATGGAAGGAGAACAACGTCCGGGACATTTCAAAGGTGTATGCGTGGTCGTTAAGAAACTGTTTGATATAATCCAGCCCGACAAAGCTTATTTTGGAGAAAAAGATTTTCAACAACTTGCCATAATCAGGCATATGGTTAGAACACTGAATATTCCGGTAAAGATCGTACCCTGCCCTACTGTTCGGGAATCCGATGGACTGGCGATGAGTTCTAGGAATATCAGATTGACTGCAGATGAACGCAAAAATGCCCCGCTGATCTATAAAACCATGATCGAAGCGAAGGCAATGCAAAAGTCAATGACCGTACTTGGGTTAAAAGATTGGGTTAAAGAAAGAATAAACGGAAATCCATTTTTGAAAGTAGAATATTTCGAAATTGTAAATGCCGAAACACTGATGCCGGTTACCGATAACCGATCACCGCTTACCGTTCGCCGGGCATGTATTGCTGTAAAAACCGGCACAGTCAGGCTGATCGATAATATTCCTTTCTGAATTGTACAATACTCTTTTGCTATTCGCTTCTCAATAATCCTCCGGATTGCATTGTACGCGCGGTAAATTTCTTTCTTAGTGCTTCTTAGTGTACTATGTACCTTAGTGGTAGATTTTTTCACCACTAAGCCACTAAGAGCACTAAGTCTCACTAAGAATACAATACATATATCGCACGCCCTCTGCATTTCTTTCTGAAATCGCGAAATATATTTGTGTAAATTTGCCGGCATTAAACAATCATCATTCAAGTCAGCCAGAAAAAAATTAGTATGGAAATACAAGTTGTAAAATCTAAAATTCACCGGGTGCGGGTCACTGAAGCCGATCTGAATTATGTGGGAAGCATCACCATTGATGAGAACCTGATGGATGCCGCCAACCTGATCGAGAATGAACAGGTGCATGTGCTGAATTACAGGAACGGAGAACGTATAATCACCTACGTAATAAAAGGCGCCCGCGGCTCCGGGATCATTTGCATGAACGGACCAGCCGCTCTTAAGTTTGCTATCGGAGACCTGGTGATCGTTCTTTCCTACGCAGGAATGGATTTTGAAAAAGCGAAAACATTCAAGCCGAAACTTGTTTTTCCTGACGACAAAACGAATAAACTGAAGTAACCGTCTGTTATTTGTTACTCGCAAACACAACAGCAAATAACAAAAACGACAAACCTTCCTTGAAGAAAACCATTCTCACCGTTGGAAAATTCATTCTGTTTCTAGGAATAGGAATCCTCCTCATCTGGCTGGTTGTTAAAAATCTTTCGGAGAAAGATAAGACGGAAATTTTCACTTCCCTCAAAGAAGCGAATTACTGGTGGATCGTGCTGGCTATGGGAACCGGGATCCTGGCTCATATCAGCCGCGCCATGCGATGGAAGATGCTGCTTGAGCCGCTGGACTTCAAACCCAAAACCTCCACCACTTTTTATGCGGTCATGATCGGCTACCTCGGCAATCTCGCATTGCCCCGCCTCGGAGAAGTGCTGCGGTGCGGCATCCTGAAGCGCTATGAAAAAATTCCGTTTACCCAATCGTTCGGTACGGTGATCACCGAACGGCTCATTGACACACTCACGCTTCTGATCCTGTTCATCACCAGTGTATGGATCGAATACGAACGGATGCATACGTATATTTCTGATAACATCATTTCTCCTTTAATGAAAAAACTGCAGGCAGTCGCCGATAATAAACTCATGTTGTTCGGATTGATCGGAGCTGCCGTTCTGTTTTTTATTCTTCTGTTCATTCTCAGGAAAAAAATATTTCAAAATCCAGTTGCACACAAGATAAGAGCGTTGCTGGTGAGCTTTCTCGACGGGATCAAAACCATATCAAAAGTAAAGCGGCCGTTCCTGTTCATCTTCCATTCTGTTTTTATATGGATCATGTACCTTATGTCGGTTTACGTATGCGTATTTGCATTTAAAGAAACTTCCACTATGACGCTAACCGACTGCCTTGCCATCATGTGTTTCGGAAGCCTCGGCGTGATCGCCACTCCGGGCGGGATCGGCGCGTACCAATGGATCGTTCTGCAAATACTTCTTTTCTGGGGATACAGCACCGCCATGGGTGTTGCCTTCGGATGGATGGCATGGCTCGCGCAAACGGTTGTAGTGCTTGTTATAGGACCGATATCGTTTGGGCTGCTGGCTCTGAATAATAAAGAGAGGCAATAACAACAAATTCTCACCACTAAGACACTAAGTTCACTAAGTTTCACTAAGGTTTTTCTCAGTGCTTCTTAGTGTCCTGAGTGTCTTATGGGTTTCCATCCCCTTGGGAGTGGTAATTTTTATTTTTTGAGATTCTCCGTCAACCAAGAGATATAATCTTTATTTCCATCAGCAACTTGAATCTGCAGGATGCAGGGAACGGAATAGCTGTGAATAGATCTTACTTTATTAGAAAGTTTTGGAAATAATTTTTGGGTCGTCTTGGCGATGAGAACGGTTTCAGCCTGTTCTTCGATCTTACCCTCCCACCAGTACATGGACTGCATGTTATCAAAAATATTTATGCAGGCAGCCAATCTCTCCTGCAAAAGTATCTTCCCGATCTTTTTTGCTTCGGATTTGTTTTTGGCGGTGATGTATGCGAAAATTAGTTTCATTAATAATTGTTATAAAATCAATATTTTGCAAACCTCCTTTGCATATTTTGAAAAGAGTTTTGTGCATAAACAAAAAGTTGACAAACACTGATCAATAGAAAAAATAATACTCTCTTATTCATGTTAATTATTTTTGTTTTTTGAAATAAATTTCATATTCCTTCGATGAGAAAGTAGTTTTCAAATGCATGTCTTTATTACTTAGACGTAATATATCCCAACTAACCGCTTCTGCAAGGAAAAAAGGTCCTTCAGGCACATTTTGCGTCCCTATCCCCAAATGTGTTCTATTGTTATCAAACCCCCATTTTCCTCCAATAGAATAACAACCGTCACCTACATAATTGGCGGTATGACCAAAGCTATACACACAAACTGAAGAACTCAGATTAGGGAATTTTATAGCTGTTGAATCCGCGCCATCAATTAAATATTTTTCAATCTTCCAATTCCCCAGTAACCTTGTTTCTTTATACCTGAAACTAATCCAAGGTCCTTCAGGGTATTTTTTGCAATCAGTAATACAAAAAAGAATTACCAGAAAAAAGAATATGTATTTTGAATTTTTCATTTACAAATTAATTGTTTCCATAAAACGTCCTCCCCCTGCCCCCTCGAAGAGGGGGACAAAAATACTTAAGCTATTACCACATCGCTCTCCTCTATCAGTTTCTCTCCTTTAAATCGTAAAAACACCTGGGCGACCGTAAGCACATCTCTCTGGTTGTACTTTATTATACGTTCCCAGTCTTTGTCTTCCCAGTACACTTTATACATCATGCTGCCGTCCATGTCGCCTTTGGGAGAAGGGATGCCAAATATCTCAGCGAGCAAATTCAGCGAAGTATAATTTTTATAATCGCCGAACTTCCATAACTCCATCGTATCCAGATGCCGGATCTCCCATGGCTTTTTTCCGGCGTTGTCAAGAATGCGCGGGAGTTTCAGTCCGTTGATGAGAATTCTCCTTGCCAGAAACGGAAAATCAAATTCCTTTCCGTTATGGGCGCAGAGATAATGTGCATCCGTGTTGTAATGCTTAATAAGTAATTCTGAAAATTCTTCCAGCATAATTTTTTCATCATCGCCGTAAAATGTTTTCAGCCGGAATGTTTTCCCGGTGAACATTCCCACCGTAATGCTGATCACTTTTCCGAACTCGTAATAAATGCCGGCACTCTTATATACATCAGATGGGGTATCTTTTTCTTTTATTAAATACTTTGCCTTGTGATCCCATAATTTTTTAAACGAGTCGGGAACCGAACCGTAATGCGGGTACTGAGGCGATGTTTCAATATCCAGGAAAAGGATCTTTTCCGGATTAATGACTTTGAGTGCTTCCATGGAGCGTGTCTTTTTGTGTGGTTCCGATCTTCAGCAGCAGCATGCCGCTGATATCGTTGATGTTTATTTCTTTTTTTGACCGCGTGCCTGAAATACTGTTCAGGAACAAACGAAGCCGAACCGAATCGTTCTGGGCTTCGAACAGCATCATCTCTTTGGGGATCTGGTTGTACTGGTGTTTATTATGACTCTTGTTGTAATCAGAGATCTTCTTTACAAAATCAAAAAGATCGAACCGCAGGACTTCCTTCCCGTTCTTCGTGAACGCAAAATCCCTTCGCTCTTTGTTGAACTTGATCTTGCCGGAATCGCTGCTGAAATGGATGAGGTAATAATTATCGTAATAGTTCTGATCCACTCCTGTGTAAAAATTGCTGTTGAAGCTGCAGGTGTAATCAAATCCGGCCACTGAAACCGCCTGCTGATCGTCGTAGCGTGAATTGTAATAGAAATTTTTAACGGTGGTGGTATCCTCATCATCCCGCTCGTCATCGCGGTAGCCGTAATAATAGTTATCCTCCACGCCCAGCAGAGCAAGCACCTTTCCGGCCTTATAAACATAATCGTTTGAATCTTTAGGAGTGAAAAGTGAATCCAGGTTCTCGCTGAACCAGGGTTTGATCTTATTGAATCCATGATGTTCATCCAGGTAATGAACAATGGAAACGATCTGTCTTCCGCTCTTGTCATCGATCGAGTCATTCGACTTTTTGATCTTCCCGTTCACCAATATTTTTTCCTGCGTCAATAATTTCTCCAGCCGGTTCACCTGGCTTGTTTCAGAGACACTGAACGCGCCCCACGGTCCGAATGAAGAAAGGAACGCAATGAGGCTAAGCGTGACGGGAATGGTTTTTATATTCTTGGTCCTGCTGAAAAGAAAATAACAGGCCATGGCTGCAAGCCAGAGCGCAACGACCAAAACAAAATACCGGTTCTCGGTGATACCGTACTGCATTACCCGCTTGCCGATGGCAACTCCCAGTAAAACGATCAGCGGGAAAAGCGCACGGTAGAACCATCTCGCAAATGTGCTGATCCATTTATTTCCTTCATCGTTCCGGATCGGCCAGATGAGAAGCAAAGAAAGAATTCCGAAAACAGAGAACGCGTTCACCAGCCAGGAAACCCATCCTTTGGGAAGTTCCCATTGGATAAGGATCTTTATTCCATAGGCATATAGGATGATAATGTACACTGCTAAAAGCGGAAGGAGAATGAACTGCGTGAATATTTTTAATCCTTTTGGATAATCCATGGTCATTTCAAGTTCATCCAGATCTTTTGGAATTCCCGCAAGGAAAAACCAGGTATTGAAAATTCCCGCAAGGAAAAACCAAAGCTGGCCGTAGCGTTCTCCTTTGATATCCGCACCAAACAACTGATCCACCGCGAGCAGCGCAAGGGCAAGTCCGAGGTACAAAACTCCAGAATACAGAACCGAAAGCAAAAAACGCAGGAACAATGTTTTATTGAATTGCCAGAAACCGTTCATCTCCCCTTTGCCGATGAAAGGAGAAAATGAAACCAGCAGGTGAAGTCCGACCGTGAACAACGAATATTGAGATGCCGTCGAGACCGTCATTTTGCTGAAATCCGGAAGAATGAAATAATATCCGGCCAGAACAAGTAATCCGAACAATTGAATTAAATATTTCAACGCCGGTCCGTCCTTTCTCCGTTCAGAGATCAGGCACATGGATAAGAACAGGTTCAGTCCCAGTCCGGAGCACATTACTATTTTCCAGAGGTATGTGAGTTTTTTCTGTTCGTCCCACTTGATATCGATCATGTACATGCAGATCGCCGCACCAACTACGGCAGACAGAAGCGGCAAAGCAAATCGCCTGAATGTATCGACTGCTTTTTTCAGGAGCGAAGAGATGGAAGGAAACCGGAAAGCCATGTGAGGGAATTTAGAATTATGAGTTCAGAATTAATAATTAAAGGCCAACGATTTAATTAAAAGCATCTCCAAAATCTCAATACACAAGCATCAAATGGCAAATAAATTCCAAATTCAAAAAACCAAATTCAAAACAAATACAGTTCTGTTTTATTTTGGGTTTTGAAATTTTGATCATTGGATATTATTTGTGTTTTGCTTTTTGAGATTTGAGTTTTTAGAGATTCCCTTAAGAACATATTTATAAAAGTGACGTGATAAATGTAAAGAAATATTTACCAACTAACCGATTGCCATTCGATTATAAGTAAAACAATTTGTTTTAGAGACACCAGTGTACGACAAGAACCAATTTCATAAAAGTAATATACATAGTATTCTTCGTGCAACTTTGTGCTCGCGGTGTCTTAGTGGTAAAAAAATCTACCACTAAGGCACGAAGCACACTAAGGATCACTAAGGCGAAAATTTTCCGTTCACACCATTCGTACTCATTCGTATATTCGCATCGGATTCGTCATTCGTACCATGTCAAAGATCTCCATCATCATCAAACGCGAATACCTTTCAAGGGTAAAAAAGAAATCGTTCATTATCATGACGATCCTCGGCCCGGTTCTTTTTGCTGCGATCGGAATCGTTCCTATCTGGTTCTCCATGCAGGACCAGGCAAAAAGTTTCATCGAGGTGATTGACGATTCAAAACTGGTGGAAGGATTTTTCAAGGATAGCAAAACGGTGAAATACGACTACCCGCCGGTTTCGCTGGAAGTGGCCCAGCGTGATTTTTACAAAACTGATTACACGGCCATTCTCTGGGTGCCTTCGAATATTCTCTCTTCAAAAAAATCGGTGATCTACTTCAAGAGCAATCCCGGCATTATGGTGCAGGAACGCATCCGCTCCGAGATCGAAGACATCCTGTATGAGAACCAGCTGGAAGAACAAGGCATCGACATGAAAAAAGTGGATGCGGCGCGCATTCCGATTAATGTGGTCACCGAAAAACAATCCGAATCCGGATCTTCTGAACAAACCTATACCGGCATGAGCATGGCAATCGGTTTCGGCGCCGGGTTCCTGATCTATATTTTTATTTTCCTTTACGGCATCCAGGTGATGCAGGGAGTGATAGAAGAAAAAACAAACCGCATTGTTGAAGTAATTATTTCTTCCGTTCGTCCGTTCCAGCTGATGATGGGAAAGATCATTGGCGTGGCGATGGTAGGGTTGACCCAATTTGTCCTGTGGGTCTTTCTTACCATGATCCTTTTCGGCATCGGGCAGGCAACTTTCCTAAAAGACTTTTCTGACATGCGCAACCCGATCATTCAGCAAAAGATCATTCCGAGCATGCCGAACCAGGTGCAAGATCAAACCGCGCTCACGGTTTCAGGGCAAGACATTTCCAATTCCGA
>JAHEYJ010000017.1 GCA_023251675.1 Bacteroidota bacterium
TTTTTCATACTGGCCGATACGTTGTCAATTGTAGGAAAGCTCTCGTTGCTCCTTTCGGCGCTAACCTGTTTGATTTACTTTATTAAGAGAAGAATAGCCGTTCGGCAGCTCTCGGTTATCTTCCCGACCTGGGCCTGCGGTTTTACATCGGTCAACACCCGGATGCAGTATACGGGAAAATCCTTTTCTAAATCACTTGCGAAACTATTCAGCTTTATAACGACGGAAGAAAAAAAATACCGTGAGCTTGACACCAACGTCATTTTTCCTGAACCACGGGCGTATCGTTCTCATTACCTGGAGTTTTTTGAGAAAACATTTTTTGACCGTATCAATAACAGGGTCATTGGGTTTTTTAATTATTTTACCTTTATTCATAACGGAAAAATACAGATGTATGTTTTGTACGGATTTTTTTTTATTGTTGCATTGATTGTAGCCACATTTTTTAACCTCTTGTAAATTGAGTTTGAGCCTGGACATCATCGTCATTACAATTATCTTCATCCTCCTGACCGTGGCGGTAAAAGAAGGATGGAAAGGAAGTAGTGCCCTTTTAGCCGTACTGATCAATGCAGGGATCAGCTCCTATGTGGCAATTAAGGTCATTACGGGCCAGCCTTATCAGGAACTATTTCACGGCAGTTCTGTGTTCGGCGAGGTGCCGGTCCGGATCGATGCTTTATCCGCCTGGTTTATCCTGGTAATGAATTTTACAATGCTTACCGGGATATTGTATGGAAGGCAATACATGAAGCAGTATGAAAAACAATCCGACGGGTCTCAACGGAGCAATCTTACGCTTCATTTTGTAAGTTATATCGGCATTCACTTTGCCATGATCGGAATCTACTGTGTGCAGAATTCCCTGGCTTTCCTTTGTGTCTGGGAAATGATGGCCATCTGTTCCTTCCTGCTTGTCATTTTTGAACATCAGAAGATGGAAACCCTCAAAGCAGGCATTTACTATTTGGTGCAGTCTCACATCGGAATTGTTTTTTTTATGCTAGGATTTATCTGGGTGAGTTCCCAAACCGGATCGTATGATTTTAATGCCATCGGCCAATACAGCGCATCCGTTACACCGGCGGTCAGCTTTATTCTCTTTCTGTGTTTCTTTATCTCATTTGCCATTAAAGCCGGGTTTGTTCCTTTTCATACATGGCTTCCGTATGCACATCCGGCAGCGCCCTCGCATGTATCCGGCGTGATGTCGGGTGTTATCATCAAGCTTGGAATTTTTGGAATCCTCAGAATGTTGCTGCTGATAAAAGGAAATTATATCCTGATGGGCTATACCATTCTTATTATATCCGTAATTTCCGGAGTATACGGTGTGATGCTGGCAATCGTTCAGCACAACGTAAAAAGACTATTGGCCTATCACAGCATAGAAAATATCGGGATCATTGGTATGGGCATCGGGCTCGGTACCATTGGGCTCGGATCAAGTAATTCTTATCTGGCTTTTGCCGGTTTTGCCGGCGCCTTACTGCATACGCTCAATCATTCTCTTTTCAAATCTCTTTTATTTTACTGTGCCGGAACAATTTATCAAGCCACCCACACGATGGATATAGAGCGGCTCGGAGGGTTGATAAAAAAAATGCCCCAGACAGCAATTTTGTTTTTGATCGCCGCGTTGGCCATCTGCGGCCTGCCTCCGTTCAATGGTTTCATCTCTGAATTTCTTATTTATTCAGGTTTGTTCAATGGGATCGATTCAAATCATCTGACGGTATCCCTGATCATGATTTTTTCCGTTTTTGGTTTGGTTCTCATTGGCGGACTGGCAATGCTTTGTTTTACGAAAGCATTCGGGATAATTTTTTTGGGAAAGGAACGCCTGCCGTATCATCTGCCTATACACGATGCAGGGGTATTCCAGCTCTTTCCAAAATATTTAATTGCATTAATCATTATGGCCATTGGAGTGATGCCGCAATTATTCATTCGTGTGATCGCAAAACCTGTCGGGCTTTTCACGGGTCAAACAATAATTAATTCTCAGGGTATGGAATTCACATCCCTGCTTCAAACGGTCAGCATGGCTGTGTGTGGATTTATTCTTCTTGCGCTCATTGTTTTATGGATACGTAAAACAGCCGTTGCTTCAAAAAACAAAGTAGTGGCTCCCACATGGGGTTGCGGCTATGGCGTTCCTTCATCTGCATTTCAATATACAGCCAACTCGTTTGTCCGTTCCTACCGGAAATTAGTGAAACCCATCTTGATGATGAATAAAAAAGAAAATGGGATGGAAGGTGTATTCCCCAATCCTGTTTTGTCCGCAACCCATCCGTACGACAAACTGGAAGCTGTTTTTATTGATATCCCGATAAAACACCTGAGAGCATTTATGGGAAGATTTAAATTTCTGCAAAACGGAAATCCGCAATTTTACATTTTGTATGGGGTTATTTTTATTTTTGCTGTCATTACTTTTCCGTTGGTGATAGATGCTGTAACGTATGTAATTGAACTTTTTAAACAGCTGTGAAATGAGGATACTGAGTTTACTTCTGATAATCGCTTCCAGTTTGTTTTTTACGGGGATCGTGATCCGTACCAAAAGTATTTTTTCCGGAAGAAAGGGGCCGGGTATTTTTCAGCCCCTGAAGGATGTGTGGAGGTTATTCAGAAAAGGAGCTGTATACAGCGAAACTAGCAGTTTTATTTTTCAGATCGCTCCCAGTATTTATTTCGCTTCCGTGCTGATGGCGATCCTGTTTATTCCTTTCGGCGAGTTCCCGGGCGTGATTTCTTTTAATGGTGATTTTGTCTTTTTTGCCTACGTGCTTGCACTTGGAAAGTTCTTCAGCATCCTTTCCGCCCTGGATACGGGCAGCAGCTTTGGAGGAATGGGAGCGAGCCGGGAAGCGCTTTATTCGTTATTGGTGGAGCCCGCGTTTTTTATTTTGATGGGTTCATTCGCACTGCTCACCGGGCATACATCCTTCCATGAAATATTTAATGCGCTCCATTTCGGCTCCTACATATCCTACGCAATCGGCACACTGGCCGCCTTCCTGCTGGTGATTATTGCCATGATTGAGAACAGCCGGATGCCGGTTGATGATCCGAAAACGCATCTTGAATTGACCATGATACATGAAGTGATGATCCTTGACAACAGCGGGTTTGATCTCGGATTGATCCTGTATGCGACCAACCTCAAGTTTGCCATGTACGGCGCCATCATTGCCAATCTGTTTTTTACCCCCGGGCATGAATTGTATTATTCCATTCCTATTTTTATGGGGATCCAGGTTTTGTTCGCCGGGGTGGTCGGAGGAATTGAATCGTTTATGGCAAGGTTCAGAATGAATCATAATCCCCAGTTTATTTTCACGCTGACTTCTATTTCACTGCTGATATTTTTAGGTGTGTTGCTGATGCTGGGAAAAATCATTTAATTATTATAAGGTAACAACTATGGCCAATATTCTTCTGATCACTTTCCTGATAAGCCTCATTTATATCGGTGTGGCAAAGCGGCTTTATACGTACATAACGCTGCTTGCCTTCCAGGGAATTGTACTGTTTGGAGTAGCCTTCATTGAGTTGATAGAAATAAATACGATCAACCTGATTTTTATTTTATTTGAAACCATCGTGTTTAAAACCATCGCCATTCCATTGTTTCTGAATTACACCATTAATAAGAACAACATTACACGTGAAGCGGAGCCTTTCCTTCCTAATTTCATTTCGGTGGTGATTATCACCATTATCATTCTGGGATCATTCCTGCTGTCGAATACCATACACGATCAGCACCTTCAGAAAATATTTTTCATTGTTGCCGTATCTGCCTTGTTTACCGGGCTTTTCATCATCGCAACCCGCAGAAAGATCATCACGCATGTAATGGGGTTCCTGGTAATTGAAAACGGCGTATTTATCCTGTCGCTCGCGGTAGGAAATGAAATGCCAATGCTGGTCAATATTGGAATCCTGCTTGATATTTTTGTCGGGGTCCTTCTGCTCGGCATTTTTGTAAACAAGATCGGGGATGTTTTAAAAGAGCAGGATGTTGAACAATTGAGAAAATTAAGGGATTGATAAAAAGATTTTGAGAATTTGAAAATGAAAAAGTTATGATCGGAGCCTATTTACTCGGTGCATTTGTTTTTAGTTTGTTATTATTTCTAAATAGAAATAAGTTATTGAATTACCTGCTGGTGGCCGGATTCCTTGTACTGCAATGGGTGTTCACCGTCTATGAATACAATCATTTAAATACCGAAGAGCTTGGGTATTTTATTCCCGATTCTCTTGCCGTCATCTTTCTGATCGTATTAAGCATTGTTGCCGTTCCGGCGTTTTATCACAGTTATATTTATTTCAAGCACAATCGTGATATTCCCCGTGAACGCGCCATTTATCATGCCGCCATGGTTGTATTGATCGCGGCACTGAGTGCGGCCTATTTGTCAAGCCATATCGGCATCACCTGGATCTTTGTTGAACTGACCACCCTGAGCGCCACCGCGCTCATCTATCACCGGAGAAATTTGCGCACGCTGGAAGGAACCTGGAAATATATTTTTGTCTGCTCCATCAGCATTACGCTGGTGTTCATTGGAATCCTTTTCCTCACTCTTGCATTGCAGGAGGAAGGACTGAAAAATCTTTCTTACCAGGCATTGATGAATAAAGCTTCGGTGCTGAACGTATTTTGGCTCAAACTGGCATTCCTGTTCATCTTCACAGGTTACACTTCTAAAGCCGGATTGGTCCCGATGTACACTGCCGGCATTGATGCAAAAGATAAAGCGCCTTCTCCGGCCGGAGCGCTCATTGGCAGTGTGCTGATGAACGTAGGCTTCTTCGGCATCTTTCGTTTTTATGAGATCATCAGCCACACTTCCATCTTCAATTGGGCCAACAAGATCATGCTTATCTCCGGGGCGCTTTCTGTTTTTGTGGCTACCGTGTATATGCTTCGCGTGAAAAATATTAAACGCATGCTGGCCTATTCGGGTGTAGAGCATATGGGATTGGTTGTACTCGGACTTGCCTGCGGAGGCATTGGCCGGTATGCGGCGATCCTGCACCTGGTACTTCATTCATTCGCAAAGCCAACCTTATTTTTTCAAATCGGCCAGGTGTACCGGGTGTATCAAAGTAAAAACATTTATAATATCGGGAATTATTTCAAGTACAATATTACCGGGGCATTGGTACTGCTGTTTGCCTATTTCATTGTCACCGCCATGCCTCCGTCCGGGATGTTTATCAGTGAGTTCCTGATCTTCCGCGCTATGTTCGAATCCGGAAATACCTGGCTGTTAGTTGTTATTTTACTGCTGCTGACTCTCATTATCTGGTCGTTCGGGAAAACTATTTTTAAAATGCTGTTTACCAGGCCGATTGGTTTTAATGAAGAGAATGTTGAAAAGATCCCTGTGGTTGAATCGCTCAGCCAGTTTATTCTTTTGGCGATGGTGATTTACCTTGGACTTAATCCTCCTTCCGAATTTATTAACCTGATCAACACAGCGATCAGTAATTTACCTCTTTGAGCATGGAAAACTACATTCGTATAAAAAATAACCAATCCGTTCCGCTTCAGGCCATTCCTGTATTGACGTACGAAGATTTCCTGGAGCAAAATACGGGGTTCATGCTGAATGAGGCGAATCATTGTGTTAATTATTATGGAGTTCCTCAGGGAGATAAACTGCAACTCATTTGTTGTATGGCAAATGACGTTGAACATGTCATTTATGTTTCCTCTTCTCTTATAGAAAAGCAGGCGGATCTGCCTTCTTTCACTGCGCGCCATCTTGCCTTTCACATTTTCGAAAGAGAGATTCATGAGAACTTCGGAGTGGGATACATCGACCATCCGTGGCTGAAACCGGTGCGCTATCCCTTTGATCGTACGGAGAAGGGATCTCAAATAAAGAATTATCCATTTTATAAGATAGAAAGTGAAGAACTGCACGAAGTCGGTGTTGGGCCGATTCATGCCGGGATCATTGAACCCGGTCATTTTCGTTTCATTTGCAACGGCGAACAGATCCTGCATCTTGAAATTCAACTGGGCTACCAGCACAGGGGAATAGAAAAATTATTTTTAGATAATAAAAAAAACCTCCAGCGCGCTTCCCTTGCAGAATCCATAGCCGGAGATTCGGTGGCCGGCCATGCTGTCGCTTTTACAAACCTGTGGGAAAGCCTGTGCGGCTATAATGCGGGAGCAGCGCTGCAATTTACCCGGACACTTGCACTGGAGTTAGAACGCATTGCCGTGCATACCGGGGATTTAAGCGCTATCTGCACCGACATCGCCTACCAATTGGGCAGTTCTGTATTCGGAAGATTAAGGACGCCTCTCATTAATTATTTCCAGATATGGTGCGGGAACCGACTGGCAAAGGGATTGATCAGGGCCGGAAAAAATAATTTTCATTTTACAAACGAATTGCGTGAACAGTTGCTGCAATTATTTGATGCGTATGAACCTGATTTCATTGAAATGTATAACGAGCTGAAAAGGCTGCCAAGCGCGTTGTCTCGACTGGAAAAAACAGGCATCATATCAAAAGAATTATCCGAAGAGATCGGGACGGTTGGGATGTCCGCCCGGGCGTCCGGTATCAACAGGGATGTGCGCTTTTCTCATCCGCACGATTTGTATTCCCGGCTGGATCATGAACCGGCTATCAAACATCATGGAGATGTTTATTCGCGCACCCAGATCCGCAAGGAAGAAATCCTGCAATCCATAGGATACATCAGGGAATTAATTCAGGCCATTCCTCACTCCGATTCCCAGATTCTGAAACGGGGAAACGAAGAGCGGGAGATAGGGGAGGTGGGGAGGGGACTTTTTGCAATTTCCTTAGTGGAAGGATGGAGGGGAGAGATTTGCCATTGTGCCATCACGAATGAAAAAGGGGATCTGCAGCATTATAAAATAAAAGATCCCTCATTGCACAACTGGATGGCGCTGGCCTTGGCTGTACGCAATAATGAGATCTCTGATTTTCCAATATGTAATAAAAGTTTCAACTTATCTTATTGCGGCCATGATTTATAAAAGAAATTACTATGCTTGACAATGTGAAGATCCTGATTCATCAGGGAAAGCAATACATTCCTGATGTTAAGAACGCTGAGTTGCCCGGCGTTTTCAGAGGGAGGCCGGTTATCTCTAAGGAACAGGTGGATGAAAAGAGGTTATCTGAACTTTGTCCGACTGGAGCCATTGCCTTCCATCCGATCCGCCTTGATCTGGGGAAATGTACTTTCTGTGGCGAGTGTGCTTTTGCTTTTCCCGGAAAAATAAAATTTACCAAAGATTACAAAATAGCGACAAACTATCGTGAAGGGTTAATTATTTCAGAAGGCGAAGAACAACTTATCGCGCTGAATCCTGAACTGATCCGAAAAGAGATCTCGAACTATTTCAGCGGATCATTAAAGTTAAGACAGGTTTCAGCGGGAGGCGACAATAGCTGCGAACTAGAGCTCAATGCCTGCGGGAATGTGAATTTTGATATGGGAAGGTTCGGAATTGAATTTGTTGCATCGCCCCGTCATGCCGATGGGATTGTAATCACCGGCCCAATCACTGAAAATATGGCTGAACCGCTGCAGATCTGTTACGATGCCATCCCTGAACCGAAGATCATCATCCTCACCGGCACGGATGCGATCAGCGGAGGGATTTTTCAAAAAAGTAATGCCCTCAAACGGGGTTTTCTGGAAAAATATAAAATTGATCTGTATGTTCCAGGCAATCCTGTTCATCCACTCACCTTTATCAATGGCGTTTTGGACCTGATACGGATCAGAAAATAAAATTTTATTTTATTTTACGGTGAAAGATTATATCGAATAGATTATTTTTGCGAACTAATTCTATGGTACAATTTCATAAACTAAAAGTATCCAATGTTCGTAAAGAAACGGCAGACTGTGTTTCTATTGCTTTTGAAGTACCGGATTCTTTGAAATCGGAATATGTTTTCATCCAGGGGCAGTACCTTACTTTAAAGCTCTTCGTTAAGGGTGAAGAGATCCGGAGAAGCTATTCTATCTGCAGTTCGCCTTTTGAGAATGAATTGCGGATCGCTATCAAGCGGGTAAAAGAGGGAAAGGGTTCACGATACATTAATGATGTTCTCAATCCCGGTGATGTGCTGGAGGTGATGACCCCGATGGGGAATTTTCACTCGCCGCTGAAGTCGTCGCATAAAAAGAACTATGTATTTTTCGCCGGGGGAAGCGGGATCACACCCGTTTTCTCGATCATTAAATCGGTTCTTCAGGCAGAGCCGGATTCTAGCATGATCCTGTTCTTTGGAAACTTCAGCGAAGAGAACACGATTTTCAAGACAAAGCTGGATGAACTGGCCCAAAGCAACTCTTCCCGGTTGAAATTGCATTACGTATTTGAAAAACCTGCTTCTCCGATCGATGAACTTTACAAAGGAATTATTTCCAAAGAAAAAACTGAAGCGCTTTTTGAAAAGCATATTTCTTCTGCAGCGGACAACGAATTTTTTATCTGCGGGCCAAAACCCATGATGGATAACGTTCGGGAGACCCTGGAAAAAAAGAATACCGGCAGTGCTCGGATTCATGTGGAGTATTTTACTTCAGCAGTGGATGCTCCGGAAAAAACCATTTCACCTTCCCAGAAGGTAAATGCAATGGTAACGGTGGTTCAGTACGGAATTGAAACCAAATTTGAACTATCTTCAGATGGGAAACCCATATTGGACGCAGCCATTGAAGCCGGAGTAGATGCTCCGTTCGCCTGCAAGGGCGCCGTTTGCGCCACCTGCCGCGGCAAAGTACTGGAAGGAAAAGTACATATGAACAAGAACTTTGCACTTACCGATGCGGAAGTGGCTGAAGGATTCATTCTCACCTGCCAGAGCCATCCGCTTTCACTTACGGTGAAAGTTGACTACGATGTATAATCATTGAAAAGCGAAACATTACGAAAAATACGAATCGGAGGAATTCATTGTTTATTCCGATGGATCAACAGCAGAGTAGTAGCAAAAAGCAAGAACGCCCCGGTCTGGTGCAGAACTGCAATGGTGATCGGTACGGTATAAAGCAGCGTGATCACTCCCAATGTGAATTGAGCTGAAATAATTATTGCCAATACATCTATAATTTTTCTTTGACCGTTTGCGACGGGAAATTTCCGCGACCGGTAGAAAAGAAATCCTACAAGTGCAACAAGTACATAAGCAATGTACCGGTGAACGAACTGAACGCCGGCGTGCCCTTCCAGAAAATTTCTCCAAATAGGTTCAAGCGAAGTGATGTCGGATGGAAACCATTCGCTGCCCATTTTCGGCCAGGTAGGGTAGGCGTAGCCGGCCTTAAGCCCCGCAACAAAAGCTCCGTAAATGATTTGCAGAATGATGACCGAGAAAAGGAGTATGGAAAGTTTTTTTACTCCCCTCTCCTTTGGGAGAGGGGTAGGGGGTGAGGCGACATCCAGCGCATACCAGAAAGTAAATCCGAAAACGGTAAACGCACTGATCAGATGTATGGCAAGCCGGTAATGACTTACATACACATTTTCAGATAATCCACTGCTGACCATGAACCAGCCAATGAATCCCTGTAAACCCCCGAGTGCAAAAAGGACCAGCGCTTTTTTCATAAATCCTTCCGGGAATTTTTTCTTCCACCAAAACCAAAAGAAAGGAATGAGAAAAACGAATCCGATGATTCTTCCGATCAGGCGGTGAAGGTATTCCCAGAAAAATATTTTCTTGAAATCGGAAAGTTGAAAATCGGAGTTGAGAAGTTTGTATTGCGGGATTTGCTTGTACGCATCAAATTCTTTTTCCCATGCTTCTTGTGAAAGGGGAGGAATGGTGCCGGTGACGATCTTCCATTCGGTAATTGATAATCCGGAACCGGTAAGCCGGGTGATCCCGCCAATGACAACCATCGCATAAATAAGAAAACAGCCTGAAAGAAGCCATATTATCACCGGCCGGAACGGGTTTTTCATTTTTTGTTTTCTGTTTCGCTCTTATTTCTACATTTGCGTCCACAAAAAAAGGCCCCGTAGCTCAATTGGATAGAGTATCTGACTACGGATCAGAAGGTTGAAGGTTCGACTCCTTCCGGGGTCACAAAAGTAGAAATAAACCCCTTTAAAACAGGGGTTTATCCTTTTATCCCGCTGGCGTATTTCCACAATACCTTCTCCGATTTATTTTTAGGATGATACAGGAAGCTTCTGCAACATGCACTGATCAAGAAAGGCCGGGCAGCTATTTTTTTAGCACAACTTTTTTAGAAATGATCTTTGAGTTTACATTGAAATCCACAAGATAAAAACCATCAGGCTGGGTTGATAGGTCAATGGTTTGTTGGTAACCGTCAGCGTGATAAATTTTCGTTCCGGAAGCAGTAAAAACATTAATTGAACAAACTTGATTGATATCGCCTTTGCACAATATGTAAATGACTCCGTTCGTAGGATTCGGACAAATTGAGATCTCATCTTGGGTTTTAAAGTTCACGGTGACCGTACTGCTATAGCTGAAATTACAGTTGTAATCCACTTGTTTGAGACGGTAATATGAAATGCCGCTGTAGGGTTCGCAATCTATCGCAGCATAATTTGTCATTGTCGTACTGTTTCCTGCTCCGGTTACTTGTATTACATCGGTAAAAATGCTCCCGTCCGTTGAGTGTTGTACAACAAAATAATCGTTGTTCGACTCGGAGGCAGTTGTCCATTTTATATCCACAATATTTTCATTCGGATACGCATCAAAGCACAGCAGTTTTATAGGGAGAGGCATTATGCTTTTTCCGATCGCGTATTGAGAAAAGGATGTGTACCCTTTTCGTTCCGCATACCCGTTCCCTGCATTGTAAATCCTGCCTGCATCACCGGAAGGAGGAATGGAGGTGCTTGGATCGATTGTTAAAAAATCTGCATATGACGCTGCGCCATTTCTTTTTATCGGGCAAAACATATTATCATCTGATGCTGCCAGATTGGTATTCTCTGCAAATAATTGAACTCCATAATCTCCTCCTGAAGGAACTGCATCAGGAGTCAAGGTCCAGAGCACGGTCTTTCCTGCCGCTTCACCGGCTGTTTCCGTTATGGGTGCTCCGCCTTGCATTGTGTTCAGAGCGGCATCGTTATTTGGCGCAGCCTGAACAAACGAAGCAACGGACGCATCTAAATAGGTAACTCCTGCAATAGCGTTATTTATAAATGAAAGCCGGTGGCGGTTAGCGGAAGAAGTTCCATCGCCCAGAGGAAATAAATAGGTGTCGGTGTTGGATGCGAGATATCTTCGGAAGGTTCCATAGAGGAATCCGTTGGTGTACGATAAATTACCAGCCGCTGTATTAGACAATATGAAAATATTTGATCCGGTTGTTACGACTCCATCGGTAAGTGTGAGGGAATTATCTGCAGTTGAGTTGACAGCGCCGCTGAGTGAAACACCCGCTGCTGCTCCGCCTGTATTATTAATAACGAGATCGTGAAAAATGGTAGCATTGGCTCCACGCAGGTTTTGCAGAGCCGTGCCATTAAAAATTACAATGCCCGCACTGGTTGAAAATGGATTAGGTAAAGCGGCCGTATTACTGTTGTTCCAATCGCCTGTTAATTGCAAAGTGCCCTGGTTATCCATTATTCCATTTATTCCTGTCAAAGTTTGACTCGTATAGCCGCCATTAATACTTACTGTAAAACCCGGTACGATGCTGACAGTTGTCAAACCATTATTGCAAACGGTAAACTGGGCATTTGCCCGACACACAATCAGGAAACCTAAACTGATCAGAAGTATTTTTATTCTCAACATTTGACGCACGGTTATTTATCAATCTCAATGGCCCAGGACCACATTCTGGCGCTGCCGCAATTTCCTACATTAATCTGTATTCCTATCTCATCACCTGCAACTACAGTAAAAGAGTGTGTTACATCACTGCCGCTGCCGGAATTATTTAATGTGACCGTAAGCGCTGTAGCAACACCATTTTTCATAACCGTCACTACGTTCGGACAAGCACCCACGTTTGCATTTGTGATCACATGCAGCGCGTGAATACTGCCTGCACGCCACATCAGATTTCTGTCTCCTGCCTTCGTATCAGATGTGTTGGGAGTCACGCCGCCGTTCACGGGGGCATAATAAATTGCATTTGTCGCTAACGTGCTGCTACGCGAATTTCCTGTTATTCCCGCTTCAACACCAACAATTTCGATGGAACCCGGAGCATTATTAATGTAAATACCCTCTCCAGCCGTAAGCGTTCCTAACGTATAATTTGTGCCATTGCCAATAAGCAACTGGCCGTTAGCGGGTGTCGTTGAAAGGGCTGTTCCTCCATTGCCAATAGGCAGCACGCCTGTAACTTTTGTTGTGAGATCAATGGTGCCGTTGGTTATATCTGAATTTCCAATTAATCCTGTGCTTAAAAGACCGGCTGCGCTGTTGTGCACGATGCCCGGTGTGCTTAGTCCCGAAAATGTTATTGTCCCGGAAGACGTCATGCCCGTGGCTGCGACTATCGCTCCGCTGGAATTAACCTGGAATGGCGAAGTTGAACCGACGGAAAAAAGTGATGCCGGAGAATTTGTTCCGATACCTACTTCTCCCGTTGTTTTGATCGTAAGCCAAGTGTTAGTTCCTAAAGCGGTGGTGTTTCCGGCAATTTTAAATTTATTGGCATCGCCTTTATCTATTCCAGTCACCCATCGTGTACTGCCAGTTAATAAATATTGCAATATGGGATTGCCGGTCCCATTTTGTTCAATCGTAAGCCCGGCAGTCGTGCCTGTGTTTGCAGTGTTTTCATATACATGCAAGGTGGAGACAGGCGGATTGATGCCGACTCCCATTCCCTGCGCCATGGCAGAAATGGTGGTTGCTGCAAACGCACATAAACCGAGAAGTGGTTTTTTCATAGTATTATTTTATTACAGATGATAGTTGATTGTCAATATAAGCGCAGGCTTGGTTTTATATCTCCTTTGCGGCGGGTGCAAATCCCGGCATGAAGACAGATCGTTTAAGAAAAGTTGTAAAGAACAACAAAAGCATATTTCTGAAATCTCAAAACCTGTGCTGAATTTGTTTCAGCAACGGCATCCTGATAACTATCAGGAGATAAATGAATTTCACACGCAACCATTAAAATTTCAAACAAATACAATTTTGCCTCATCCTTCGCAAGGCTTCGGAGAAGGACTTTGTTTGGGTTATTACAGTTTTAGAAATTTATTTTATTTGAGATTTGTTTCTTTTGTTGTTATAGTTTTTGGGGGTTTCCCGAAGAGATTATTCTTTCGGTTTATCTTTCGACTGTGGCTTGCTGATGGATTCGCGCATTTGCGTGTCAGCTTGTATGTTTTGCATTTTGTAATAATCCATGATGCCGAGGTTTCCGCTTCGGAACGATTCTGCCATGGCAAGCGGGATCTGCGCTTCGGCTTCAATAACTTTTGCGCGTGCTTCCTGTGCTTTTGCTTTCATCTCTTGTTCGCTGGCAACAGCCATCGCCCGGCGCTCTTCCGCTTTTGCCTGCGCTACTTTAAGGTCGGCGCTTGCCTGTTCCGTCTGAAGTTTCGCACCGATGTTTTCTCCTACGTCAATATCAGCAATGTCAATGGAAAGAATTTCAAATGCAGTTCCTGCATCCAGGCCTTTTGCAAGAACGGTTTTAGAGATCGTATCCGGATTTTCCAGAACCGATTTATGATCGTGCGCCGAACCGATGCTGGTAACGATACCTTCACCGACACGGGCGAGAATGGTTTCTTCACCGGCGCCGCCAACGAGTTGATTGATATTGGTTCTAACCGTAACTCTCGCCTTTACCAATAACTGGATCCCGTTCTTTGCTACTGCAGAAACCGGGGGAGTATCAATAACGCGCGGATTAACTGAAAGCTGAACGGCATCAAATACATCGCGCCCTGCAAGGTCGATCGCAGTAGCCAGTTTGAAGTTGAGTGGAATGTTGGCCTTCTCCGCAGAGATGAGTGCGTTCACCACCGATTGCACGTGGCCGCCTGCCATGAAGTGCGCTTCCAGCTGGTCGCGGGAAAGAATAAGCCCTGCTTTGTGCCCGTTGATGAGTGCATTCACAATTACGCCCGGAGGAACTTTTCTGAAACGCATCAGTGCCAGCTGAATGAGCGACATTCTTACTCCTGAAAGCTGTGCGGTTACCCACAGGCCGACGGGCAGAATTCTGAAGAATATCCAAAGAAAGATCAATCCTCCTAATCCGAGGAGAGCGTAAACGAGAACTTGTTCGGGTTGCATGGTATTTTATTTAAAGTTTATTGTATAAAATTCAGAATGCGAATATACAAATGTCTGCTTACGAAGGGAATGAGGAAAAAAAGGTTATTCCGACAGTACAACAAAGATCTTGTTGTGCTGGATCTTTTCTACTTTTATTTCTTTGTCCTGGTCAATAAATCCATTCGTTGCCTGAACTTCAACCTGGATATTATTTATAAAAGCTTTCCCCATCGGATTGAGCCGTGAAATAGACTTGCCCGAATCGCCAATTTTTACTACATCTTCTGCATGGATGTTTGCTTTTCCGTCCATGGAGGATTGTACCTGCATTTTTTTCCATATAGCGGAATTAAAAGCCCAGTATACGGCCGCAGCCGTGGCGGCTCCCGTAGCGACAAGGACAATAAACCCGGTACCGGTTCCATAATTCCGGAATGAAAAAATAATTCCGATGATCATCAGTATGACGGAAATAAAGCCGAGCACCATTCCAGGGACAAATAATATCTCAAGCATCAGGAGAAAAATTCCTATTAATAGGAGAAGGATGATCGAAATGATACTCATGGTTGTGAGGGATGATAATATTTCATGGCTTTGGGAAGGAACGCTTTTATTTCTTCAATCCGTTTGTCATCGCTTGGATGCGTGCTGAGAATGGCCATGTTACTTCCTTTAGATGCTTTTGCCATGCGTTCCCAAAAGGCAACTGCTTCGGTTGGATTATATCCTGCCATTGCCATAAATACCAAACCCAGTTTATCTGCTTCCAATTCATGCTTGCGTGAATAGGCGAGAACACCCAATCCTGAAACGGCGCCATACGACTGGTTAAATAAATCCTTAGAGACAGATGATTGTGAGGAAACGGCAACAGATAAAATGGCGCCTCCGGTTTGAACTGCCATTGCCTGGCTCATGCGTTCATTGCCATGGCGGGCAATGGCATGGGCGATCTCATGTCCCATCACTACGGCCAGCGCCGTTTCATTTTGAGTAACGGGAAGCAACCCTGAATAAACGACCACTTTTCCTCCCGGCATACACCAGGCATTTACGGTTTTATCATCATTCACTAAATTAAACTGCCAGTTATAACCTTCGATCCTCTTTTTATATTTTTTGTTTGCGCTCATGAATTTTTCTACTGCAGTTTTAATGTTGCCGCCTACTTTTTTTACCAGAACCGTATTGGGGTCAGAATCGGGCATGGGATGATTTTCTCCCAGGAATTTATTGTATTCTGCCAGGCTCATTTTCATCAGGTCGCTTTCCGGTAAAAGGTTCATCTGCCTGCGGCCGGTAATGGGCACGCGTGTACAGGAGAGAAAGAAAACAACCAGAAAAAAGTATAAAAGGATTTTTTTCATATAAATCAAATGTTCATTTAATCAATTGTTGCGGATAAACCTCTTTCAACCAGGGCGTCTTTCTTTGGCTTAAGTTCTTTAAAAGTACCCCGTTTAACGCAGCATTTGCCGGTATTATGAACCAAGTGTGCACACTGAATCGCCTGGATATATTCATGATTGCAGATTTCAATGAGCGTTTCAATTACAAAATCAAACGTGTTAAAGTCATCATTATATACGATAAGATCACGAATATCTATAGTTAATGTACTGTCGTTTTCTTCTGGAAGAAGTTTTGTTTTTTCACTCATTGGAAGAAATAATATTAGGAACGAACAAGGTAAGCATTTTAAAATTTGTAAAACGAATTTAGTGAATTCCTGAAAATATCATCTGTTTTTGATCAGGTCAAGCGCTTCGGATGCGCTCATCTTTTTTCCATCTTTGAAGGCGATAACAAAGGCGCCGGTTATTCCTTCATTAATAACTTGTGTCTTCAGGACATTTGCTGATTCATATTCAAGGAATTCGCCAACCGTATAAACGATCAATCCGTTCGCGTCAGTAAAGGTTTTGATCCCTTTGCCGGATAATTTAAGGAGCCTGTTCGCTTCACTTATAGGAACTTGCTCCCGGTAAGCGCCAACCTGAACTTTGAAAACAATCCCCTTATTTGAAGATGCAGTGAGATGAACAGCAGAGGACTCAGATGAGGTCGTATCGGAAGGAATAAAAGAATATTCCTGTTTGTCTTTGGAGATCACATCCTGTCCCTGGCTGTCGATCATTGATTTAGCCTGGGAGAGACTGACCCTTTTTCCATTGTAATAAGCAATTACAAATGCATCGGTGATGCCTTTGCCTGCGATAGAATTTTTTGCTTTTGAGGCAGTCGTTTCACTCGTAAACCTTCCCGTCGTATAGCGGATCAATCCATTGTCCGTTCGCTCGGAATTAAGAGGAGAAATGTTATATAGCTGCGTTGAAGTGGTGGGTTTGGAGAATACACCGATCTGAACAGAATAAAATAAACCTGCAACATTTTTTACATCGGTTGCATTGGCAGCCGTTGTTGCGGCTTGTACCGTTGCGGTGGCGGATGGCGGTACGCTTGAAGTGCTGGTGGTATTTATATCATCCGGGGTGATGATTTCTCCGGAAGCTTTAGCTTTTTCAAGTGCGTCGTTTATTGAAATTCTTTTTCCGTTATAGAATGCAACCACAAAAGCGTCTTTATAGCCAAGTCCGTTCACTTGTTTTTTTGCTTCAGCAGCAGTTGTGAATTTCATGAAAAGGCCGGCGGAATAACGTTTAAAACCCTGTGCTGTATTTTCAGCAGTAATGGGTTTTAACCCTTTGAAAAGATTCTGAGGTATTGCATTTCGGAAAGCGCCGATCTGAACTTTGAAAACCAAACCATCAGGCATAGGCGGATCTACCGGGATGGGTTTTGAGGATGAATAATAGGCGCCGGCTAATTCAAGTCTGTCAAATAACGCGTCATAATATTTCAGCATGTTTGACGTCGAATTAGCTGAATTGCTGGCAGGTTGCGACGAAGTTTCCGATTTTACAGCAGTTGAAGTTGAATTTGTTTTTGCAGAAGCCGAAGTCGTGTTTACAGGCTGTGTTGAAGTTTCTGTTTTAGTCGCAACCGTTGTTGTTTTATCGGGCGGTGTATTTGATTCTGTGGAAGTAGAAGGGGTTATGGTTTTTTCTGATGATGTTGTAGATTCGGTGGTGGTCGGAAATACAGTGTATTTGTTTGCAGGGTTATTGGCAACTACCAGAGTGGAATCGCGTTTTGTCAAAACGGAAGGAGTGGTTGTCTTTATTGGCTGAGAGGCAGACTCTGTTTTTGTTTCCGATGTTTTATCCGGAACTGTAGTAGATGCAATCGTGGATGTGGTCGTGTTATCGGGTTTGATACCTGTTGCGGCAGCTATTTCCTCGTATACTGATTTGTCGAGCGACTGTAAGTAAAGATCGGATTCAGTACGTTTTGAATTTGCTTCAGCTTCAGAATTCGTAGCCAGTATTTTTAGAGAATCAACCTTTGCCTGGTTTTTGACTGAGCGTTTCTCAAGTGATGATGCTTTTTCAAGGAGTTGTTGTTTTTCTTCGGTGTTGGTTGTTTTGGAAGCCTGTTCATTTAATTTCTGCGATTCGCTGTATTGCTGATCGGCGATTTTCAGCAGATCACTTGCCTGCTGGGTTTGACGTTCTGCATTTTTCTTCGTCCAGTCAGCTTCATTCTTTAAAGCAACATAGTGGCTATACTCATCCTTGTTTTTTACAGATTCAGGGGGCGTTGTAGAAAGAATGGGTGGCGCTGAAGTAACCGTTGTTTCGGTTTTAACGGGCACCGAACTGTTTTCAGGAGTTACAGAAATGGATTGAGTTGCGACCGGCTCTGATGTGCTCAGTGTTGAAGTTGAAACCGCTGTTGTTTCCGGATTGGTTTCAATGATTTCAGCTTTGGGCTGTTTTGTTTCTGTTGAGGCAATCGTTGCTGTTTGTTTATTCTTGTATTCTTCCACCAGTTCCGGATGTTCCGCTGTTATTTCGGTTACTTTATCGGCCGTCTGCATGGCAATTACTTGTTTCTCCTTCGAAAGATTTTCAGCAGCATCGGCTTTGCCTCCTTTGCCTTTCTCTTTTAACCGCTTGGATTCATCGTAAAGCGCCGCCGACCAGTCCTGGTAGGCTTCCTGCTCTTTAAGTTTTTTCTCGTACTCGTTGGTCGACTGAGCGGCTTCTTTCAGTTTATTTTCATAGTACGTATTGATGTTATCTGTGCCTTGCAGGTTTTCAGGTGCAGTTTCAGAGGAAGCGGTTTCGGTCTTTGGTTGACCGGTTTTTTCTGAGGATTCGGTTGTGGTGGATGAAACCGTATTTGTAGCAACCGCTGTTGTTTCAGGAGAAATAGTGGAGGCAGCAGCAAGCGCCTCTTGCAGTTTTAAATTGTCAACTTTTGTTCTGCTGTCAGATGCCTTTTCCCTTTTATCATCAACAGAAGAAGTTAGTTCTGCGATTTTGTCTTTGATCCGGGATTTGTTTGCTTCGGATGATGTGGATGAAAGTTGCTTATTTAAAGCAGCGATCTGGCTGTCTAATGAATCGGTCCATTGCTGGTAGATGGATGCCAGCGCTTCTTCTCGTTCAAGGTCTTTTGAATTTTTTTCTGCCTCATGCATCTGGCTGACAAAAACATCCACATAGGGAGATTTAATTTCAATAGAGGCCGCATTGGCCGAAGTTGTAGTTGTTGTGTCTGTTGCAGAAGTGATATTTTTATTTTCAGGAGTCGTAGTTGAAGCAGCAGTGGTTTCTGCTGCCGATGATTGTATCTGGCTGATCACGGAAGAAGTAAGCGTTGCATTGCTTTTCAGCGAGTCGACTTGTGCCTGTATCTGCTTTGCCTGTGCATTATAATTGTCTGCTTCTTTTCTTTTTGCTTCAATGTCTTTATCTATTTCATCAGCTTGTTGAAGCATGTTCTTTTTTGCTTCTGCGTTTTTTGTTTTTTCTGCTTCAGCATGCAGGCGATTTGATTCACTTTGCATGTCTTCTACATCCTGCTGAATGTCTAAATATTTGGCAAGCGCTTTGCTGGCATCGGTTTGTTTTTCTTCCACCTGTTTGTTCAGTGCAGTTGAAACCATAGAAAGTGTTTTCAAACTATCACTGTGCCTGTCAAGTTTCTCCTTTTGAGCCAGCAGATCGTTCATTTTTTTTTCACTTGCTCCATTCTTGATAGAGTTATCAAGGTCTTTGGCATATTTCAGTTCCTCATTCGCCTGTTGTTGCTTTGCTTTTGCCTGCTCATCCAGTTGGTTGGACATGGTAAGCGAAACGGCGGCCTCTTTCGTCAGCGCATCCGCTTCTTTTCGAAGTTGTGAGGCTTTGTCCAGCTGCGCCATTTTTTCAGCCTGGTTGGTCATTGTTTCGGCACTATTTGTCAGCTCGGTCGCTTCTTTATTCTTCTGAAGTGATAATTCATTCTTCTGGTTTGCCAGTTGTTGCGCAGCATCCGAGTTCTTACGGGCTTCGTTTGCATCTTTCTGGGTTTCTTTTGCATCGTCATACGCCATGCCTATGATGTCAGAATTTGAAACCGGAGTTGTGTTATTTGCCTTGGTTTTAGTTTCGGTGGAAACAGTTGTGGTTTCATCTACAGCAACCGATTTGATTTCTTCTTCTGCAGGACTTACCTCCAATGAAGCTTTTGCTTTAATGAACTGCACTGCAAGCGCGAGATCAGCGCTGTCAACCTGTGCATCAAATTCATTCTTGATGATAATTTTATCCTGGCCATCTTCATTTACAAGAGCGATTTCCTGTTTAAGGGGTTTTATTTCCTGTTGGTTGGGTACAATAACTAATTCAGAAGATTTTTTAAATCCATCGGATTCAACCGTGAACATAAATTTACCACCGTTGGGGAGATTAAGTGTGTAGGATCCATCCGCTGCGTTGGTATTGAATACACCGACCACTTCATCTTTCATGATTTTAGTAATGGTGATCTTTGCTTTTGGCATCTTGTCGCCGATATCTTTTTTAAGCGTTCCGGTGATAATGGCCAGGTCAAGCGGTTTGCGGTCAAGTTTTATTTTGTAAACGGTGATGGAACCAAGCGGACTTTCTCTCCTTGAAGAAAAGTAGGCGCTCTTATCGTCCTCGTCGGAGACAAAAAGTATATCGTCATCGGGTGTGTTGATGGCAAAATCCATGTTCACCGGCTGTCCCCATGATTGTGTAGAAGCATTCCATTCACTTTTGAAGATATCATACCCGCCCATTGAATTATGTCCCATCGAACAGAAATAAAGTGTTTTCCCGTTTGGATGAAGGAAAGGAAAATCCTCGTCGTATTTTGTGTTGACCACATCGCTGAGGCGAACGGGTTTGCTTAAGTCGCCGCTGGGCGAACGCTTCACCATGTAAATATCTCTTCCGGTCTTTCCATCTTCTCCGTAGCTTGAATAATAAATCTCATTCCGGTTGGGAGCGAGATACATCACATTATCTTCTTTCTTTTTTTTATCAAACGAGGTTTTCAGGTCATCGGGGCGAAGAATGAGTTTAGCATTGAATTCCGTCAGATTGTAGGAGCGGAAGAAATCGCTTTCAGGGACTTCTTTTTTTTCAAGAACAGAAAGGTCGGTTATGTTTTTCAGTAATCGCTTTCCGTTTTCACACATGTCGATCTGCCTGTCAACGTTGTATTTCTCCTGCATCTTGGCCGATGCGGTGCTTTTATAGATGGAGTACTGGCGCTCGGCATCTCCAAACCGGTAATTTAAATGATAGGCCTTGCCCAAATAAAAGAAAACTTCTTTGTCAACGCCTGACTTCTGGCGTTTCGCTGCGTATTCAATGTACGGAATTGCTTTCTCTTTGTCATTGCTTGAGAAAAGCAGGCAGGTTCCAAACTTGTAATTGTATTGGGCGTCCTTCGGATATAGACTGAGGAGCTGAGAAAATAAGGGATACGCTTTTGTGAAATCTTCCGCTTCAAAAAGCTTGTTTGCTTCTTTCTTTAAATCATCTTCTGATGAAAAAATGTTTTGTGAAAATACATTTGCATTAATTAACACGAAGCAGGCTGCAAGCCAAAGCCAAATAGTTTTATGGAATATCCTGCTATTCATTGTTATACAGATGCTAAAAATAAGGTAATTACACATCAAGAAACTCTCCAAAAAGGCGGGTTTTTAAAAGGAATATGTTGATAACGGAGAGGTCAGAGAAGCGGGTTTTTTCATGAAAGCAATTACTCTTTTACAATTTCAGGTTCCGCTTTCTTTTTACTGCCTAAAATACCTTTGTTGAACAGATAGATTTTCTTCTCTTCCTTCTTAAGAAGGCGTTCAATGTTTTTCTGATGAGTAACGAGAAGTATGGCAGGCGTAAGAAGCGAAAACAAAACCAAAGTAGGAGAGGAGGCGGGGAAAAGGATCAGGATGGAAATCGGGAAACTCAATCCGCCAAGGATAGAACTCAGCGAAACATAATGAGTCACAATTAAAATGAAAACGAATGCAAGGATCCCTACCGCTGCGGATAAAGGATGAATAGCCAAGGTAACACCCAGAAGCGTTGCAACCCCTTTTCCTCCTTTGAAACTTGCAAAAACAGGAAAAATATGCCCAATAATGGCGGCAGCTCCAAGGGTGAGTTGTAAAGAGATGAATTCTTCTTTGCCCAGCATTTCTGCCACAAACAAGCTAAGTTTGACGGCGATCCAGCCTTTTAGAATATCACAAATGAGGACAGGAATCGCCGCGCGCTTCCCGATGACACGGAAAACGTTTGTCGCTCCTGCATTGCCGCTTCCATGATAGCGTACATCAATGCCGTAAAAGATCTTTCCTATCCAAACCGCTGATGGGAGTGAGCCAAACAGATAAGCAGTCAGTATGATGAAAAGGTGTAAGGGTACCTGCATATGCTAAAACAAAGTTAAGAAATATATGAGAAACACAAATTTGGGCTATTCTTCACTTCCCTTAAACTTGCGCTGGAATAGATTTTTCTGTTGTTCCGATCCAATGGAAAATTGGTAAGGGGTCTGTCCTCTTTCTGTTTTGAGTTCCTTTTTATCGTTCTTCAGATCCTGTATGGCTTTATTGAAATTCTGGTCAGAGGAAACCGCTGTAAGCAAGCCTTTTGTATAACGGAAATAATACCAGTTGTTTTTATCTACTTCAATATAAATATCAAGTATATCTCCTGTACGTTTTTTCCAAAGGGCGATCTTTCCATCTACCATCTTATTTACCTGTGTTTTGCGGATGGTTCCTATTCCGATTCCGCCGGAAGAAACATAAGCATTGTTCTTATCATCCCATTGCATATTAACTTGTGTCAGGAACAAGGTATGTTCCAGTTCATCGGGAAATTTTTTGAATTTGCCGTAGAGGTTTACTTCGGCAATCAGTTTGTCCGCTTTTTCTTTCCCCATCAGTTCACGCAACCCTCTTTCGTAATTGGAACCTACGACAACGCCTGAAAGGGCTTCGGTGGAAGAAATGAGGTCGGCCATTTTATCAATTGCTGAATTGTCAAAGAAGAAATCAAGCGCCATCATCAGTTCAAATCGTGCAGAATCAGTAAGTAAATTATGGAAGACGCTTCCAACTGCATCCACTTTTACCTGGCCCAGGTCCATCCCAAGTGATCCCATCCTTCCGTTGCCTGAAATGGTGCATGCATCCGATTTGAGGGACAGGTAATTCCCGGTAAGTGCTGGCTCGTTGAGCTTTTCTTTGGATGAAATCCGGTATTCTTTTGTTGGCTTGTCATAGTAAATGAATCCCGTTGCCCGTAAAACCTCTTTATCTGTTTTTCGGATCTGTTTGGTCAGAAAGGCAGTATAAATTCCACTTGTATCCGAAGCGACCATAATTCCTGAATTGAGGTCTTTGTCTTTTTCGTCTTCCAGTTTTTCAGTTACAGGGATAAGAATTTTTTCCGGGTTGATCTGGGAAGTGAATTTAAACCAGGTCTTTCCTTCTCCCAACGCCGCGCACGTATGCGTGATCTTTGAAGTGCCGCTGAAAGTCAGAAACTGATCGTTGGAAGCAAGAAAAACTTTTCCTTTAAATGCATAATTGGGACTCAGCATAAAATTAGTAGTGTCTTTTATATCCGCATCAGCAATGGTTTGGAAAGTTGTATCCACTTTTATGTTCGTGAAATAGATCGGTTGTTTGTTTTTCATCTCATCGGTGTAATCATAATAACCTGAAGCGGCATAGCTTTTTTTGCCGAAAATGTTTGTGTTGGCTTTATAGATTGTATGATAAGCGGTAATACTGTTGGCCACTATTTTCGAATTGCTTAATGTTCTCATTTCAGCGTCTTTCAGGATGGTTACTTTTCCGCTGTCGGGATATACTTTTGCATCCGCCACATTTATCCAGGCAACATCCTGGGCGCTGATAATATATTTTTTGAAATCAAATTTAGCTTTCGGTGCATTGAACCGCAATGAATCCTGCTTGGGATTGGTAGAGATGAATTCAGGGCCTGAGAGTTCAAGCAATCTGTCATCCTTTGGTTTTCCGGCATCACGGGAGGAAAGTTCAATATCGCCTTTGTCCATATACCATTTGAAATTATCCATATAGCAGATATACTGGTTGACAGGAAATTCCACAACCGATCCTTTACCGTTGGCTGCAAAATCTCCGGTTCTTTTTTCGAAATCTACAATTGCATTTACATTTTTTGTAGAAAAAGCAAATTTTGAATTTTCCAATGCCTTTAAGCTGAATGATGCCGTATCGGATAACACTTTTTTATTATGAAACTTCATGAGATCGGCCGACATGGAGGCCCCGGAAAAATCCAGTTTTCCGTTTCCGGTCATTGCTTTTGAAGAGTAATCAACCCGGCCTTTCATCGTTGCCTGCCCGCCATACATTTCAAGCGGTTTTATCAATGAAAATACCTGCATGATATCTTTCTTCGGAGACCAATGAACATAAATGGTATCTCCTTTAACAGGCGGGTATTCTACTTTTCCGCCCTTTTGTTCTTTGACTTCAAATGTTTGTGCAGTTCCATTTACAGAATCCGGAAAAAATATCAAGTCTTTTGAAGAAAGTGTTGATGTGATGTAATTAATGGTTCCGTCACCTCGCAAACCTTCATTGCTCAACCGGACTTTATTATTGAATTTGCCGGAATTGCCGTAAGATGCAAAACCTCCGGTGGGAGTAGGCCGGATGAATCCAAGTGAATAATCAGGCTGCACCGAAAGGGTGTCTTTGAAGTCCGGAAAAATTCCGGCTGAAGTGAGTTGCCCTTTAAATCGTACACTTTCAGTACTGAAATTATCCAGGCTGTCTAAAATATAGGGATCAATCTTAAAATAGAATTTATCTCTTCTGTAAACCCCTTTTTGAATTGCCCGTTTATCATAATAAACGAATGATTCTTTTGCAGAGGAGAATATGGGATATTGTGTCAGCCGCTTTCTTCCTGATTTGTTTCCGGGTTGATCGATCTGGATTTCACCCTGTATCTGTTCAATAACGGATTTGACTTTAATATCGGGATAATTTCCAAGCGCATCGGCTGTAAATCTTCTCACCGTAAACATTAAGGAATCTGCATTGTTGATGTCAATCTTGAATTTATCATAATTGAAAAAATAATCTTTTCCGAAATAAACAAAACGTCCTGCCTGTACAACTCCTCCAAAAAAGAAATCCCTGTTTTTCTTGAGAACCACTTGATGCCGGGTCTGGTAGATAGTCACATTTTGTGAATCGCTGATCGCAATTTGAGATACCCCATTAATTCGTAAGTCATAATTCAACAGATTAAGCACTGCATTCACTTCACCTCCCTTTACATTAGAATTAATGACAATAACATCATAATCGGTTGTACCCATTTTGGCTTTAAGATAGGTGAACAGTCTTTCCTGCAGTATGATCTTATCGTCTTTAGGATTATAAATAATGAATCCGCCTGTTGCTATCGGAATAAGGTAGGGCCGTAAGGCCGCGGCTTCAGCATGCCGGAACCGGGCATACTCTTCCCCGGTAAACGTATTTCTTCCAAGTTTCTCTCCGCATTGCTTGAGTGCAACCAGCGGGTTGATCTGATCCATGCCCTGGAGTTCATAATAGACATTATCCCGGTAATAATTCATAGAGATGAAATCTGCAGTTCCCTGGGAGCTCCCGATCAGTGTTTTGAAATCCATTTTTGCTGAATCCAGTTTCCAGTCGATCTCTTCAACGTACATGTCTACTTTGTGAAACGTATTGAAGTAAGGTGTTTTGGAAATTCCTTCGGGTGTTCGAACGAGCGTAAGCAGTTTATTGTTAATATCAAATTTCATTTTAATGGAAGGATGATAAACGGAATCTTTATCGAAGAACATAGTGATGGCTGCTTCATCGCAGGTGATGCGGTCTTGCCGAAACACAAAGGTTTTACTGGCTGCACGCACAAGCGGTTTGTTGTTGCGTTTGAAATATAAATAGGCATCCGCGGTTTTGCTTCCGGATCCAATGAACTTGCTTCCCCGGAGAGAAAAACCTCCGGCAAAATCTACTTTACCTTCTGCCAGATTAGAGATTTCAAAACGGGTGCTGTAAGATTCAAAACGGGGGTAAGTAGCATTCTCAGGAGTCGCATCAGGAACTGCTTTCTCTTCCAGCGTACCCAGCAGAGGGGTTTGAAAATAGATCTTATTTGTAAAAGTGACAGAGTCGGCAGAAAATCCTTGCCTGGAGGTAATGATCGTATATTTTTTTAAGTCTGCATAAACTAAGTTGTCATCAATGCCGTCCCGTTTCCATGTAACCTTACCGTCTTTGCCGACCCATTTCTTTTCAGTAGGGTAGTAGACGCCTGTTGTTCCGTAAATGACCGCCGTATCTGCTTTTACAGCGCAATAGAGATTGGTGTTAAAAAAAATGATCTTTGGCAATGAATCAAATTCAAATTCATAATTATTACTGCCGGTATACCATTCTACCGCCGGGGATTGGTATAATTTATTGGTCCCGAAAATATCATTGGAAGCTTCAAGAAAGTCAGATAGCTTTTTAGCGCTTGATTTGGCAATAAGTTTTTCGAGGCTCGTTTGCCAGGACCTGAAACTGTTTTCCTGCAATTTTGCTTTTGTATAAAAGTTAATCATGGCGCTGAAAAAATTATAATAGTCAGGAAAAGGTCTTAATTTTTTCTGAAGCATGGCGATGCTCGTGTTGTAAACAAACATTCTTTTTTCGTCAGATAAATAGCCTCCGAACCAGAACGGTTTAAATTGTTCTTTGATGAAATCGTGTCCTTCTTTTTCTTTTCCTTTCACAGAACTGAAATAGTCATCAATCTCTGAAAGAAATTTGGAAGAATCGGCAGAAAATGATTTAGGCGCCTGGGCGAAACAATGGACAGTCGGCAATAGGCAGAAGGCAGTCACTAAAAAACAAAAAGTAAAAAAACATCTGTTAATCATTGTGCCTTTAAATCAAGCATCGTTTCTAAGTAATGTTTTCTTGGCGGCATTGAGTATGCCAAATGCTTTTTTCTGTGAAGAGGATTCTGCATAGGTTCTAAGAACGGGTTCTGTGCCGGAAGCACGTATCATCAGCCATTCATCATGCCCAAAGAAATATTTCCAGCCGTCAAGATCTTCCATTCTTTCAATTTGATATTTCCCAAATGAATCATATTTCCCTTTTTTGCAATTTTCGACAGCCCTGTTCTTTACTTCTTCCGTTAAATGCAGATCATTACGTTCAAAAGCGAAACTTCCGGTGATTTCGTAAACTTCCTGAATTAATTCTTCAAGTGTTTTCGCGGATTTAGCCATAAATTCCCAAAGCGTTAAGCCCATCCAGATCCCATCCCGTTCAGGAATGTGTCCTTGAATGGCTATCCCTCCCGATTCTTCTCCTCCCAGCAAAATATCTTCAGCAATCATGATCCCGCAAATGTGTTTGAAGCCTATTTTCACTACCTGCAGCTCAAGCCCGTAATGATCGCATATTTTTTTTATTCGGGGAGTAACAGAGAAAGCGGCCACGACTTTGCCTTTCATCTTCTTGTACTTGCACAAATAGTGAATAAGGAGAAGAATGATGTGGTGCGAGTCAACGAAATTTCCGGAGCTGTCGAATAATCCTAAGCGGTCCGCGTCGCCATCTGTTGCCAGTGCAGAACTGATATGATATTTCTTCTGTTTTTTCTTCAGATTCTTAATCAGCGAAGATAACTCTGTAAGATTTTTCGCTATTGGTTCAGGAGAGGTTCCATGAAATGAAGGATTGTATTCGCAGTGAAGGGCGAGTACTTCAGGTAAAATCTTTTTTATAACATTTTGCCCGGCGCCATACATTGCATCGTAAGCAAGATTCATTTTTGACCGGCGGATCGCTTTCAGGTCAAAATGTTTTTCAATGTGTTTGATATACATTTTCTCCAGATCAACAAACTCGACACTCGCCTGATTGCCTTCCGGTGAATCCATACGCACAGCCTCATCCGGGATCAGGTTTTCAATTGCCGCTACATGTTCGGGTATAAGCGGTCCTCCATAAGGGCCTTTTAACTTAAATCCATTGTAGGATGCAGGGTTATGGCTGGCTGTAATAATTATACCTAAGCTTGCATTGTATTTTTTGGTTGCCAATGAGATCATTGGTGTGGAGACAAAGCCTTTTGCGAGGAAAACCTTGATCCCTCTTTCTGAAAGCACCTGGGCAACCGTTTCAGCGAAGAGTTCGCCACCAAAACGGCAATCGTGGCCGACCACAACGGATAACCGACTGGTTTTTGGGTTGTTTGTTTGATCGGATAGAAGCCATTTTGAAACTCCTTCCGTTACCCGCGCAACGTTCGCAACGGTAAATTCCTTACCGATAATGGCGCGCCAGCCATCCGTTCCGAATTTTATTTTGTCCATAGGCACTAATGTACTAATACTTTTATTAGCATGATTTGATAACATTCTTAACATAAGTTAAAAAGTTTTGGCAGAATCTTTGTAATATTGGTATCTAAAATCTAAAACCAATCATGAAAAAGATTATTTCCCTTTTCTCCCTGATTTCCTTTATTGCTTTTCATGCACCTGCCCAGGACATTAATAAGGTAGTAAATGATGCACAAAAAAATGCTCAAAAAGAAATTGATAAGTACACAAAGAAAAAGAAAAAACCACTTACCAATGATGAGGTTATTCGCGGGCTACGGGAAGCCCTCAATGTCGGGACAAATAATTCATCACAGGCTGCTTCTAAAACAGATGGTTTTTATAAAAATCCGCTTATTACTATTCCCTTTCCTCCGGAAGCGGAAAAAGTAAAAAATACAGTTGTAAATCTTGGCATGCAAAAACAAGTGGATGATTTTGTTATGACGATGAATCGGGCTGCAGAAGAAGCAAGCAAAGAAGCCGCGCCGGTATTTCTTGATGCTATTAAAGGAATGAGTATTTCTGATGGGTTTTCGATTTTGAAAGGCAATGATAATGCAGCTACAAAGTATCTCCAGGACAAAACAACATCAGATCTTACTGTGAAATTCACCCCCATCATTAAACGAGCTATTGAAAAAGTAGAAGTAACAAAATATTGGAATCCACTCGTTACGACCTATAATAAAATTCCGGGTGTAGAAAAACAGAACCCCAACCTTGAACAATATATTACTCTTCGTGCCCTTGAAGGGTTGTTCAAGCTGGTTGCCGGTGAAGAAAAGAAAATCCGTACCGATCCGGTGGCACGGATCAATGATATCCTGAAGAGGGTTTTCGGAGGGAAATAAGTTCTACTCCTAGCGGTTGTCGTGAGATGCTTTATACTTCCTCATCTGTGGAATAATACTCAGAACAGGAATGTCGGATCTATTTACGATCTCCTGCGCAGTTGACCCGATGAACATTCGGGTAAAGTTCGCTTCCTGCTGGGTCATAATAATCAGAAGGTCACCATCCACTTTATTGGCATAATCAATAATGCAATGAGCGAGCGTTTCGTCTCCCTTCTGTAGTTTGACAATTTCGGCGGTACATTCAACATCCTGATTCTGAATATAGGTTTTCACCTGGTCTAATTGCCGTGTTAACTTATTAACGAGAAATTCATCGGTGTTTTGTAAAACAGAGACTACCCGGATAGCGGCTTTGAAAGTTCCAAGTTTTGCGAATTCAATGGCTTGTCTTACTTTATCCCTGGTTTCTTTGGTTAAATCAAGGGGTAGAACAATGTTCTTGCATCCCTCTCTATGATGTTTTCCTTTAATCGTGATCACAGGACAAGTGGCTTCACGTACTACACGTAAGGCATTTGAGCCGATAAACCTGGCCTGAATTTTTTTGCGGCTGTTGTGGCCCATGATAATCATCAGGGCATCCGTCATTTCAGCCACTTCTATTATTTTCTCATAGGTCTTTCCTCTGGCGATCATCGTATCCACTTTGACCTTGCTTTCTTTTGAAGTTTCAGCAGCCAATTTATCGAGCTTTTTCAGAATCTCCTTCTTCATGTTGCTTAAATGTTTTCCAGCACTTAGCTTAGGAAGTAATCCGCCATCATCAATAATGTGCAGTAAGAGTATTTCAGCATCGTATTCTCTTGCAAGATTATAAGATTGTCCCAGAGCGATTAATGATTGTTCTGAAAAATCAATTGGAACAAGAATTTCATTTTTAATGTTTTTTGCCATGGTGATATAAATAGGTTGAGTTTGTATTTTTAGGATTAATGATGCGAAAGTAATAAAAATTTGTGTATTGAAAAAAAGGCAGCTGATGCATTAATTTTAAGCCGGAATGGCTGCAGTATTGCATTGCCACGTTCTTGTTTTTGATGTTAGATCCGGTAATAATTGATTCAAGATCTAAAAGCACAAGATAGTGTTGAGCATACGCAAATTCTGAATAAACCTTATAATTAATAATTCTAAAGCATTTAAGTGTGTCAAGACTGCATTCATACGGCTATGATAAATGATTCCAACGGCAGTTGATTTGAATGGCGAGCAATCAGGGAAGTGTTTTTTGGGGATTAACTTATTGGTGTTAACATCTTTCCTTCCCCGCTTTACCGGCATTTATTTTTTGAGCAGAACTTTGCATCAAACAAAGTGATATGGATAATAAGGAATTGAATGCGCTGCTCAGCCTGCTTGACGACCCGGATAAAAATGTGTTTCAGCAGGTCAGGGAAAAACTTTTATCCATCGGGGACCAGGTGATCCCTGCGCTTGAAAATGTATGGGAGCAGTCATTTGATGCCACGATGCAGACAAAGATCGAGAACATTATTCATGATATACAGTTTAATACGACCGCCATTGCATTAAAAGAATGGGCTTCTTCTCCCGATCAGAATTTGCTAACCGGATCGTTACTGATCGCCAAATACCAGTATCCCGACCTGGATGAGCAAAGGGTAAAGAAAAAAATTCAGCAGATCCGGCAGGATGTATGGCTTGAGTTAAATGAGAAACTGACGGCGCTGGAACAAGTCAAGATCCTGAACCATATTTTATTTGAAGTGCACAACTTCAGCGGCAATACGCAAAACTATCATGCGCCGCAGAACTCCTACATCAACAATGTGCTTGAAACCAAAAAAGGGAACCCGCTTTCCCTTTCCCTTATTTACCTGATTGTGGCACAGGACCTCAAGATTCCGGTCTATGGTGTAAACTTGCCGGAACATTTTGTTCTCTGTTATAAAGATGTGCACCAGTTGATGACCGTGAAAACAAAACGCGATGCCGAAATGATCGAACAGGGAATCCTTTTTTATATCAACCCGTTCAGCCGCGGCTCTGTTTTTGGGAAAAAACAGTTAGAGATATACCTGAAGAAAATGAACCTGGATCCACAGCCTGAACATTATCAGCCTTGCAGCAATCTGGAGATGATGAAACGTCTGCTGCGGAACCTGGTCTTTTCCTATAAAAAACTGGGGTATGCTGACAAGCAGAATGAAATTCAGAAACTGCTGGAGGCGCTTAGCTGAAGATCCTCCCTATTGTTTTGAGAATTATTTTCAGATCGGTGATAAAACCTTGTTCCGAAATATATTTCAGGTTCTGCCTGAGTTTCGCCGGCATCACTTCTTTAATATAGAACTGTTCGGGATCTTCTGCCTTGGCGATCAATTCATTTTCATTCGAATATTCAATAGATGCATAATCTGTAATGCCCGGTAATACAGATAAGACTTTTTTCTGTTCTTCTGAGTAAAGATCAACGTATTTTCTTACCTCAGGCCTTGGGCCTACAAGACTCATATCGCCAGCCAGAACATTAAACAGCTGTGGCAGTTCATCAATTTTGTATTTACGCAGAAAGTAGCCGATGGCGGTGATACGGGAATCTTTATTGCTGATTGTGAGCAGCCCTTTTTTATCAGCATCTTTCTTCATGGTGCGGAATTTCAGGAGGGAGAAATCGATGCCGTTCTTTCCAACTCGTTTCTGAGAGAAAAAAACCGGCAATCCTGAATCAGCAATAATCAGTATTGCAAACAGGATGAAGAAAGGGAAAAGGATGAGGCTCCCAAACAGGGAAAAGAGTATGTCGAACGCTCTTTTCATCCGATCACTTTTTCGACCGAAGCAATAACGGCATTTATTACTGTCTGCACCTGTTGGCCAGACAGATCATAAAAAACCGGCAGCGAAATTTCCCTAGAGTAATTATCATATGCCGTAGGATAATTTTTGATCTTGTATCCCAACTTTTTATAAAAGCTCATCATCGGCACGGGAATAAAATGCACATTAACGGAAACATCATGATCAAATATTGCTTTGATGATCGCATCACGATGAGATTCATTAATTCCTTTGATGCGCAATGGGTAAAGGTGATAAGAGGATTCACGGTCGTTGTCCTTATGAATCGGGATCTCCGCCCAGCTGTATTTTGAAAATGCGTTGGAATATGTTTTGCAGATTTTTTTTCGTTTTACAAGCGTATCTGAATCGTAAGTGTTGAGTTCAGTCAAACCCATCACTGCAGCCATATCGGTCATGTTGCATTTGTAGCCTGCTTCTACAATATCATAACGCCATGCGCCCTTTTGCGTTTTTGCAAGTGCATCTTTGTTTTGTCCGTGCAGAGATTTAATGCAGAGCTCACGATAAACTTTTTCATTGTCAAACCTGCCCGCTGGCAGGCTGGAGGCATCCGGCAGGTTCAGGCAAACGGCTCCGCCTTCTGCTGTGATCAGATTTTTTACGGCGTGAAATGAAAACACAGAAACATCGGTAAGCGACCCTGTTTTTTTTCCTTTATAAGTTGCGCCAATGGAATGTGCAGCATCGCTGAGAACGAGAACTCTTTTTAGTTGTTTCTGCTCTTTGGTGGCAGGCTTAAATTTTTTTCGAATGTCTTTTCTGTTTACGAGATTATTTATCGCATCATAATCACAAGGCAATCCTCCAAAATCAACCGGCATAATAACTTTTGTTCGGGAAGTAATTGCTTTTTCAATCTGCCTAAGGCAGATATTGAAGTCGTGTGGATTTGTATCAACAAATATAACTTTGGCTCCGCAGTGAATTACAACATTGGCGGTGGCAGAATAGGTATAAGCAGGAACGATCACTTCATCGCCTTTTCCAACCCCATACCACCTGAGCATTAGTTCAAGTCCGGCTGTAGCGGAATTCAGGCAAAGAGTTGACTTGCATCCGCAATATTCTGTGATTCTTTTTTCAAACTCTTTGGTCTTCGGTCCGGTAGTGATCCATCCGGAACGAAGCACTTCTTCTACTGCTTTGACAATAGCGTCGGTGATCTTGGGCGGGGAAAAGGGAATCATGAATCAGCGAAAAACGAATTTGTACGAAAATACGAATAATGAATTACTGTTCTTTTTGTGAAAACAAAAGTAAAGAATTAAAGAAAGCATAAAACATCACACCGGCTTGAACTTCGAGCATGGATTCAACAAGAAAGTTAAGAAGCAGGATGATTAGGAAAGCGAGAAATATCTTCTTTTTTCCTTTTATCGCATTGTAAATGCCGGAGATAAATAAAGAAACCAGAACGAGGCCTCCAACAACACCCAGCCCGATGGTAGTCTGGAAGAATTGATTATGTGCATTCAGCTTTCGTTCTAAAATCTCTTTGTAATCAGAAGCGATATATTTTTTAATTAATTCATCTTTAATATCTCCGGTTCCTACGCCGTATAAATAGTTTTCTTTAATTAATGAAATATCTGACTGCCATACCAGGATTCTTGCCGCGTCACTTTCCGTGTGCTCTATGTCGATCTCATTGATATGTTGGATCCAATAGACGGAATTGATGATCCTGTTTTTGGTATAAGGAAGAAAATGAAAAATTGAGAAGATGAGAACGAGTATCCCTGTAAAAAATAACAGCCCGGAGACCCATGCTTTGTGAATAATAATGTGATGAATTACAAATGACAACAGAAGAAGGATGAGTGAGATGGTTCCGATCTTGGATGAAAGCAGGATGGTAAATCCGGAAAGCAATAATATCAAAAAAAGGAATCCTGTTTTTTTGAGAGTGGAAAACTGAGTATTGAATGAGAAAAGAATAATGGCAATAGAAAAAACTATATACATAGCTAAATAGGCAGGGTGAAGCCAGATGGAAAGTAATGTATATTCAAAATGGTTTTCGCCGGTTTTTAAATAATGAGCAGATGCAACAATGAGGCAAATGAGTGAAGCAGTTAAGCATCCCCACACAAGGCTCCAGAGTATTTTCTTTATGTCGCTTTTGCCGGTTGAAAGTATAATGGGAAAGAGAAGCAAAGAAAGTTTTACTTCCAGGTCGAAATAGCCGCTGGGTTTATTTTCGGTCCATAGCATTCCGATGAGGTGAAGGAAGTAGAACAAAATAAATAACAAGGCAATCCTGCTTTGAGTGAGAAGTTTAAATTTTTCAGCAAAACCTCCTTCTGCGATCCAGTTAAGAAGAAGGAATATGATCAGGGCGGGGACAACGAAAATATAAACGGGAAGAAAAAATGCAATGAGAATGCAGAGGTAGTTATTTGCTTTTGTATGAAATTCTGTTCGGTTCATTATTGCTGTAATAGATAATCCCAGAATTTTTCGGCAATCAAATCCCTATTGAATTTTTCTGAAACATATTTTCTTCCGTTCTCTCCCAGCAGATTCAGCATGACCCTGTCGTTAAATAACTGAAGTATATTGCTGGAAAGATCATTTGCATTTTCAGGTTCAAAGAATAATCCGCATTTCCCATCCTTAATAAATAACTCTTTTGCTTCGCCATCGACGCCAAGAAGTATTGGTTTTTTCATGGCCAGGGATTCAAATATTTTTGAAGGGATTGCTCCCTTGAATAGTTCCAGTTTTTTAAGAGGAATGATGGACGTATTTATTGAATGGAGAATAGATGGCATTTTATCTTTTGCAACAGTGTCGAAGAAGAATATATTAGCAAGGTTCGACTTTTTCTTTAGATCAACAAGATTTTCTTTTTCGGGCCCATTGCCAAGAAGGACGAATTTAATTCTGGTATTT
>JAHEYJ010000128.1 GCA_023251675.1 Bacteroidota bacterium
AAAACCCATGATGCAGCGCATCGTAGAGGACATTGCAGGGATTTGTCCGGAAAAAATTTCCGAGATCGCTTATGTGATCTCACGTGCTTTTGGCAGTGAAGCGGAGAAAAATCTTGTGGCCGTTGCTGAAAAGTTGGGCGCAAAAGGAAAGATCTATTACCAGGACGAGCCGCTGGGTACGGCGCATGCCATTCTGTGCGCAAAGGATTCCTTGGATGGGAAAACGCTCATTGCTTTTGCTGACACATTATTCATTCCCGATAAAAAAGCGAAAGCAGATATCAGCAAGGATGGGATAATATGGGTGCAGAAAATTGATGATCCCCGCCCGTTTGGAGTGGTGAAGCTGGATAAAGCAGGATTCATTACCGATTTTGTGGAAAAACCCCAGACGTTCATCTCTGATTTAGCCATAATCGGAATTTACTATTTCAAGGACGGCGCCTACCTGAAGAAAGAAATGCAATACCTCATTGATAATAACATCAGAGAAAAAGGAGAATACCAGCTGACCAACGCAATGGAGAACATGAAGCAGAAGGGAACGAAGTTTGTTACTTCGCAGGTCGCTGAGTGGCTGGATTGCGGAAACAAAGATGCGACGGTTTTTACAAATAAGCGAATCCTCGAAACCTATTATAACAACGGAAAAGACGCTCAACCCGGTGATGAAAACGTTAAAAATTCTAAAATCATCTCCCCTTGTGTGATCGGAAAAAACGTACAGATTATTAATTCAACAGTGGGCCCTTTCGCATCCATTGGTGAGAACACGATAATTGAAAACTCCATAGTAGAAAACTCGATTGTGCAGTCAAATACGAAGATCAGGAACGCAACGCTTTCCAACTCCATGCTGGGAAGTTATGTTGAGTTCAGCGGTAATTCAAACGATGCCAGTGTCGGGGATTACAGTACTATCAAGAACTGAAAATTATGTAACTTTCAGTCGTTATTCCGATTAAATGAAAAAACCGAATCTATTTATATTTCTTCTTTCTGTTTCCTTCCTGGTCTTCGGATGCAAATCGCAGCAGGCGGTTTCCCGGAATTCGGATGGAAGTAAAACGGATCGCCTTCCTCTTTCTTATGGCGAACAACGAACGCTGGATGTGGCTTTTACGGATGGGGTCATTCAGAAAATGCAGGGCAATTATCCGGAAGCGATCAGTTATTTTAAGAAATGCCTGAATGTATATCCCAATCACGCCGCCTCCCTCTATGAAATAGCGTTTATCGACAATGGGATCGGAAAAAGCAGCGATGCAATCCCTTTTGCTTTGAAAGCAATTTCGCTGGATGAGAACAATGAATGGTATCAATTGCTTCTTGCTAAATGCTACATGGAAACAGGAAAGTACAATGAAGCCTCTTCGTCTTTTGAACGCCTGGTAAAAATGAATCCTGACAAAATTGATTATTATTTTTTATGGTCTTCCGCACTGCTGAATGCCAATAAACCGAAAGACGCGCTGGAAGTGTATAATAAAGTGGAATCATTGATTGGCATTACCGAAGAAATTATCTTGCAAAAGGAGAGAATATATCTTTTACAGAACCAGTTAGACAAGGCCGTTGCAGAAGCGCAGAAGCTTATTGATTCTGATCCTCATGAAACAAGGTATTACCGGATGCTTGCCGACCTGTACTTTCAGAACAATAAGCCTGAAAATGCACTGGATATTTGCAAGCGGATATTTGAAATTGATCCCAATGAACCGGAGACACATCTTTTAATTGCCAATTATTATGAAGGAATTTCGGATGATAAAAAAGCGTTTCAGCACGTTCGTATTGCCTTTGAAAATCCGGACCTCGATATAGATGATAAGATAAAAATATTACTTAACTATTTTAATATTCCGGAAAAATTCAAATCAGAGCGGGAAGAGTCGGATACCTTGATTAACATCCTTCTTCGTGTTCATCCCCATGATGCCAAAACGTACAGCCTGCAGGGGGATTTCCTTAACCGTGATGGAAAAAATAAAGAAGCCCGGGAAGCATTCCGGAAAGCAATTGCGCTGGACAAAACCCGCTATCCCATCTGGCAGCAGGTGATGGTGCTGGATGAACAACTGGGCGATTTTGACGCCATGGAGTCTGACAGCAGGCAGGCATTGGAATTATTTCCTTCCGAACCTTACAATTATATCTTTAACGCCAGCGCCAATTACCAGAAGAAAAAATACAAGGAAGCAATAGAAGTGATCAATAGCGGAAAGGATTATGTGGCCGGCGACAAGAAGTTGCTGGCGCAGTTTTATTCTATTCAGGGGGATTGCTACAACAGCCTGAAGGATTACAAACTTTCAGACGAGAGTTTTGAAAAGACCCTTAACCTGGATCCTGAAAATGCCAATGTGATGAATAACTGGGCGTATTATCTTTCTCTCCGGAACGATAATTTGGATAAAGCAGAAAAAATGGGATTAAAGGCCAACCAACTGGTAAAAGATAATTCTTCCTATGAAGATACATACGCCTGGGTGCTGTATAAGAAAAAGAAATTTGAAGAGGCCAAGCGCTGGCAGGAAAAAGCACTGGAGCATGGCGGCGAAAAAAACGGAACCTTGCTTGAACATTATGGTGATATGATTTACCAGCTGGGTCAAACGGATAAAGCTTTTGAATACTGGCAAAAAGCAAAATCAACCGGCAAGTATTCCGAATTGCTTGACAAAAAAATCGCTGATAAAAAACTATACGAATAAGTGAAGATTCAGCATACACTTATTTTCCTCCTCATCCCTTTTCTCTTCGCTTGCAAAGCGAAAAAAAACCTTCCCGCTCATTCAACTGTAAAATGCAGACTTGATTATAAAAGTGCAAAGACGCTGACAAATCTTCTGAAGCAAAACCAGGCCGACTATTCCACATTCAGCGGGAAGATTAAATCAACGGTCATTATTGATGACAAGGGTACCGATTTCACTATTTCCTTACGAATGAAAAAAGACAGTGTGATATGGGCTTCCATATCCCCGGCGCTTGGAATAGAAGTGATCCGTTTTTCCGCCACGAAGGATTCCATTAAGTTCATCGACAGGATTCATAATAAATATTATGTCGGCGGTTATGATACGCTCACAAAAATGCTCAGAACAGAGATTGACCTGGAAATTATTCAGGCGCTCCTTGTCGGTAACAGCGTTGAGTTTTATGAAGAAGATGAAAAGTTAAGGCCCGGTATCGATTCATGCAAATATCTTCTTGGAACAATTAGAAAAAGAAAACTTCGCAAAGTAATCGAGAAGGGAAAAGAACTGAAAGAACCGGCTCAAAACATCTGGATGATCGACAGCACATTTAAAATCGCAAGAATTATTTTCCGTGAATTTGAGTCAAAGCGGGAGTTTGATGCCCATTTTGATAATTTCCAGAACCTGGAACAGCCGGAAGGGCAATCAAAGAAAATAGTTGTCCCCTTTAATCTTACCTATTTTATTCGGTCTGATAAAGTGATCACCGTGAACATGGAATATTCAAAAGCGAGCGCAAACAAACCGCAGACATTTCCGTTTACTATACCGGAAGGATATGAAAGAATTGAAAAGAAATAACAGGGAAGCAGGCAGAGGGCGGTCATCCGTTGTATTGCTGGTGATGATATGCCTTTTGATTAGCGGGATAACGGGATGGGGGCAGACGCAGAAGAAAAAAGACCTGGAAAATAAAAAACAGGAACTTCAGAAGGAGATCGAATATCAGAACAAGCTGCTGAACGAGGTGAAGAAAAATAAAAACCGTTCGATGATCCAGCTGGCTATCCTGAACAATAAAATCGCCAAACAACAGGAACTCATTTCCGCCATTGGGAAAGAATTGAATATGATAGAAGGGACTATTTCGGAAACCCAGGATAATATCCATCAAAAAGAAGCAGAACTGAAAATTTTAAAAGAAGATTATGCAAAGATCATTTTTGCTTCCTACAAGAACCGTGATTCCTATTCCCGGCTGATGTTTTTGTTTGCTGCCCAGGATTTCAACCAGGCGTTCCAGCGGATCAAGTATATGGAGTATTATACAGAAGCCAGGAAAAAACAGGCAGGCTTAATCGAGGATACCCAACGCCAGCTGCAAACCAAAAAGAAGGAACTGGAAGACAGGAAAGATCAGCAAAGTAAAACACTTTCCCAGAAAGAATTTGAAACCGGGAATCTTTCAAAAGAGAAAAAGAACAAGGAAGGGGTGTTGACGGATTTGCAGCAGAAAGAGAAGGATATACGGGCGGATATTAAAAAGAAAAAAGACCAGGCGGAAAAATTAAGAAGGGCGATCGAAAAAGTAATAGACGACCAGATTAAAAAATCCAATCCGTCGGCCAAAGGAGACATCAAAAAGATCACACTCACCCCGGAAGAAAAAGACCTTTCAAATGATTTTGAAAGCAATAAGGGAAAACTGCCCTGGCCCCTGGCAGAAGGTGTCGTTACTGAAGTATTCGGAACGCATGATCATCCTGACTTGCCGGGTATAAAGGTTTCCAATAACGGAATTAACATCGGTACCAACAAAGGAGCCAGCGTTCGTTCCGTTTTTGGAGGGACCGTAGTGGCGGTCGCTTCCGTAGGAGGACTTGAAGGGAAGGTTATTATCGTAAAGCACGGTGAGTACCTCAGCGTTTATTCCAATATGGATGATGCGTTTGTAAAGCCCGGTGAAAAGGTAAAGACCAAGCAAGCGATCGGTAAAGTACTTACGGATGATAATTCAATTTCGGAGTTACACTTTGAAATATGGAAAGGGCAGACCATGTTGAACCCGGAGAGTTGGATAGCCAAAGGGAATTAGATCAATCAATTTCAATTTCAAACTGAACCAGGTCTACAAATTCCTGTACGCGGTTGTCCACTTCTTTCTGATTGAGTCCGACTAATTTTTCTGTCCCGAATTTTTCCACACAAAAACTCGCCATTGCAGAACCAAAAATGATCGCACGTTTCATGTTCTCAAAAGAAGTGTCCTTTGTTTTTGAGAGATAGCCAATGAATCCTCCGGCAAAAGAATCACCGGCGCCGGTAGGATCAAATACATCTTCAAGAGGCAGGGCAGGTGCAAAGAATACCTGTGTTTTATTAAAAAGCAGCGCGCCGTGCTCTCCCTTTTTGATAATAAGGTTTTTGGGGCCCATCTTCAGTATCTTCTGGGCGGCTTTCACCAGGGAATGTTCTTTGGAAAGTATTCTTGCTTCTTCATCGTTTACCGTGAGCACATCCACCATTTTCAGCGTGTCCAGCAGTTCATCCAGGGTGCTATTCATCCAGAAATTCATCGTATCAAGTACGATCAGCTTGGGCCGTTGGGGTAATTGCGCGATCACCTGTTTCTGAACAGAGGGTTGAAGGTTCCCGAGCATGAGAAATTCACAATCTTTATAAGACGCTGGAACGATCGGATTAAAATCAGCCAGCACATTTAATTCGGTGATCAACGTATCTCGCGTGTTCATGTCATTATGATACTTGCCCGACCAGAAAAAACTTTTTTCTCCTTTCTTGATCTGAAGCCCTTCGGTATTGACATGATGCTTTTTCAGAAGGTCAATGGATTCTTTCGGGAAGTCGTCTCCGACTACCGCAACGAGGTTGATATTTTTTGTAAAGTAAGAAGCCGCAAGCGAAATATAGGTAGCTGCACCGCCAATTATTTTGTCTGTTTTGCCAAAAGGCGTTTCAATGGCATCAAAGGCAACGGTTCCGACAACGAGTAAGCTCACAGGAAAAGGTTTAAAGTTTAGAGTTTAAGTTAAACAGCCGGCTGAGGCTAACCTTCAACACAATACTTGTTTGCTCCTCGAGTAGGACTTGAACCTACGACCCTCTGATTAACAGTCAGATGCTCTAACCAACTGAGCTATCGAGGAGTATTAAATGTTTTCTTTCTCTAATTAATTATATCTCAACTAACCTCTGCCGTAGCATAAACTCAGTTTGCTGAGCCCTGCCGGCAGGCAGGTATCGAGGAGTGTTTTTAGTTAATTGGGGCGCAATATTACGAAATATACCCTATCTGTGAAAAATGTTTTTGATTGTCAGGAAACAAAAAAGCCCGGGTAACATCCGGGCTTTCTCATGCTGGCAGATTGTGCTTTAATTCTTTTTAGTGGTTAATAATGTTACATATCCGGTTGTGCTGTAATCTTTACCAACAGAACCGGATTTGAGGATGGCATGAAGTTTAAAATAATAGGTTCCATCGGAGAGTAGTTTTCCGGAGAAAGAGTGACCATCCCATCTGATTTCATCGGCAGTTGTTGCCCATACCATCGCTCCCCAGCGATCAAAAATCTCCACATGAAATTCTTTCATGCCGCTGTTGGGGATGTACCAGACATCATTGGTGCCGTTACCGTCGGGTGTAAACACGTTTGGAATCAGAATGCCCTCACCAATAATTACAGTTATATTGAAAGTATCAGGGCATCCGAACTGATTAAATACGGTCTGGGTTACGGTATACGTTCCGGCGCCCGGGAATTCATGAAATGGATTCTGACTAGTAGATGTGGACGTATTATCTCCGAAGTTCCAGAGCCATGAATTTCCGCCGCTGCTCAGGTCATGGAATGAATAGGATGCACTGAATGTTCCGCCTGCAACAGTGGTGTCGAACAATGCATTGGGAGCAGGAAGAACAATAACATTATAGGGCTGAGAAGCAGAAGCGGTGCATCCGTTGGCATCGGTTACGGCAACGGAATAGGAAGTGCTGGAAGTCGGATTTACAGATATAGCAGATCCGTTACTAGAAATTGGCAGCCAAACATACGTGTAAGCAGGTGTTCCCCCAGTAACAGCAGCGCTGAGCACCGTATTTTCACCCAGGCAGATGCTGTCGTTTCCGGAAAGCGCAAGTGTAACTGGCTGCGGCTGCGTGACGATAGCCGACGTAACCGAAGTACATCCATGTGAATCCGTCACCGTGCATTGATAAGGTCCTGCAGAAAGATTAGTGGCTGTGGCCGAATTACCACCCGATGGGCTCCATAGATAAGTATAGCCTGGAGTTCCTCCGGAAGAAGTGACTGTAGCGCTTCCGTTATTACCTCCGTTGCAGAGAACATTAATATGTGCAGAGGAAAGCGTCAGCGGAGTGGGTTGAGTGATCGTGAAAGGTACAACCGTTGTACATCCGTGCGAATCCGTCACCGTGCATTGATAGGATCCTGCAATAAGGTTGCTTGCGGTAGCCGCATTACCACCGGAAGGGCTCCATGCAAAAGTATACGGAGAAGTTCCGCCGGCAGGAGTAACTGTTGCGGTTGCATTATTGCCGCCGTTGCAGTTTACATTTGTTTGTATTTGAGTAGAGGAGAGGACAGATGGCTGCGTGATCGAAACGGTTTGAATTGCAGAGCATCCGTTTGCATCCGTTATGGTCACGGAATAATTTCCGGCACCAAGATTAGTTGCAGCAGAAGCATTTCCGCCGTATGGAAGCCATGCATACGTATAGCCCGGAGTTCCGCCGGATGGAGTCACAGTAGCAGAGCCGGTTGTGCCGCCATTGCAGGCAGCATTGACAGAGGAAGCAGAGGCGGCAAGAACTGTAGGTTGGGTAATGGAAACAGTATTAGTGGCAGTACATCCATTTAGATCGGTTACTGTTACGGAATAACTTCCGGCAATTAATCCTGTAGCTGTTTGAGTGAGCTGCCCGTTGTTCCATAGGTACGTGTATCCCGGAGTTCCGCCGGAAGGATTGATGGTTGCACTTCCTGTATTGCTTCCATTGCATGTCACATTTGTATGTGTGGATGAAGAAGCCAGCAGGGTAGGTTGTGTAACAGTTGTAGTTGTAACATAAGAACAGCTGTTTGCATCTGTTACGGTTACCGTATAAGTTCCGGCAGAAAGTCCGGTTGCAGTTGACGTAGCTTGACCATTACTCCATGAATAAGTAAATCCGGGAGTTCCTCCGGTTACCGAAGTACTTGCGGTACCATTGTTTCCTCCATTACAGGAAACATTTGTTAAAGTTGAAGCGGTAAGCGTAGGCCCGTTTGCTGATGTAACGGAAATTGTTGCGGAAGCGGTACATCCGTTAGCATCCGTAACAAGCACGGAATAATTTCCGGATCCCAGGCCCGTTGCTGTTTGTGTGATTTGCCCGGAAGGACTCCATGAATAAGTATAAGCGCCGGTTCCACCGGATGGATTGGCCGTACCGGTACCGTTGGCCGCTGTGCAGGTAGATTGAGTGGAAGATGCAGATGTTGTGGGCGATGAAGCAAGGCCAACATTCACGGTTGTGCTCACCGAGCATCCGTTGGCATCTGTAATTATACAAGTGTAAGTTCCGCCAGCAAGTCCGTTGGCTGTTTGGGTATTTTGTCCGCCAGGGGACCATGCGTAAGTATAATTGGGCGTTCCTCCGGCAGCGTTTGCAGTTGCTGTTCCGTTATTGACAGCGCATCCTGCCGGAGTCGATGAAGTGCTGGATACAGTTGGCGCGTTTGTATTGCCGACGTTAACAGTAGAAGTTTTTGAACAGCCCTTGGAATCAGTAACGATTACGGTGTAAGTTCCTCCTGCAAGACCCGTTGCAGTGGGTGTTGTTTGCCCGGATGGCGGCCAGGCATACGTATAGCCGGGTGTTCCTCCGGATGCGCTTACAGACGCTGTTCCGTTATTGACAGCGCATCCTGATAAGGTAGAAGAAACTGTATTTGATAAAGCGGTTGGCTGTGTAATCGTGTAGGATTGAGTTTTTGTACACCCTTTGGAATCAGTAATAGTGACTACGTAGTTGCCGGCACAAAGGGAAGATGCAGCAGAAGAGGCACCGCCGCTGGGAGACCATGCATAGGTATAATTCGGTGTTCCACCGCCAGCAATTACAGATGCGGTACCGTTACAAACGCTGAAACAATTCAGGTTTGTTTGAGAAGGTGTTGTTGAAAGAGCAGCAGCAGGCTGGGTAATTGCCACTGTAGCAGTTTTTGTACATCCGCCTGCATCCGTAACGGTTACCGTATAATTTCCTGCAGTGAGATTGTTTCCTGTTGCTCCATTTCCTCCGCTGGGACTCCACGCATACGTATACGCCGGATTTCCTCCGGATGGAAGAACAGTTGCACTTCCGGTATTTCCTCCAAAACAATTAACATTTGTAGAGCCGGAAATGGAAGAGGACATGGAAGAGAAAGTTACCGGAATAGAAAGTGAATAAGCACAACCGGCCCCTTGGTATGGAGTAACGGTTACAAAATAAGTTCCGCTTACATTAACGG
>JAHEYJ010000018.1:0-32208 GCA_023251675.1 Bacteroidota bacterium
ACCCGGAAGGTTTGTGAAAGAAACTATTTAATATCATATTTTGTAGTTGATAATGTTAATATGTTACAACGAGTTCTTTCATATTAATATATATTTTTGATTTTTCTGCAATCATTATTAAATTACTATAATCCTAGATAATTTATGAGGGAGAAAAATAATAAAGTTGCGCTTGTTACCGGAGGTACCGGTGGTATGGGAACAGCGATTTGCGAACGCCTCTACAGAGACGGATTTACGGTTGTGGCCAACTATGTGGATTTTACGGAGGCATTGAAATGGCGTGAGATGGCAAAGCAGTGGCGCGATGATCAGCTGCAAATGGGTGTTGATGTGAAAATTGTTCAGGGCGATGTCACGGATTATAAATCGGCCTCTGTAATGATGGAAAAAATTGAAAATGAGATCGGCCCGGTGGATGTATTGGTGAACAATGCAGGCATTTCAAAGGATGCTACCATACGGAAAATGGAACCTGCGCAATGGTATGAGGTCATCAATACCAACCTGAATAGTGTTTTTATCTGCACCCGGCTCGTCATTAACAAAATGATAGAAAAGAAATGGGGGCGCATTGTCTGCATTTCCTCTGTGAACGGGCATAAAGGTGCATTCGGAACCGTGAATTATTCTACCTCTAAAGCTGCTATGTATGGATTTGTAAAATCAGTTGCCATTGAAACAGTAAAGTATGGTGTTACTGCCAATACAGTTTCCCCCGGCTATACGGCCACACCTCTTCTTTCCGGAATTGCTGATGATATGATGAAGAAAATTGTTGACCAGATCCCGATGGGACGCCTGGCCAAACCAACGGAGATAGCGGCGGCAGTCTCTTATCTCGTTTCCGATGAAGCCGCATTCATGACCGGCTCTGATCTTTCGATCAACGGAGGTCAGTATATGTTCTGATCTGTACTCATGAATACTAGCAGGATCCTGTTCCCCTGATTTTTTGACGCTGTTTAAAATTAGTTTACAACGTTTCTTTTTTGTTCAGGAATTTATTCCTGAATGATAATGCCAGTTTCACCAGCAGGATCAGCGCCGGAACTTCCACCAGCGGTCCGATCACTCCGGCAAAAGCTTCTCCTGAATTTATCCCGAAAACACCAATGGCGACAGCGATCGCCAGCTCAAAATTATTTCCGGCGGCGGTAAAAGCGACAGAAGCTGTCTTTGCATAATCAGCACCGGTAGATTTTGAAAGAAAGAAACTCGCCAGGAACATAATGACAAAATAAATAACCAGGGGAACGGCGATCCTGAGCACATCCAAAGGGATCTGAATGATCATCTGGCCTTTCAGGCTGAACATCACTAAAATGGTAAAGAGCAAAGCGATGAGTGTGACAGGAGAAATAAACGGGATGTATTTTCTATTGAACCAGTCTTCTCCTTTCAGTTTGATCAGGCCGTAGCGGCTGATGATGCCGGCGGCAAACGGAATGCCAAGATAAATGGCAACACTTTCTGCAATTTCCCGAATGGTAATATTGACCACAGAACCTTTCAAACCGAATAAAGGAAGCAATACGGAAATAAATATAAATGCATACAGGCTAAAAAATAAAACCTGGAAAATGCTGTTCAGTGCAACTAATCCTGCTGCGTACTCACGATTGCCTTCTGCCAGCTCGTTCCAAACAATGACCATGGCGATGCAGCGGGCCAGTCCGATCAGGATGAGGCCGATCATGTAGTCGGGATGATCTCTCAGAAAAATAACGGCAAGTAAAAACATCAGAACAGGACCGATGATCCAGTTCAATACCAGCGAAATGCTGAGCACTTTAACATCACGGAACAGCTCTCCCATTTTTTCGTACTTCACTTTTACGAGAGGGGGGTACATCATCAGTATTAAACCAATCGCTAAGGGAATATTAGTAGTGCCGTTTGAAAAAGAATTGATAAATCCGGCTGAACCCGGAATAAAATAACCCAGGCTCACCCCAGCTGCCATTGCCAGGAAGATCCAAAGTGTAAGAAACCGGTCCAAAGATTTCAGTTGCTTTGTTTTTCCCTGCATATGTGTTTTGTAAGATTGTTGAATTATATTGGCAAAGAACTAATCATCATCATCTTCCTCATTATTATGGTTCTCTCCTTCGCCGGAGCTTGAACCTTCATTTTTATAATGTGAACCTTCGATCTCATGTTCATTGCCACTTCTATGACAGGAAACGCAGTTGCCGAAATTATAAATGCCTTCTTCATTATGCTTACCTGCTATTCTATTTTCAGAATGTTCATGACACCCATAGCAAGTGTACGAACGGAAATCGGAAGCGAAGTGACAGATCTTGCATTCAGCATTGTGGTTGTTATCAAGCGCGAAATATTTTGAATGCTCAAAGGTGGATGGCTTCCATTTTTCAGTACGGTGGCATTGGATGCAATCATCGTTCAACGGATCATGGTAGGAGTCTGTGGGTTTCCGGTGACAGGAAAGGCAGTTGGTGATAGAACCCTTCAGCATTGCGTGATCAAAATTTGCAGGCTTCCAGCCGGAGGTCTGGTGGCATTGGCCGCAATCCTTGGATAATAAGGTATGAAGTGAATCTTGCCTGGAAGCATGGCAGCCGGCGCAATTTAATTTTACCGCACGGGCAAGCGCTTCGTGAGAAAAATTCCGGATGGAGGTTCCGGGCTTGGTTCCCTCGTGATCAGTATGGCAGGAAATGCATTCTTGTCCTGCTAATTGCTGGTGGAATAAAATATTTTTCCTGTTCTTCCCCGATCGGCCAGAACTGCTGTCTGGAGAAATACCGATCTCAGAAAGTTTATGGCAGGCAATGCATTTTTCAGAAGGGAGCCCTTTGAAGAACGTATGGCAGGCATTGCAATCATCTTTTATTTTTTTATGCCCTTCCAGCAATTCTCCCGGATTGACCATCAGGTACGGAAACTGGAACAAGGCATAAATGCAGCTCAGGATCATCAAAAGTAGGATGGATCTTTTCATTTGCTGAACAGAATGATTGATAAAACATGCAGCAACGCCAGTACGCCAAGGAGTAACGTGATCGGAATATGGACCGACCGCCATTCTTTCATCAGGTCAACGGTAATAGAGTCCATGTGAAGTTTGTCTTCCACTTCATTTTCACTGAACCCTTTATTAAAGAGTTCCTTTTTCTTTTCATCCAGTGCTGATTTTGCAACAGCCAGTATGAATTTCCCGATAAATCCACTGGCCACAGCAATGATCAGCAGAAAAATAGCGAGCCAGGGTAAAAGAGCATGGAAGTGAATACCGGCATGCACCATTACCATCAAGGCGCCGATCCAGGCAAGAACTTCATGCGTTTGTAAAAGAAGTTTAGGAGAACCTAAATTTATCATCTTCCTTTTTTGCAATGAATAAATAAAGGAGATGAGGATAAGCAAGGTGCCGGTCACTCCAAAATAAAGGCCCAGAAAAACCAGCTGAAGTTTGTGGAGTATGTAATCGAACAGGAGCGTGGAGACGAAAAGAAGGCTGTACCAGATAATATAAGGCAATACATTTTTGAAGAAAATGGATTTCGTCATTTACATGGAATATTAATCATCATCATCTTTCTGTCCGTCCTGCTCACCGCCGTCTTCATTTTGCGGGTTCTGCGTTCCAGCTGCATTGTTTCTTAATTCTGAATGGTGGATCTGGCCGCCTAAATATCCGGTATTGGCCATGGTCCCAAACGTAATAGCAGAAAATAAAAGAGCCGCTGCAAGGGCATGTTTGGCATAATTTGATTGCCGGTGCATGAGGAAAAAAGAAATAAGCGCAAGCATGCCCGTCACTTCCATCAGCCAGAAGGCCAGTTCGGCTGCTTCTTCGTGTTCTTCGATCATGGGTTTGGAAATGTCGGCAATGTTTTTTACCGCATGTTCGGCAGGTTCTCCGGTGAGAAATACCGGAATCGCGGCCAAGGCCATTATTACCAGCAGAAAGATCCCCAAAAGTTTTACCTGATGGTTTTTTGAATACATCCCACATGCGAGCAGCGCCATGCCGATCAATGACCCGAAGATCGGGAAGTGATTTAACAGAAGATGCAGATGAGTTGGGTTCATGCGTGTTGTGGTTTAATTAGTATTTACTTTTCAAAAGCCGGTGTATGAAAGAGAAACTATTAAAACGGATTGTATTCTACAGAAGGCGTTCAGTTTTTTTTGCTGTTCATGCGTGAAAAAGATTGCACAATATTACGATAATATTCAAATTAATTTTATTAAAAGCCCTTCGTCGAAGAAGACAATCAATGGTTTTATGTCTTATTTTATTTATTTGTGGAATATTTCATTATTGAATATTTCTATATGGATATTAAGGCTCTTTATCTGATTCCCCTCAACTTCCTGACTATTATTAAATACAATCCCCGATGATAATTCTCATTTGCAATACTAAGATCATGTCACACTTTTAACATCGAAAATTGAAAGTTCTATTTTAAAATGTTCTTAAAAAATAAATAGCATGCAGGACATTGGAAGCAGTACCCAAACGCGGTTCCCAAAACCATGCTTTCATTGTGGCAACCTGATGTATTCAGAGATCCTCCAAAATGTCCTTACTTTTAAAAGCATTGCTGCATCGATTCTATGGACAAGACACGATGTAGTGGGTAACAGGATTTTTAATGCTGGCCTGCTGCTATTTTATCCATTTCTTAATAGGGCCGTTAATTCAATCTAATTTTAACCAATCTATTATCGCCAGGAGCAAAACAGAATTTTAATCTTTTTAAAATATTTAGTATGAAAGCTTCAACAACGCAGAATATTTTTATTAATAATAATGAATTATTAAAAAAATATTGTACACCCGGACAGAGATCCATTCTGAATGAGAACGCGATTCGTTGCACTTACAGAAGGGGGGACATGGTTTTTCATGAAAATCACCCCGCTTCTAATGTTTTTTTTGTTGAGTCAGGAAAAGTTGAGCTTTGGAAAGAAGCTTTGTACACACAAAAACAGGTTGTTCGTTTCGCGGGCGAAGGTGATCTGATGGGTTACAGGGGATCAATCCTGTCTAATTCAAATTATTATTTGTCGGCGACCGTTCTTGAAGATTCGAAGATATGTTCAGTGGATAAAACTATTATTTCAACCGTATTAAAGGAGAACACAGAATTGAATTTGAAAATAATGCTGAACTATATTAACGAATTGGAGAAAGTTGAAGATCGTTTAAAGAATATGGTAAGTATGAACGTAAGGGAAAAAGTGGCAGAGGCATTACTTCTTTTGCAAAATGCTTTAACAAGAAAGGGAGCGACAGCAGAACAAGAAGAGGGCGGGAGGGGCAAAGAGGAAATACACATACCGGTTTCCCGCCAAACGATCGCGGATGTGGCAGGAACATGCCTGGGCAGGGTTGTGAAGCAAATTGCAGAATTCCGATCGGAGGAAATACTTGCGGGCAGAGGGAAGAAAATAACATTGTTGAGGCCTGATAAGTTAGAGGAAATGGTAGCGCGCTTCCATCTCTGAGATTGATTTAAGCAAATAACCCCGTTTTCATAATTATTTTAATTTCCGCCGTATACATCAAGTATATTTCTCGAATTATTATATGAAGTATCATTGTTTTCAAATATAATATCTGGGAATAGTTGTATTTTAACAGTCGGTTTAGAATAATTGATAAATAGAATATCAACTTATTTTTAAATAATATTCGGAACAAATTGTCTGATGACCTAATCTGTAATACGATAATATATGCTTACATCTATTTTGATCGGAATCTTAGGAACACAGGAGATTATCCTCATTGCCGTTGTTGTGATCTTGCTTTTCGGCGGAAAGAAAGTCCCTGAGTTGATGAAAGGTCTCGGAAAAGGGATCCATGAGTTTAATAAAGCAAAGGAGGGAATATCGCAGGAAACCCGGGAGCTTATTAAAAAAGATTAAGATGCTTACCGATCGTTTTGGACGTACGCACGATTACTTACGCATTTCATTGACCGATAAGTGCAATCTTCGTTGTTCGTATTGCATGCCTTATGATCTGCCAAAGGGATTTTATGCCAATGCGCCCAAAATGAGTGCCGTCGAAATTGACAGCATTGTTTCCGTGTTTGTAAAACTTGGAATCAAAAAGGTAAGGCTTACAGGGGGAGAACCATTGATAAGAAGGGATTTTCGTGATATCATCCATCTTCTTTCGAAATATCCAGTAGAACTCGTAGTAACTACGAATGGAATTTATTTAGATGAGTTCATAGATGATTTCAAGAAAAATGGAATTAGATCTGTGAATGTAAGCCTGGATACGCTCAGCAAATCAAAATTCTTTGAGATCACCAAAAGGGATTACTTTGATCGGATAATGAAAAATATTCATCTTTTGCTGGTGAATGATTTTCAGGTCAAAGTGAACATAGTATTGATGAAGAATATAAATGATAACGAAATTCTTGACTTTGTTGCATGGACAAAAGATATTCCATTGCATCTTCGGTTTATTGAATTCATGCCTTTTAATGGAAACAGATGGGAGAAAGAAAAAATTGTCGTACAGGACGAGGCGCTTGAAAAAATAAAAGAGTGTTATAAAGTAATAAAGCTGAAGGATGAATTGCAGGATACTGCCAAAAAGTATAAGATATCAGAACATGCGGGTACATTTGCTTTTATCAGCACGGTGTCACAGCCATTTTGCAGTGGCTGCAACCGGATCAGGCTTACTTCGGATGGAAAATTGCGTAATTGCCTTTTTTCACAATCAGAAATAGAAATTCTTGGCCCGCTCAGGAAGGGGGAAAATATAATCCCGTTAATTCAAAACTCTGTCAAAAGGAAAGAATTAATGTTGGGAGGTCAAAGGGATTTTGATGCTGTTGTGCCTGGTCTTGAGTCTGACACGGAAAGGGCCATGGTAAGTATTGGCGGGTAATCACATGCTACGGGTTTAAGTATGTATCATAAGAGATAGAAATGTTTATTTTTGGTCTTCGGAATCAAAAGGCTGAATTGAAAAATTGTATTTTATGAAAACGATAAAGAAGGTTATTGCCATTTGTATTTTACTATGCGCATTCATTTTAGTATTCAGTTGCGGATCTTCGGACAGCAGTACCAAGCCAAATGAGGTATCGGAAAAAAGGGATTCGGTTTATACCGGAGCAGAACTCTTCAGGCTTAATTGCGCAGGGTGCCACGGATTGAACAGGGAAGGAAATCCACCCAATTTTCCTCCGCTTATCTATGTAAAAGAGAAGATGTCAAAAGATCAGATCCATAGCCAGGTGCTTCATGGAAAAGGATTGATGCACTCTCTTGCTCATCTCTCTGACAGCGAAGTAAATGCCATTATTGCTTATCTGTTCAATGAAGCGGAGCAGCAAAAGGTCAGTGAGAATTATTCGTCCGAAATTCTTGGGAAGAATATTGTAATGAGCAATTGCGTAACCTGTCACCGCCTCTCGGAGAAAGATTCTTTACCCGCAGATGCCAAGAAATTATGCCCTTTAGTAGAACCTTCTGCTCTTCAGACAGGTGCCAAAAAACTTAATAAGGAACAGTTTCTTCTCATTCTTAAAACAGGACCATGCTACATGCCTTCCTTTGATTATTTGAACAAAAACGATAAGGAAGCAATCTGGTCCTATCTGAGAACCATTTGATTTTGTTGATTCTTTAAGTTGCTCTGAGTGCATTCCTGCATAGCTAATGCCATTCTTTGAATATTCTGTTTGGTATTATTTATCATATTCCTAATTTATTCATGCCTGATATTTTGCAAATTATTATTTAGTATTTACCTTTAACACATCCCAATAAATTAAATCTTATGGGAAAATTTACAAAGCTATTTATACTATTTATTTTCCTGGGCATTGTGCTTTCACTTCACGCCCAAACACTCACCAGTAAACAACAGCAAACGGTAACCAATGGTACAGAGCCGGAACAGGAACAATAACAAGTGAAACCGGTATTGCTTTTTCGCCAACTCCAAGCGGAAACTTTTACGTGATAATTACGGATGGTAATGGGTGCAGTTCTGATACATCAAATATGATTTCATTTATTTATAACAGCATAAATGAAATTAATACGAAAACATTTTCTATATATCCTAATCCAAGCGATGGTGATTTTAATATTGATTTAAATGCTAGCTCAAATGTAAAATCAACTATAGAAATTTATGATGTTTTAGGAACTCTTTTGTTCAATGAGCACTTCAAAGGGAGATCCATTAAAGTTAATTCTGAGAATTATAAAAGTGGCATGTATTTTATTAAAGTATCAGGCGAAATGAACTCTCAGGTACAAAAAATTATTGTGAAGAAAAAATAATCATCATCATTTCGCAGTAAGCGTCTTTTATGGGGAGGATTCCAATAGTTGAATTCTCGCAAAGCCAATATCTTCTTACATTTTTTTATAATTATTATAATATTATTTATTTCTAAGAAATAAATATTGATTTACAATTCCTTTCAAGCCTCTTCAAAAAATTATTTTTTATTTTTCTTGATAATTTGAATTTGTTTGGCATATTTCAAATGTCGACGAAAAAGTACTCCCAAACTTGACGATTATCATTATTATACATGAGCAATGTCATTGGTGTGATTGCGCTTTAGTCAAATATTTAACACGCTAAATCAAATAAATTTATGTCACAAAAAACAGAAGAAAATAACGAAAAAAAGACAAGGGAGGATAACAGCAGACGTGATTTTTTAAAGCTAGGTGTTTTTGCTGCTGGCCTTACGGTTGCCGGTGCAGGTCTCCAAAAAGCTTTTTCTGAGGAAAAAGAAACCGGAGAAAAAGTGAAAGTACTGACTACTGAGGGTAAAGTAGTTGAAGTGGATACTGCACATATTAAAAAAGCGGAGGTTTGTTGTGTTTCTCCTAAAGAATCAAGAGAAGGCATTCCCAACAAAAAATGGGTGATGGTCATCGATCTTTCTCGCTGTAAACACGCTCTCAAATGCCAGCATTCATGTCAGAAATATCACCATCTCTCCGGGATGAATGTATGGTTGAAAGTATTCAAAATGCAGGAAAGCGAAAATACAGCGCCCTATTGGATGCCGAAGCCGTGTATGCATTGCGATCGGCCGCCTTGTGTGAAAGTTTGCCCGGTAAGTGCTACTTATAAAAGGAGCGATGGAATTGTACTTGTTGATAACGAACGATGTGTTGGATGCCGATTCTGTATGGCGGCATGCCCTTATTCAACACGTTCATTTAACTGGGAAGAGCCCGAGTTACTTTCTGAAACTACTGGTGAAACCTATTCTCCTGAAAGAGGGTTTCCTCAAAAAAGAGGTACAGTTGAGAAATGTGATTTCTGTCCTGATTTGCTAAGACAGGGAAAACTACCTCATTGTGTTGCCGCATGCCCCAACGGAGTTTTTTATATGGGAGATATGACTGAAGATACAGTAACCAATGGAGATGAAACATTGCGTTTCAGCCAGTTAATGAAAGACAAAAGCGGTTACCGGCTTAATGACATATTAGGAACACACCCAAGCGTTTATTATTTGCCTCCGGTAAATCGATTATTTCCGTTTAAAGAACCCGTTGCAGAAAATTCGGATAAGGAAAAAAAAGCTGAATAATCTTCAATAGTAACTTATTCATTAATAGTTTATAAAAAAAGAAATTCAACCCATCAATTTTAAGATAAGGAATATTTAATACACTTATGGAAGAACCCAAAAAAATAACCAATGAAGCTGAGGCAATTCAGATGTTGCGTCAGTATAACGATGACCTGCTGCCCAGAAAATTCGGCATTGTAGGTAATACATGGACGGCTCTGCTGATCATCATATTTCTTACCGGGGTATATTGTTATACAAATCAGCTCAGGTATGGTTTAAGTATAACCGGAATGAGAGACTTTGTGTTCTGGGGAATTTATATTTCAAATTTTGTATTCTTTGTTGCAATCAGCCTGGTTGGTTCGTTGGTAACGGCAGTACTTTATTTGTTAAATATTCCCTGGCGCGCGCCCCTCTCTCGGATTTCAGAAGTAATTGCAGTTGCGGCAGTTATTTTTGCAGGGTTAATTATCATCGTAGATATGGGCCGCCCGGAGAGAATCGTGAACATGTTTCTTCATGGCCGTATTCAATCACCAATTGTTTGGGATGTCATGGTTGTAACAACTTATATGACACTTAGTATTCTGCTTTTATATTTTCCCTTACTCCCGGGTATTGCCTTTTGCCGAGACAATCTAAAAGGAATACCCAAATGGCAGAAATGGATGTATAATATCCTTTCATTAGGGTGGAAGTATAGTCCGGAACAATACCATATTGTAAAGAAGGCGATAACTATTTTATCTGTAATGATCATCCCAGTAGCTCTGTGTATTCATACCGTTACTTCCTGGCTGTTTGCAAGTACCTACCGTCCCGGGTGGGACAGTACCAACTTCGGAGCCTATTTTGTTTCCGGTGCATTTGTGGTTGGAGCTGGAGGAGTGATAGCCGGAATGGCTGTCCTTAGAAAATTTTACCCTTCCTACAAAACCTATCTTACCGATCTTCATTTTGACAGAATGGGTAAGCTGTTGGTTCTTCTTACTGTAGTTTATGCCTATTTTTCAATCAATGAATACCTGATTCCGGCATATAAAATGAAGGGAGAAGAAGCCGAACATCTGCATGAATTATTCACCGGTTATTACGCCCCTTTATTCTGGTCGGTCCAATTTTTCGGAATGGTACTGCCGATCATTGTACTTCTCTTTAAAAAGGGAAGGAAGCCAATTCCTATGTTTATAATGGCGGTTTTGGTTGTTGTAGGAGCGTGGTTTAAGCGGTACCTGATTGTGATCCCAACCATGTCCTATCTTCCCATACAGGAAATTCCGGAAGCCTGGAAACATTATGCACCCACTTTTCAGGAATGGGCAATTACGTTAGGCTCACTGGCAGGTGCATTGTTGATCATTACTTTCTTTGTTCGTTTTTTCCCGATCATTTCAGTGTGGGAAGTAGCAGAAGAAAGAGGAGTTTCTCATGAAACTATTTACAAACATTTAAATGAAGGAAATGAAAAATAATTTTATGAACCACTTATTTAAAAAATTACGACATGGAACTATTTCCGTTTCGTTAATAACTGTTACGTGTCTCTTTATAAATAAAGAGGCTATTTCTCAGGCAGAGAAAGATTCTGCCAAACTTTCTGCAACGATGACCGTAAGTTATAAAGCATCGAATGGCAGCAGGAGTATAAAAGTGAATTTAAAGCGGAAGGTAGAGAAAAAATTTATCGCTGTAGATAATTTGAAAACACCGGTCAGCCTTTATTTTAAATCAGTGAAAGAACATAATCCTGCTGATGGTACCGGCTTAGTTGGCAAACTTTATCTTGGTAAAGATGGTGAAGGTGTTTTTGAAATTCCTGACGATATTAATAAACTGATTTCCGGCTTGCATAAGTACACGTTCATTGCCAAATTTGATGCTGATCCTATATACGAAGATGCTGAAGAAGAGATTTCAATTGCTGATTCAAAAATTACGCTCAGCTATTTAGGTGAGGATTCCATTAAAACAGCAACGGCTACACTTTATGAATGGAAAGACAGCGCCTATGTTCCCGTTGCAGGCGCCGAACTTAAGTTGGGCATTAAACGCACTTTCAGCATATTTCCTATAGGAGAAAGTGGAGCCGTTACGGATTCAAGCGGAAAGGTATCAGCGGATCTTCCTTTGGATATGCCCGGAACCTTTGACCGGAAAATAACCATCGTCGCAAAAATTGATGAACATGAATCGTTCGGAAATGTGGAAGTATCAAAAGAAGTTCCTTGGTCCGTACTTCCGGAGCCGATTCCTGAAATTGGTCGCGCCTTATGGGCGACTGGCGATAATGCACCATATGTTTTGGTTTTTTCATCCCTATCAATAATTGCCGTTATTTGGGGAACTATTTTTTACCTGATATCATTGCTAATAAAAATCAGGAAAATTGGTCGGGATAAATCATCCTGATGAATGAGAGGAGTCATAAGTTATTTCCTGTAAACTGTTGTTCTTTGAGGTGTTAAAAATAATTTTTAACTCTCAAAAAATAACATATGGAAGATGAGCAAAAAAACAGGCGCAATTTTCTCAAATTTGGATTTCTTGCGGCTGGATTAACGGCAGCAGGTGTAGCCCTTAATAAAGTAGCATCAGGCGATGAGGGCGCTGAAGAAAAAGTTAAAGTTCTTACGGCCGATGGAAGATTAGCCGAAGTAGCTAAATCAAAAGTAGAAAGCTCCGAATCACTTTCCGCAGCAAGCAAACATGTCCGCCAGGGAATTCCGGGCAGGAAATTTATTATGGTCATTGACCTCACGCGTTGCAAGAATGCAAGGAAATGTCTTGAAGGCTGCCAAAAGATGCACAACTTTCTTCCGCCGGTTGAATGGCTGAAAGTAAAGGAAATGCAGGATTCGGAATTATCCGGAAAATATTGGTTTCCACAATTATGTTACCAGTGTGATAATCCTCCTTGTTGTAAAGTATGCCCGGTAGGAGCTACTTTTAAACGCAGTGATGGGATTGTTGGAATAGATAACGAGCGATGTATCGGGTGTAAATTTTGTATGGCCGCTTGCCCGTATTCGTCCCGAAGTTTTAATTATGGAAACCCCAAACAAGTTGAATATTCTAAAAATCATCCCTTAAAAAGTTGTCATACCATGGACCCGAATATGGTGGGTACAGTATCCAAATGCGATTTTTGTCCGGACTTTGGTTCTAAAGGAATTTTGCCTGCCTGTGTAAGATCCTGCCCGAATGGTGTAATCTTTTACGGCGATGAGAACGAAGATGTAGTCTCAAACGGAGAGCAAGTGCTGCGCTTAAAAGACCTTCTTGTAAATAACGGTGGCTATCGGCAATTTGAAGTTTTCGGAACAAAACCAAGAGTATATTATCTGCCCCCGGTTAATAGGTTGTTTCCATTTAAACCGGATCCGGTAGAACATAATCAGGAGGAGTAATGAACAAGAAAATACAATAAGAATAAAAAATACTTTATGAAAAACGAAACCACTGCTGTTGACAGCGTTTTGATGAATAAATACGAAGCAATGCATGATGAATTGCTTCGCCCAATTCAAAAAACCGGGTTGGCAGGGAAAATTTGGATTGGATTTCTGTTTTGTGTTTTTTTTGCAGGCGTTTTTGCGTTTTACACACAAGAGACAAAAAGCAAATATGAGACCATATCGCTGAATAATTACACCATGTGGGGAATATATATATCAAACTTTGTTTTTTTTGTTGCATTAAGTTTAGTAGGGGCACTCATGTCTGCAGTTTTGAAACTTACAAACTTTGAGTGGTACCGACCTTTATCCCGCATCGCCGAAGTGATTGCTGTAGCAGCAATCATGTTTGCTGGTGTAGGAATTATCGTTGCTATGGGTCATCCAGAGCGGCTTTATTTTTTATTGACACATGGCCGATTGCAATCCCCAATAATTTGGGACATTGTTGTAATCATAACTTATTTTGTTGCAACCAGTTTGTTTTTATTTATCCCTTTAATACCCGGCATTTCACAATTAAGCAACCATTTAAAGGATAAACCCAAATGGCAAATGTGGATGTATAAAAAATTAAGCTTGAGCTGGAGAGGAACCCCTGAGCAATGGAAAATAGTTAAAAGATGCATTACCATTTTAGCGATCTTAATTATTCCTTTAGGTATCTCCATCCACACCGTAACAGCCTGGCTTTTTGCCTCTACATTAAGAGCGGAATGGAATAGCACAAACTTCGGGGCCTATTTTATTGCCGGTGCATTTTTATTGGGCGTGGCAGCTGTCATAGTAGGCACATTTTTCTTCCGTAAATACTATCGTTTTGAAAAATACCTGACAGATTCTTATTTCGATAAAATGGGAAAGATGCTTGTGTTTCTTTCAGGCGTTTATTTTTATTTTAATATCAATGAATACCTGGTACCTGCATTTAAAATGGATAGTATGCATTCGCAATACCTGTTAGATGAATTTACGGGTAAAGATGCAATTTTGTTTTGGCTGGTATTCTTATTTGGAATTTTTGTTCCGGCAATACTCCCTCTTTTCAAATCAATGCTCAAGCCTTGGCCATTAACGGTTATTGCAATCCTTGTTGTAATTGCCGCCTGGTTTAAACGCTATATTATTGTGATACCGGGATTATCTCATCCCTATCTCCCAATCCAGAATGTTCCCCATTCATGGACACATTATGTCCCAAGTTTAATTGAATGTATGGTAGTAGCAGGAATTTTTGCTGCTGCACTTCTCTTTATCACCTTGTTTTCTAAATTTTTTCCAATTATATCCGTGTGGGAAGTTGCAGAAGGCGATGGAGTTTCTCTTGAAAAAATTAATTTATTATCAAAAAAAGCATAAGCAACAATATAAATCTCTATTTATGAACTTCAATAATACAGCTCAAAATAAATTTATCAAAAGTTTGATCGCTGCAATACTTTTCCTGTTGATTCCTTTCGTCTATGGTTATAGCCAGGATTCGACTGAAAAGAAAAAACCACTATTGAGTATTACTTATTATAATGTTAACAGCGATTCTTTTTTTGTAAAAGTAAGTTCTGGATACAAGGATGAAAAATTCTTTCCTATCGAATATCAAAATGTTAAATTATATTTGAACGAAGCCGATAAGAATAATTTTCTTGGGGATGTTATGACTGACCCCAAAGGAGAAGGAATAATTCACCTTCCACAAAAATTTAAGGGAATGATAGATTCGCTCTCAACCTTTGATCTTGTTGCAGAGACGGATGCCGATGTGAAATATAAAGCGGCTATCGGATCAACCACAATTGAAAATGCCTTTTTAGACGTACAAATCAGGATCGTTGATACAACTAAGATGATTCGGGTTTATGTTTATAAAAAAGGAGCAAAAGTTAAATCACCCATTAAAGGTGTTGAGATGAGTTTTTTTGTAAAAAGAATGGTTGGATTATTCCCTTTATCAGATAAAACCATTTCTACAGACAGTGCCGGAATGGCTGAAATGGAATATGCAATTACGGATATGCCAGGTGATTCGTTGGGGGCTATACTTGTTGGTGCTAAAATTGCTGATGCAGATACATATGGAAATATATTTAGTATGAAAGAAACATTCTGGGGAGCTAAAACATTTAATAATTATGAATCTGTTCGAGCCTTATGGGCTCCTGCAGACAGAGTGCCGGTTTGGCTGATCGTTCTTGCTTTAGGGATCATTATTACTGTTTGGGGAACAATCTTATTTATTATTTATCAAGTTTATAGGATTTTTAGACTTGGTCAGCAAGAAATTAAAAGGGAAGCAAATCTTTAAAAACGAAACATAAACCAATAAACACATTTTATGAAAACTACATCGAAAAACAAATTTTTAAAAGCTATCATTATGCTCTTTGCCATTGTTGGAATGGTTGACTTGTCATTTATCAGTTATGCACAGGATGCCAAAAAGAAACCATGGGTGGTTCCTGAAAAATCCAAGACAGCAAAAAATCCTGTTAAGTCTGATGCTGCTAATCTGGAGTCGGGAAAAGCATTATTTACAAAACATTGCAAGTCTTGCCATGGTGTAAAAGGATTGGGTGATGGGCCTAAATCAAAGGAACTTAATACACCAACTGGTGATTTTTCTGTTGATCTAAAGGACCAAACGGATGGAGATCTTTTTTACAAAACCAAAGAAGGAAGAGATGATATGCCTTCATTCGGCAAGAAGATTCCTGATGACAATGAAATCTGGGCATTAGTAAATTACTTGAGGTCATTGGCGAAATAAAGAGATATTAAAGTAGGACCGATCTTATATCGGTTCTACTTTATTTTGATAATTATGTTTGCACAAGATCACTGAGTCGAGAATTTTTTTCCAAATTATTTCACTACTTTATTATAGCAGTAATTTTTTTTCAAGTCATTTTATTTATAAAATCCTTTTCTTTAAAAGATTCTATCCCCTATCGAATAATATGTATTTATACTTCTAAGTATTGCCATTTTCTAGGGGAAATATACTTTATAATATTCTATGTCACTCTTAAAAAGATGATGACAGTCAGGTTTTCATTGACTTTTCTTTTCTACCTATGGCATAGTCTTTGTAAAAAGTGAGATGTAATATTTAATAATACCCTTCACGTCATTAAAAAATTTATAATTTTAAATTTAAAATTTAAAAACAAATTTTGACAAGAATAAGAAGTAATTATTTTTAAAAAAAGTATCTACAAATTAAACCCTAAACAATTTATGAAAACAACATCAAAAAACAAATTCTTAAAAGCAGCTATTATGTTGCTTGCCATCGTTGGAATGGTGAACCTGTCATTTACGAGTTATGCACAGGATGCAAAGAAAAAACCATGGGTGGTACCAGAGAAATCAAAAGCAGTTAAAAACCCTGTAAAATCGGATGCGGCAAATATTGAATCAGGGAAAGCTTTATATACCAAGCATTGCAAATCGTGCCATGGTGTAAAAGGATTGGGCGATGGTCCAAAATCAGCTGAGCTAGCAACTGCATGTGGTGACATTTCTGTTGATTTAAAAGATCAAACGGATGGAGAAGTTTTTTTTAAAGTAAAAGAAGGCAGAGATGATATGCCATCATTTGGTAAAAAAATTCCTGATGACAATGAAATTTGGGCACTTGTGAACTACGTTCGTTCATTAGCTCCTGCAAAATAGTCTTTAGAAAGATAATAGAACGAAACCCCTTTCACTTTTCAAGTGAAAGGGGTTTTTTACTGCAATTTTTTATATAAATAATACTCCTCTTATAAAGGTATAAATGGAAAATATGGTGTGATTAAAGCCATTCTTCTAAAGTAGGTGGACAAACCAGATTTTATAAAAGTATTGAAATTAGGTAAGTTTCAATGCATATCATAAACCTCAAGTAGTAAGATTAATTAACTCCAACCTTTTCGTATATTTACTCGTCTAGCTTGTAAAAGGATTAATTAATAGAAAATTTCAATCTGAAGTACTAATGACCAAAGGATTTAACAATTTATTGATATTACTTTTTTGTCCCATTGTGTTCTTTTCCACCTCTTGTCAGAAAAAGTGGAAAAAACCAACTAATGTTTCTTTTGATTTTAAATTAAATCCAAATACAAGTAATGGGCCCATAAATTTCACAAGTGGGAATCTTTCACTAAGTAAAATTTCTTTTAAGGGAGAAAGAAAGCAAGGTACGCATGAAGTTGCATTAGATCAACAATATAACGGCGTAATGCCGATTGCATTAGCACAGAATTCAATCGCTTCTGGTATTCAATTCGACATTCCTCAAGGAACCTATTCTCAGATGGAAATTAAACTGGAAACCAATACAGATCAAAGCGGAAACTCTTTATTGGTTAATGGGGCTTATATTGATTCTTTAAATGTATCGTATAATGTTAGATTTAAATTTTCTGCTCCTGATGTTTTAACGATGGTAGCAATCAATTCTTCTGGAGGTGGCAGTGGAATAGTTTTAGTTGAAGATCAGCCCGCTACTGCAACCATAATAATGAATCCCAATTATTGGTTTGCTCCTCTTTCAAAAAGCATGTTGGATCATGCCGAACATGAGTTGGTAAATGGAGTGAAGACCATTAAAATAGATAATGATGAAAATGAAGACTTATATAATTTAATTGTAGGCAGAATTAAGGAAGGGAATAGTGTTATTATTAATTGAGTTGACAGTTCATGGCAGATAGAGGCAATCTGACTGAGTCGGAGTTAATTAATTATTGCATAAACAATGACCGTTTATGCCAGGAACTGCTTTATAAAAAATTTGCCTCAAAAATGTTTGGCGTATGTATGGGTTATGCAAATTCTAAGGATGAAGCTAAAGACATTCTGCAGGATGGATTCATTAAAGTTTTTTCCTCTTTAAAAAAATATAAAGGCATTGGTTCTTTGGAAGGATGGATTAGAAAAATAATAGTTAATACTGCAATCGATTATTATAGGAAAAGTTCGAAGGATTATAGAAATGTTGATGTTGAAAAAGCAACCAATATTGAAGTTGAATCTTCCGTGCTTGAAAAAATGGATGCAAAAGAGGTGTTGGAGCTGATTTATAAATTGCCGGAAGGGGCCAGAATTATATTTAATCTGCATGTTGTTGAAGGATATAATCATAATGAAATTGCGGAGATGCTGCATATAAGTGAAGGAACATCTAAATCCCAGTTTTCGCGGGCACGAAGCCTATTGCAAGGATGGATAAACAAATTTTATCCGGAATATTCCAGACAAAAACCTCTGCTCGAACCATAAATAATGGAAGTACAAGATAAAAATAGTTTTTCCGAATGGTATAAGAAGCGGTTCAACTCAATGGTTGTGCCTCCGCCTGCTGGGGTTTGGGATAATATTTCCAGAGAGTTGGATGTAAATGAGGTTTGGAATAAAGTAGATTCTCGTTTACACAATAATGAAAGGAGAAAAGCATTTATTCGAAGAACAGCATATGTTTCCTTGTTGTTATTGATTTTTTTCAGTGGAGGGATAGCGGTTTTCAAATCGAATACAGATTCCAGGAATGAGAATTTAATTTCTGAAAAAGGATCCAATCCATTGCATGCTGATATATCGTTGAACAATAATCTCAAATCAGGAGAAATAGTAAGCCAATCTAAGGGAGCAATAATTAATTCATTTCCAAAAGCCAGCAATAAAAAAGCTCTATTTAAAAAGAGGACGCTTGAGAACAATTTGCTGAATAACGATATATTTCCTGCTAGCCAAGTAAACAGCACTACTAACTCCCGGGATAAAAACTTATTTTTTCAGATTGAACCTTCCGATAACAAAGTAAAAGCAAATAATGCTGAAAAATTTAATTCTGTCTCTATTCCTACCACTTATGTGACGGATCCATTCCTGAATTCTTTTGAAGAGTATATGATGATACCCGTCTCTGCATCTCCTGTTGTCAATTCATCTTCTCCGCCTGATGTTGAAAACGATTTTCACGGTTTTTATTCCGGAATGACATTTTCCTATAATAATATCTGGCTGTTAAATCATTTAACATTCGATGGGCTTAAAGCAAATTCTCTGAGCGATACAAAGATTGATTTCGGGGATGCATATGGGATTTCAGCCGGTTATAATTTTAATATCCATTTTGGAGGGGAACTTAACTGGCACATCAAATCGCAGTCCGGACAATCCTTCAGTTCCTATGATGAAGGGAAATATGAAGTAAGAAATATTAGGTTTGATATGTCAGTTATCGATCTTTTATTTAAGTATCGAAAGCAGAGCTACAGTAAATGGCTGAATATGCCGGTATCTGGAAATATCTTACTCGGAAGCAATTTAGGTTTTATCAAAAGAGACAAGTCGGTTTTGCCGACTGAAGATAATGATGATGATATTGATATTACTGAAAATCTTAATTCGCATCTGGAGCATACAAGTTATGGGCTTAGTATAGGATATGAATACGAAGTCATGGCATTTCATCGAATCCTACTTTCTTCATCTTTCATAGGTAATATTGGGCTCAATAATATTTTTACTGGTAATGGATATGTGCCGGAGAGTTTTAATCGTACGCGAACAGCTTCCTTTGGCTTTAATTTATCTGCAAAATACCTTATTAAATAGTCGTTCTGTGATTTTATAAAATAAATATTAAATGATTCCAACCTTTTTAATTTTGATTCCGTCTTATGCTATGTGTTTTATGGAGTGCAATTTTAACAATGCGAATACGAAAAAATAAATGGTTATAGGAATCCAAGTTTCGAATAAAGAATAGTTTTGTGAAGAGTTTATTGATTTTTAATGTTGCAATAAACTAAAACGAGAAAATGAATTTGATTATTATGTTTATTTTATTGTACTTTGTATTCTGATTATTTTTTTAATAAATGCATAAAAGCCTGAACTAAATACATATAAAAAATTATGAAAAAATTATTACTTCATTTTGCTGGTATTGCCTTGGCGATATTTTTTTCAGCAAACCTGTTTGCTCAAACAGTAGGTACATTAACTTTTTCTTTTACACCCCTCACCCAATCTCCCGGCTATTCCGGTACTAAAAATGATTTAGCTGTCTGGATTCAGAATACAACAGGTACATTCGTAAAAACCAAACTTCGTTATGTTGGAAGCGGAACCAGCGATCACCTGCCTACCTGGGCGGTTAATTCGGGAGGAACAGCGGGGAATGCTCTGTCTACTGCGTGCAACAAGTTTGATGCAACCACAGGAGCGACTTTGGCAAATTTCTCCGCAAAATCCTTTGTTTGGGATGGGAAAAATTGCACAACCACGGCTAACGGAACTACTGTTGCCGATGGAACATACAAAGTAACCATTCAGGAAACCTGGAACCACGGAACTGGTGGAACGGTTACGACTTCGTTTACATTTACAAAAGGACCTGTTGCCGATCATCAGACCCCTGCAAGCACCACGTATTTTTCAACTATTAAACTGGATTGGGTTCCTGTTACATCCGGAGTTACAGTTACAACAAGCGTTGTCAACGTAAAATGTTTTGGAGGTAATACCGGGTCGGCAACTGCTACGCCGGCCGGAGGGACACCGCCTTATACGTATTCATGGAATACATCCCCGGTTCAAAATACAGCTACGGCAACAGGGTTAGCGGCCGGTTCTTACACTGTAACTGTTCAAAATGCAAGCGGATCAACTACTTCTGTCGCTTCCGTTACGCAGCCAGCATCTGCTCTTTCTTCCAATGCTACTAGTACAAATGCAAATTGTGGTTCTACCAATGGAACGGCCAGCGCAACTGCAAGCGGTGGAACAGGGGGTTATACCTATTTATGGTCAAATGGCAAAACAACAGCTAATATTACCGGGCTTTCAGCAAATGCCTATACAGTAACCGTAACTGATGCCAACGGATGCACATCTACGCATGTTGCGAATGTGCTTAACTCCGGCGCCCCTACTGCATCCATTGCTCCAACAAATGTATCAGGATGTTTCGGAAATTCCAATGGCAGTGCGACTGTAAATGCTTCCGGTGGAACCGGCACACTGACCTATTCCTGGAATACAACTCCAGTTCAAAATACTCCAACTGCAATTGGCCTTGCAGCCGGAACCTATACAGCAACTGTTACTGACGCAACCGGTTGTTATGTTAAAGTAGCTACAACTATTACTCAACCTGCTGCCATTGCGAATTCTCTTACTCCGACGGATGCTTCTTCGTGTTCAGTAAATGACGGGAAAGTTACATCTTCTATTTCCGGAGGCACTCCAACTTATACTTATCTTTGGAGCAACGGCAAAACCACTTCTTCGATCACTGGCCTAGGGGCTGGCACTTATTCGCTTACTGTAACTGACGCCAATGGATGCACAAAGGTTTCCAGTGCCGTGGTGAACTGCACTTCTGGCGGAAGCAACGATGCAGGTGTTAATGCAGTCAGTAATCCAAACGGATCTATCTGTGCTTCTTCATTTGCTCCTACAGTAACGATTAAAAATTTCGGAACAACAACACTGACTTCATGTACGATTAATTTTTATGTCGATAATCCTCCTGCTTCTGCGTTCAACTGGGTGGGTTCTCTTGCTTCGGGAGCTACGGGGAATGTAAATCTTCCTGTGATATCGGGCATTTCAGTAGGTGCACATACATTCTATTGTTCAACCAGTAATCCTAACGGAGGTAGCGATGTTAATACTGGTAATGACCAGTCACAAAGCAATTTTAACGTAAGCGCAACTACAACAGCTATCCCATTAATCGAAGGTTTTGAAACCAGCGGTAATTTCCCAGCAGGCTGGGCTTTATCTAATCCAGATAATGATGCGGCTTGGCAAGTTGTCCCCGGTATCGCAGCGACAGGTGTGTACTCTATGGGATTTGATAATTGTGATGGTAACGGACCTGGCGCAGCTATGAACGGGCTTGTAGATAGAATTAGTACCAATGCCTACGATTTTACAAGTGCAACTGCGTCAGCAAGCATGACGTTTGATCTGGCATATGCGGTGCTTAACTATCACAACATCACTTACGCTGATACGCTTGCTATATATGCTTCTTCTGATTGTGGTACTACATGGAATCGGGTGTACTATAAAGGAGGAGCAACGCTTTCAAGTATTACTACCAGCACATCTTGCTGGGCACCCAACGGATGGGATTGGGTAAATGAGAATGTCAATCTGGGCAGTTACAGCGGGCAATCCAGCGTAATGTTTGCGTTTGAGAACGTTTCAGGTTGGGGAGAATGGATTTATCTTGATAATATCAACATCTTATCGTCTACCGGCGTTGAAAATATAAACCCTTTAGCCGGATTCAGTATATATCCTAATCCTGCAGGAACATCTTTCACAATTGAGGGGTCCTGCAATTCAGCTAAAATAAATTACACCATTTATGATCTGGTTGGATCAGAAGTGAAGACAGGAGCAATCGTTACGACGGGTAATAGTTTTAATGGAAAAGTGCAGGTAAGTGACATTTCCAGAGGAATGTATTTTATTAAAATCAATGATGGAAAAAATACCTGGACCCAAAAAGTAAATCTCCAGTAATTTAACGGCAAGTAGCATCGTGTGATAAATAATAATCTTTAATTCTAATGATATCAATATGCGCAAAGCATTTTATTTTCGTTTACTACTTCTGCTTGTAGGAGTGATTCTTTTCTTTCATTCATGTGTAAAGGACAGAGGCCCGCTGCCAGAACCTCCTTATAGTTTTACGTATGTTGAAGGATTTGAAAGCAGTTTAAGTCTTCCTTCGGGATGGACACTTTTTAACCCTGATAATGATTGTGCATGGCAGGTTGTTAACACGGCACACAGCACGGGTTTAAACTGTATTGGATTTAATAATTGTGATGGAAACGGCACAGCAGATCCAACGGGAAGAAAAGACCGCTTCACTACGCATGCTTTCGATTTTTCTAAAGCAACTACGGTAAGTTTATCGTTTGATGTTGCCTATGCTGTCCTTAATTTTAAAGGCGTTGTTTATACCGATTCACTGGCAGTTTATGCATCTACTGACGGCGGTGGTACCTGGAATCGGATCTATTACGATGGAGGATACACGCTTACAAATATTCCCGAATTAACCACTTCGCCTCCATGCTGGGCACCCACTTCTTCTTCGGATTGGAGAACCGATAAGACCAGTTTAAATAGTCTTGCAGGGAAATCGAATGTGTTGTTTGCTTTTGAAAATATTTCAGGATGGGGAGAATGGATCTTTCTTGATAACATCTCAATTGTAGCTACCAATCAGGCACCCTGTAATGCAACTTTTGCAACCGATGTTCTACCTATTATGCAAACTGAATGCGGCAAAAGCGGATGTCATGATGGGAGCAGTCAATCAGATCTTAATACCTATGCAGGAGTAAAGTCAAGAGTCGATAACGGAGGCATAAAAAAGAGGATGTTCGATGGAAACGGAGGTTTTATGCCAGCAACGGGTAAACTGCCGGATGCAACATTAAATAAAGTAAAGTGCTGGATGGATAATGGAGCCCTTAACAATTAACAATAAATAAACCTCAACTCACTAATCAAAAACACTATGCAAACAAAAAAAATCCTGCTGATTGCGCTCATTTCTTTCGGAAGTCTTATGCTCAAAGCCCAGATTTATATGGGTAAAACAAGTGAAATAAGTTTTTTCTCTAAAGGACCTATTGAAGATATTTATGCTATCAACAAATCTTCTAAGCCCATTTTAAATTCAACCACAGGAGATGTTGCAATAAAGATCACCATCAAAGGTTTTGTGTTTGATGATAAGCTGATGGAAGAGCATTTTAATGAAAAATATCTCGAGAGTGATAAATACCCTTATGCAACTTTCAAGGGAAAAATGGCGGATAAGATCGATGACTTTAAAAAAGATGGGACATATACGGTCAGCGTTCCTGGTAAACTGAATATGCATGGCGTAGAAAAAGACCTGACCATTAAAGTCAATGCGGTGATCAAAGACCAGATCATCACCTATGATAGCAAATTCAATATCACGATTAAGGACTATAATATTGAAGTTCCGAAATTGGTGATGCAAAATATCGGAGAAGTGATGGAAATTACTGTAAAAGGAACATTAGCAGAATATGTTTCTCCAAAATAATTTTTTCTTATCTGACCTGACCTCCTTGTTTAATAAAATCCATGAATTTTCTTTATAAAGAAAAATCTTACTTTATGAAAAAGTTATTACTGATCTTTCTTTCTTTCTTTCCTTACTTCGTTTATGCGCAGGATGATCTGCTCAAAATGATTGATGATGTGGAAAAGACCGAACCGAAAAAGGATAAAAGCCTGAACATGGTTACGGGTATGTTTAAAGATCCCAAGCTCATAAACATTCAGACCGCTCAGACAACCGGTGCGCATGCCTTGAATTTTAATATCTCGCATCGTTTTGGCAACAGCGGAAAATTAAGCAATGGGGGAGTGCATACGCTTTTTGGCTGGGATGCTATATCGGATGTTCGTATTTCTCTTGACTATGGAATTACCCGGTGCTTACAAGTTGGAGCAGGCCGCAACAAAAGAGACGAGGCAATAGATGGATCTGTGAAATGGCGGTTCCTGGAGCAAACCCTTGATAATAAGGTGCCTCTTTCAATTTGCGTTTATGGTGTTGCGTCATTCACTCCAAAAGCAAAAAGTGCAATATATACCGGTGCTGATACAACATGGGTTTCCACTCAGTTAGCCGATAATACATTACTCATGCAGGACAGGTTTTCTTATACAAGCCAGATCATTTTTGCACGAAAGTTCTCCAACCGGCTTGCTGTTGTACTCGCTCCTACTTATACACATCGGAATTATGTTCTTGCGAGTGTAAACCCGGCAAACGGAGCTGAAGATGAATCAGATCTGCTTTCTGCGGCTTTGGGTGTGCGGTTAAAGATCACGCGTAGTTTTTCAATTCTGGCCGATTATTATTATGTAAATTCAAAATACAGGCAAAAAAATACCACGAATCCTTATTATGCTCCGTTAGCTGTTGGATTTGAACTTGAAACAGGAGGGCATGTATTCCATATTGATTTCACTAATGTAGAGGCCATCACCCCGAATTATTTCATTCCGCATTCACCGGATACCTGGACCAAAGGTGGATTTAAATTAGGGTTCAATATATCAAGGGCTTTTCCAATGGGAAAGAAAAAAGGAATCAAGGAAAAAGAAACTTCAGGAAATAATCATAAATCCGATAAATCCTCTTCTGAACAAACCTCATCGGTAGAAACAAAACCTACATCTGTGCAAACATCCAATAATGAGGCATCACAAAAGATGATTGAAACGCCAGTAAACAAAACCGTCTCGGCAAAAGAAATGTATAAAGTTTCTGCCGAGTCTCTTAATATGAGATCAGCGGCGGATGGAGGTTCTACTTTAATTATGAAAATACATAAAAATGCTTCGGTGGAAGTGCTCGAAAAGGTAAATAAAGATTGGTGGAAAATAAAGTACAATGATGAAACCGGTTATGTTTCTTCAAAATATCTTTCTAAATAATTGACTTTTATTTTTCAATTACCTTTTGGGATGCAAAAAACGTCCCGTTTGTTTTGTCTAAATAGTTTTCCTTCTCTACAATTTCAAATTATATTTTCCTAAAATGATTTTTAAGTATTTTAGGAAATGAATCTGCATTTTCTCTTCTGCATGCTATTTTCTTTGTGGAATGGATCATAACGTGTTTTTAAGCTAAAAAACAAAGAAATGCAATCAAAACATGACCATACTCATGTTTTCGATTGACAGATGTCATAGATAAGTGTTGAATCAAACAGTTTCTTTGTTAAGAATAAACACCCCCATTCATGGATAAGATTATTGTTCTCGGAGCAGGATTGGTTGTAAAAGATGTCGCAATTGCATTATCAAAAAATTACGATGTGTCATGTGCCGACATACAATTGTGTTCACTTGAAATGTTATCCCCGCAATATCCGGTAACTGTTTTTCCTTGCAATTTCAAAGATAAAAAATCGCTGAGCGAGTTAATCTGCCCTTTTGACCTGGTAATAAATGCTTCGGCTTCTACGGTTGGGTTTGAAACATTGAAAATAATTATTGGGGAGAAGAAGAATGTTGTCAACCTTTCCCTTTTCCCGGAAAAAGTAGCACAACTTGATGGAATTGCAAAGAAGAACAATGTGACCGCAATAATGAATGACACCCCCGATTCCGGATTATCCGATTGGGTATTGGAGGTCACCGAAAAAATACTTACAGGGCATTTATCCCGAAAAGGGATTTTACATATGAAAAAAGAAATAATAACCGATTAAATTATTATTATGAAAAATTCATTTTATACAATGGGAATTGATGTGGGATCTAACTTTATTAAGCTGGTTCTTGTTGATTATGGTTCACCATCAAAAATAATTGACAAGCATACGGAAAAGATCCGCAAGCGTAATCCTACCCAGGTAGCGGATGAAGTGATTCAGACGATGCTTACAAAGCACAATCTGAAATATGAAGACATTGCTTACCTCGCTTCTACCGGTGAAGGAGACCTGGTAAAAAGAAAGAGAGGGCATTTTTACGGAATGACAACACATGCAAAAGGTGCCAATTATTTTTTCCCTGAAGCAAGATCGGTGGTTGACATGGGTGCGCTTTATGTACGTGCAGTCAAAGTTTCAGAAGATGCGCGTGTACAGGATTATAAAATGACAGGCCAGTGTGCATCCGGCTCCGGCCAGTTCCTGGAAAACATTTCTCGTTATCTCGGACTGTCAATTGAGGAAGTAGGGGATATTTCACTGAAGGCAGATGTTCCGGAAGTGTCATCAGGAATCTGCGCTGTACTCGCCGAAACGGATGTCATCAACATGGTATCGCGGGGAATTACTACGCCGAACATCATCAAGGGAATTCATATGTCAATTGCCAATAGGATCATAAAGCTTTTGAGTTCTCTCAAGGCGGAATCTCCCATTGTGCTTACAGGAGGAATGGCCCTTAATAAAGGAATGATCCAGGCAATAGAAGAACAATTGGCGGAATCAGAAAAGAAATTTATCATTAAAACAAGCCCTGATTCCATTTATGCAGGAGCCATTGGAGCCGCATTGTGGGGAGGATTCCGCCATCTGAAATTGAAAGAGAAACAAGCAGTAGCTTCTTAAAAATAATAAATCACGAAATAACTTTGGCTGATGTCCAATAGAAGAAACTTTGATGCCGGGGAGTTTGACAATAGTATGAACTTGTATGCATCGGGGACTATGGGGGTTCCCAAGTGTGTGCAACTCACTCACAAGCTCATTCTCTCTCAAAAGGCAGGACAAGAAACCGGAATCCGGATGAGAACTTCGGACTCCCTTCTTGCCTGCCTTGGCATCATTGTATTACGAATGTAAGGTATGCCGAGACCAGTGAGCAAACAACTTTAGAATGAGGACCAATGACATCTATCAAATCTGAAAATCAAACAAGTAAAATCATTCAGAATGTAAAGGTTTGCCTGGCTCCCGACGGAGAAATAATTGTAAATGTCCCGGCCGAAATTCATAATTTTTATTCCCAAGACGCTGCTTACCAAAATTCATTTACTCCGGAAGGAGGATATCGCACTAATGTTATTGGGAAAAGCACTTCATCAGGGATAATCCTTGTTAAGAAAAAGAAATCAGCGGAAGAAACGAAAGAAAAAGAAAACGTAATTGCATCGGCGATGCAGGTTGTTATCGAAGGGAAATGCCATTATATTTCTTCATCTTTAATATTAGGTCCGGAAGGAGATTTTCCGGTCGCTATTTTATTCCCGGATAAAACATTTCTAACAAATCCGGATTATAAAATCTCTCCTTTGGAAGGTTGTTTTTGTCCGAGGGATATAAACGAATTGGGGAAATGCCTCAACGGATGTCTCAACGATGCCAACTGCGAAATCGGCCAGCGGTTTACCAAAATAAAAACCTTTCTCATCGTTGAAGCGGACGAATAAACCAGGATATATTTTTATAAAAATACGTGTACATGAAAGCAGAATTAATTGCCAAAGAAAAAAAAACTATTCATGAGCTGGATTCATTATTCAAGCCTAAATCCATTGCGATCATCGGGGCTTCTACAAAAGATCTTTCCATAGGAAATGTCATTATTAAAAACCTTGTTCATTATGGATATAAGGGGCCCATTTATCCTATCAATCCGAAAGAACCTGAAGTAAGAGGGATCAAAGCGTATCCCACCATTTTTGATGTGCCGGGCGAGATCGATCTGGCTCATATCATTATTCCAAGTAAGTTTGTCCCGCAAATGATCGAGGACTGCGGAAAAAAAGGAATAAAGTCCGTCATCATTAATTCAGCCGGCTTCAGTGAAATGGGAGAAGAAGGAATGGCGCTTCAAACCGCATTTCTCCAAAAAGCAAAACAATACGGTGTCCGGGTTTTCGGTCCCAACTGCCAGGGAATTATTAATTCAGATCCTGAACTGAAAGCCTACTGCGATTTCACTTTTACTTTTCCTGAACCGGGTTCTATTTCCATAGTTGCGTTGAGCGGAGGCGTAGGCGCTTTCATCATGCAAAGTGTTTTCGACCTTGGCATCGGCATGCGGATGTATGCGTCTAACGGAAATGCCTGCGATGTCTCTATTTCCGATGTGGTAAGTTATTATGGCGAAGACGACGGAACAAAAGCGATCATTCTTTACACCGAAGGTTTTTCTAATCCAAAAGAGTTTATGGATGTGGCAAAAGTTGTTGCCCGAAAAAAACCGATACTCGCCATGAAGGCGGGAAGAACGGAAGAAGGAGCCAAAGCGGCTGCTTCTCATACCGGGTCATTGGCAGGAGTTGATATTGCCACCGAACTGATCTTTGAAAAGACCGGCATGCTCACTTTCAATAATGAAGAAGAGATGTGCCAGACGGCGATGGCATTCGCCACCCAGCCCTATCCGAAAGGCAACCGGGTTGGAATCATAACAAACACCGGCGGGCCTGCTGTGATCGCAACCGATGAATTGGTAAGCAAAGGACTTCAGATCCCCGCACTTTCAGAACGGGCAAAAAATATTTTGAAGACCACCATGCTTCCCGAAGCCAGCATCAATAATCCCATTGATGTGGTGGCAACCGGGGGAGGAAAACATTTCCGCAGTGCGCTGGATGTGCTGATGGATGAAGAAGGCATTGATGCCGTCTATATCAATTTTGTCACCGCCCCTTTTACCGATACGGATGAAGTGGCACGGCAGATCGTGGAAGTGAATAAAATGAAGAAGAAACCGATCGTCTGTAACTTCATGACCAACATGAGCATGGAACGGTACCAGCAGACCGCCAAGATCATGAAAGATGGCGGAGTGCCCTGTTATGCTTTCCCGACCACAGCGGCAAAAGCGCTGGGCGCATTGTACAAGTATCATCTGGTACGTTCAAGGAACATCGGTGAAGCAAAGTTATTTTCTGACATTAATAAAAAGCAGGCTGAAACAATTCTTATTGAAGCAAAAAAAGAAGGAAAGACTTTCCTATCTTCAAAACAGGTGTTTAACCTGCTTGGCGCATATAAAATCCCATTGGCTGACTGGCGGATATCCGATAGTCCTTACGATGTGGCCAAAGCAGCCCGGGAAGTTGGTTTCCCTGTAGTGCTGAAAGCGGATTCTGAATCGTTGGTTCATAAAAGTGATATGGGCGGAGTGGTGGTCAACCTAAAAAATATGGATGAAGTATTAACGGCCGTTGAGAAGATGAAAAACAAGTTTGACATGAAGGATCTGAAGTTCCTGGTTCAGAAATTCCTGCCGGGCGGAAGGGAACTGATTGGCGGCGTAAGCGCGAAGCAGGGACTGGGCCATTTACTCATGTTTGGTATAGGAGGAATTTATGTCGAAGTACTTAAAGATGTGGCCTTTAAAATTGCGCCCGTTACCGAAGTAGAAGCCAAAGAAATGCTATCTTCAATCAAAACATCGAAGCTCCTGGACGGCGTTAGAGGTGAAAAAGGAATTCATAAAGAAAGTGTGGTCGAAATCATACAGCGTTTGTCACAACTGGTGTGTGATTTTCCTGAGATCCGGGAAATGGATCTGAACCCGATCATGGCGTTTGAGAACAATGCAATGGTAGTGGATGCTCGAATAAAAATATAAATATCAGGATGGCGGGTTTTAGAAAAGAACCATAGAACGATATCTCAATTCTAAAATCTAATATCTCAAATCTCTTTTGTATGTACAAAATTCAATCAGCAAAACTCCTGAAAGATGTAATGGGAAATTACTTCCGTGGAATGGGCGACACCAGCAAAAAAATGGCCTGGTGCACCAGTGTTGGCCCTGCCGAATTACTGCGGTCTTTTGGTTTTGAAGTCCATTTTCCCGAAAATCACGGCGCACTTTTAGGCGCAACCCGCACTGCAAATGATTTCATTCCCGAAGCAACAAAACTCGGATACTCAAATGATATCTGTTCTTACCTGACTGCCGACTTGGGTTCTTATCTGAAAAAAGAAACTCCTATGACCGAACATTACGGGCTGAAAGGCGCACCCAAACCTGACCTGATCGTTTACAGCACCAACCAATGCCGGGAAGTGCAGGATTGGTTCTGCTACTTTGCAAAAGAACTGAATGTGCCCGTAGTAGGAATTGTCCCTCCACGGCATTTGGACGAAGTGACCAGGGAAGTGATTGACGATGTAGCAACTCAGTATAAAAATATGATTCCCGCCTGTGAAAAAGCAAGCGGAAAGAAATTCGATATAGATAAATTCCGCGAAACGTTACGCCTCAGCAAAGAAGCAACTGAACTTTGGAAACAGGTGCTTTTCACTGCTAAGGCAAGCCCTGCACCGATCAGTTTCTTTGATGCTACCATTCACATGGGGCCGATCGTGGTGCTGCGTGGAACACAAGTGGCAAAAGATTATTATGGTACTTTGCTTAAAGAACTTTCTGAAAACGTAACGAAGGGAGTTGGTTTCCTTGAAAAAGAAAAAAGCCGTTTGTATTGGGATGGAATGCCGATCTGGGGAAAGCTGCGCCCGCTGAGTGAACTTTTTATGCAGAACAATTCAGCAATCGTAGCATCTACTTATTGCAACAGCTGGGTGTTTGATGCTTTTGATGAGAAGAATCCGTTTGAATCTTCAGCAAAAGCCTATACGGAAATATTCATCAACCGCAGTGACAGGGCAAAAGAAAAAATCCTGAAAGGGCTGTTCCGGGATTTTAAAATTGACGGTATCATCTATCACGATGCAAAGACCTGTTTTAATAACTCCAATTCCAATTTTGGAATGCCCCAGCGCCTGAAAGAGGAAACAGGGGTTCCGTTCCTGATCATTGAAGGCGACCTCTGTGACCTGCGATTTTATTCTGAAGGACAAAGTGTTACCAAGATGGAAACCTTTATTGAGCAGATCGAAAGGCAAAAGGTATTGGCATGAAATTAATTTTTTATATAGTTGTTTTATGTATTTGCCTGATACCTGTAAGCTGCCAAAAGGATAAATGTGATGATTACAAAGGCTATCCTGCCGAAGTCGGTAAGATCATTTTAAACCGATGCGCGACCGCCGGCTGCCATACCGATAAAAGCAAGGATGCAACCAATGGGTTATCGCTGGAAAGCTGGACACGTTTATTCAATGGAAGCCGTAATGGCAACACGGCTGTTATTCCTTACCGTTCCGATTACAGTTTCCTGAATTATTTCATCAATACCTACAGCGACCTTGGCATTTCAATTAAGCCCACAATGCCTACCGGAAGCAACCCGCTTACAAGAGAGGAAGTGATCACCATCCGTGATTGGATCAACAGCGGAGCCCCTGCCAATAACGGGCTTGTGAAATGGTCAGAGGCCGGAAGGCAGAAAATGTTTGTTGTGAATCAGGGATGTGATAATGTTTTCATTATTGATCCGGCCAGCGGTTTGGTGATGCGATGCGTTGATGTGGGGGCGGTACCATCAATAGAATCTCCGCACTACATTGAAATTTCCCCTGACGAAAAATATTTCTATACCTGTTTCTTTGCGGGTACGAAGTTTCAGAAGTACCGCACCAGCGATGGCGGGTTTGTCGGAGAGACAGAGATCGGCACCGGCCAGTGGAGTGTTTTTGAAATTACTCCCGACGGAAAAATGGCTTTTGTGGTCGACTGGAATGCAAACGGGTCCATTGCAGTGGTAGACCTTGAAACCATGGCCATGCTGGATA
>JAHEYJ010000018.1:32218-34240 GCA_023251675.1 Bacteroidota bacterium
CTGGATAAATGGCAGGGAGCGGGATTGCTTGAATACCCGCATGGCACCGGCATGTACGGGAACTATCTGTATGTATCAACACAACCCGGAAACTTTTTGTACAAGATCAACTTCACCGATATTCATAATCCCGACATAAATAAAATTCCGCTCGAACCGGGAGAAATTCCCAGCAGCGCGCCTAAATATGATTCTCACGAGATCCATTTTTCGCCGGATAAATCGGAATACGCTGTAAGCTGTGTCCGTACAAACGAAATCCGGTTCTTAAGAACTTCAGATGATGCGTTGATCGCAAAAGTACCTACTGGAAAAGGTCCTGAAGAACCGCATTATGCCGGCGATACGCTTTATGTCGCCTGCCCAAATGATGATGTAACTTTTCCCGGACAAATGGGTTGTGTTACTGTCATCAACGGAAAAACACACGCATTTATTAAAAACATTTATACTGGCTGGCAGCCGCATGGAGTTGTCCCCGATGTGCATGATGGCAAAGTCTGGATTCTGCACAGAAATATAGCCGGCGGAGGGCCGCCGCCTCATCATTCTTCGGCTTGTGCAGGCCGAAACGGATACATGACGGCGATCGATATGAAAACATTAACCCTTATCCCTAATGTGAAACCGGAATTATCCGTTGATCCGTATTTTGGAGCAATTATAGGACATCATCATTAACTACTACGAATTACGAATGAAACGAATTACGAATATTAAAACGAATAGCATGGTAAAAGTTCCACGGTTCCATCATTCCATCACTTCATTATTCCTGGCCTTTGCATTTTCCCTGATCTTTTTTTCCTGTAATAAAAATGCAGGACTGGGAGGTGATGCGACACTTACCGTTTATGGTGCGCATCATTCAAACAACATTATCAACCATGCTGGATATCCCGATACGGTTTTCCTGAAGTATAATGTGGATGAATTTCCGGGAACAAAGGTGACCGATTATGACGCCTTTTTTATGGGCACCCCGCCTGAAGAGTTTGTTAAAATTGACGGGCTGAAAAAGGGAAAATATTTTGTGTATATGGTTGGAAGAGACACCGCTTGGGGCGCTACCGGTGCACGCGTAACGGGTGGTATGGCATTAAAGATAAAACGTTCTCAGAAATCAGACAAAATCACTTTAAACATTCCGCTTTCAGAATAGATATTACTTTATGCTGAAAAGAGCTACATATCAGAAAACCCTTTCTTCCTGCTTCTTACTTATTGTTTTTTGCTTTTTTGTAGCGGCTCATGCCCAGTCAGGAAATCAGGATACAAGTTCTTTTTCAAAAAATAAAAATCTGATTTCCGAAGGAAAAAAGAATTCATCTGTTGCACCGCTTCCCGAATGTTGTTCTTCTATTGAGAAAGAAAGCGATACTACGGGTGAAATAAAAAAATTTCTTTTTTCCGGGTCGGCTTTCATGAATGTGCTGCTCGGGAAAAAATTGGATACGGCAGGATTTGAAGCCGGTTTCATGCCCGTTTTTCTTTACCGGCCCAACAAGCACTTGTATTTTTTAATACACATGCACATCAGCGCGGGAGCCGGGCAAATGCATTCAACTTCTGTATCGTCAGGCGTAGCCGCAAGCGGGCATACGCACGGAACGACTACTTCTTCTTCAACGATGACGATGCCCATGTCTTCATCCGGCGCTGCAGACATTATGCTTTATTATGCCAACATGGTGTATTATGTAAATCCGTATTTGACAATAACCGGAGGCATGTTTCCTTCTCCTTTCGGTATTTATCCTGAACGACTTCATCTCCCCTGGCAAAATCATTTGGCGGATGCTCCGTTGGGAATGGGACATACAGACCAGGCAATGCCATTGGTGGAAATGGGATTTCAGGCAAGCGGGGAAGCAGCGATCCATCCGGTGAAAGTGAACTATGCCGTATTTATTTCCAACGGCCCATCATTAACTAAAACCGGAAATGATGCCGGAAAACTTTCTTATTCGAACCTGCTGGATAATAATAAGAACAAAGCCATTGGCGGAAGAATAGGAGTGA
>JAHEYJ010000237.1 GCA_023251675.1 Bacteroidota bacterium
AAATAAAAGCTCCCCATCGCAAACGCCATGGCCAGCATATAATCAATAGTGTACGTAGATGAAATAAATACAACAGGTGTTAAAGCAAAAGCGAATGCTGCGAAAAGATAATTTCTTAGTCCGATATTTTTCATTGATAAAGCAAAAAATACGGTAGCTATTACACTTGCAATTGCGCTGATAAGATTGAAGAAGAACGGAGACGCATTCCACATCCAGGAGTAGAGCAGCTCCTGCAGCGGGTGTCCGGGAGCGCGCGACATTTCATAATGGCCTGAGAGGGCGATGTTCTTTGCCGTGAGCGGCAGCAACCACGCATCTTCTTCAGCGCCAAATCCGGCCCCTAGAAAGGGAACCCTGGATAAAAAAACCACAAGCGATAAAAAGAGCAGCCCGGTGGATGTATTATTTAGAAGCCTGTTTCGCATTTTCTTTTTTATACCCTAGCGTTAAGCCAATGGTGATCATTGTAAAAGCAAGCAGCCAGATATAATTTGCCGTTTGCGGTGCAACACCAAAAATCATAGTAAGTATATTGTTGGGATTAAAATTACCATTTGTGAAATTCGGAATGACCTGCCCGGTTATGGGGTTTTGAATTTCTGTTGGAACCGAATAAACAACGGTTGATTTTGCCATGAAAGTACAGGCCATTCCAAACAACATCAATGCCCAGAACATGGGTTTGAAATTTTTTTGCGAGGAATAATAACGTATTCCTTCAAAACACAAAAGCACGGCTATAAAAAAAATAAGGCGGGGGCCATAACACCATCCGCCCCACCATTCAAAGTAGCCGGAGATGAAAAGTACCGAAACAAGAGAAATAAGTATGAGGTAATGAGAAAAAAATGAATAAACCGTTTCACGAAATGATCTTGTCAAAGCATTTTTCAATACGCCATAAAAAAATAAAACCAGGAAGGGAGTATAAAAAAGAAGTCCTCTGTAGGGGCTGAGCGTCAATCCCCACAGGGCTTCCGGTTTGGGCAGCGAAAATCCGTAATCCGAGTGGATCTCCTGCATCGCGTGGTATTTATAGGAAGTGTTCAGCATATTTCCCGTGAGGAAATAATTATAGAGGCCGATCAATACCAGCGAAGGAACGACGCCCGATAAAAACCGAAGAACCGGTTTTGCGGATCGATGCTGTAAATAGATCTGAAGCGGCCATATAGCAATGATCAGTGCTGTTGGAAATTCAGACAAAAAGGAGAGCCCGCATAAAAATCCTGCCCAGAAGATCTTTTTCTGCTCACGTAAAAAAACATAAGCAATGACCAGGAACAAAGCTGACAAAAGATGCGCATAAAAAGTTCCTGAGTAAATAAAAATAAACGAAGCATAGAACGGAAGCATGGAGAGAAGTACGGGAGAGATCCCCGGGTGCTTCTCTTTGCGTATAAATAAAAATGTAACAACGACAAGGAGCGTGAAGGGAATGCTTCCGCAGAGAATATCTCCGGCCAGGTAAGCGGTTCGCTCCAGGTTTTCAGATTTTATCCCGAAAAGATTAACGATTTCAAAAAAAGGAATTACAATAAATAAAGGCAAAGGCGCTTTGTCGGAATAATAATGCCCGTTGATGAAACTTTTGTCAACTGATTCTGCCTGTCGTTTGTCAATTTGCAGGGTGCGGGATTCCGAAAAAGCCACGACGGCAATTGCCCTGGATGTGGTATTTCCATTCTGCCATATGTCCAAATGAAAACAGGCCAGAAATAAATTCAGAATTGTAAAAAGCAGAACAAACTTCTTTGTCATTATCGATTGACTGATTACGCGATTCGCTGCCGGATCACTTCATAAAGAATGATTCCTGCCGACACCGAAACGTTCAGTGATTCAGTGCTGCCGAAGAGAGGGATCTTTGTTTTTTCATCGGCGAGCCGGAGGTATTCTTCCGAGATCCCGTCTTCTTCTGAACCGAGAAGAATAGCCAGGGGTACGGTGAAATCATTTTTATAGATCGTCTTCTCCGATTTTTCTGTACACGCAATGATATGAAGGCCGCTTTTTTTCAGGTTGTCAATGGTGAGTTTCAGGTTTTCACTTCGGCAGACCGGGATATTGAAAATGGCGCCGGCCGAACTTTTAATTGCATCGCTGTTGATCTGCCCGCTTCCGCGGGAGGGAACCACAATGGCGTGAACGCCCGCGCACTCCGCGCTCCGTGCAATGGCGCCAAGGTTTCGCACATCCGTGATCCGGTCAAGAATAAGCACCAGTGGAATTTCCCCCTTTTCAAAAATGGTTGGAATGATATTGTCAAGGTTTTGATAAGCAATGGGTGAAAGCATCGCTACCACGCCCTGGTGGTTGGTTGACTTGACCAGGTGGTTCAGTTTTTCCATCGGAACAAACTGGAAAGGAATGTTGAACTCCCGGATGGCATCGTTCAGTTCGCCCATCACTTTGTTGCCGGCGTTTTTCTGAAAGAATATTTTCTCGATCTCTTTTCCTGAACGGATGGCTTCAATGATCGGATGGATGCCGCAGACCGGCCGTGATGCTTTTTTCCCTTCACTCAGGTGCGATGAAGAATAATCTTTTTTATGTGTTTTGCCCCGGGCGGGGTCCTTCGGATTGAATCGTTGTTCTTTCATAGTTATTTTTCTGACGATACCCGTCCTTGTCTCCACATTTCTACAGCATTGAACCAGCTGGTCTTAAACACCTGCGAACGGTCAAGCCGGTAATCATTGTCAGTAAAAGGGTTGATGACCTTCATGAATGTAAAAGTAAGGGAGTTGAAATTATTTTCTTCTCCGTACACCCAGTTCTCCGAGCCGGAAGATTTATACACAATATTGGGCGGCCCGTAGATGAGGTAGATCAATCCCCGGTCGGTTCTCCATCCTTCAACATAGGAAGTAAAATAGTTGTTCTCGTCCAGCACCCGGTTATAGAATTTCTTTACCAGTTCGCGGGCGCGGTCCGTGCCCCCTCCTGCATACACCCAAAAACTATCCACGGCGGTTTTCATGTTCTTAGAGTTGGCCATTTTGCTGAACTCCTGCTGCGAAGTGATGTACCGTAAGGGCAGAAGAAGGTGCTGCGGTTTTTTTATGTT
>JAHEYJ010000129.1 GCA_023251675.1 Bacteroidota bacterium
CTTCAGACAAATGGTACGCGCATACGGACTCAGCGAAGGTTTGTAAGAAGGATAAGCTACATACAACGCGCCATCGGCACCCACAGCAGGAGTTCCCATAATGATTGTTAATCCGACCGGGATACTGTCATCCAACTGTTTTATCTCCGACCAGGTAGTTCCGCTGTCGGTTGAAACGGTGAGCCATATTTTTTGCGGAGGTGCTGCTGCATAGTAACTCTTACTGACAATGTAAAGTCTTCCGCTGTACGCTCCGTTCGTATAATCCGCAACGATCCAGGGGCGATCGATCGGAAGATCAGGAGAATCGGTTTTGCTCACTGCGTTCACCGGAGCGCTCCAGGAAACTCCGCCGTTCGCCGAATGAACGGTTCTCACATAGCCCGAATCAAGGTTCAGTTTATAATCCACATAGCTGATAAATGCTTCACCTGAATTATTGAATGTGACCGACACATCGGCTGAAGTAAATCCGGAGGAAATATGAGGCAGTAATTTTTGATTTCCCCATGTAACGCCTCCGTCGAAAGAAGTTTTAGTGCAGATCGAAAGCTGTGAGAGCGAGGTAACCTTCATCCATGCCGCTATGAGGTTATTGGAATTGGAAGGATTCACCGCGAGAAACGGTTCTGTGTCTGAAGTGAGTGCACTTGAAATATTTTTATCAGTAGTCTGCGGAAATACCTGCTGAGCTAGGAACAAATAACCGAACAAGACCGGAAAGATTTTATTCATCTTGTGGAGCTTGAGAACCATTCATTGAATTTACAAAAGTTGCAATTATTTCGAGTCATAAATCGACAGGTCACTTCGATTTCCCGATGCTTCTCGGGATGTATCGAGAAGTGATCAATAGAAGGTTCGCTCTGTACCAGTTCTCGATATGACCTGTTCAAAGCAACAGGTCTACTCGAACTGACTGACGTACCATTACTTCTTCTTCGGAGGCGGGACCGTGTTCCCTCCCTCAGGAACAAGCATGATATTTTTTTCTATCTGCGGCTTAAATGAACTCTTGTCAAGAACAGAAATCGCTTCGCTGTAGGGTTTGTAACCGGGAATTTCCGTATTGATCTTAAATTTACCGGGAGGAAGTATGATCACAAACCTTCCGGTATTTGGATTCGGCATATAATTTCCGAATTCCTCGTTCGATGCTGCATCCACAACGGAAATAAAAACATGGGTTGAATCAAGTGGTTGTGTTGCATCCGTGCTTACCACTTTCCCGGTGACGACGGTATAATCAGGATCCACATCCAGGAAATCGATGCGGTAAATATCCAGATCGCCAAAGCCGTCCTTTTTCCGCGCGGAGATATAGCCGTATTTTCCGGAAGAGGAAACTCTGAAATTCATATCATCTTCCGGCGTATTGATCGGAAAGCCCACATTCTTCACACCGCTGAATTTTTTTGATTCCTCATCCCATTTCGCTACAAAGATGTCGTAACCGCCCATGCTGGTATGACCCATGGAAGAAAAGAAAAGCATGTTTCCGTCAGGAGAAATATTCGGGAAATCTTCGTTCTCTGGCGTGTTGACATCTTCTCCCAGGTTCTGCGCAGGGCTCCAGCTTCCGCTGGGAAGCCTTCTGCAAACATAAATATCAGAACCGCCGAACCCACCCGGCCTTGTGCTGGCAAAAAATATGGCGTTTCCATCTGTAGAAATAGAAGCGGATATTTCCTGTCCCCTTACTGAATTTATCTGTTCGTCAAGCAGGATCGGCTCTTTAAAATTCCTGGCCTTATCGGCTTTTGAAATATAAATATCACCCGATCCCTGGAAGTTGTCGTAATAAAGAAGAAGGTAATCGCCGCTGCTGGAAAGGCCTACGGCCTCTTCATCTCCCTGAGTAGAATTGATGATCCTGCCCATGGGCTTCGCTTTGGCATATTGCCCGTCCTTGACCTTTGAAAAATAAATATTTGCTTCCCACGAACCATCGGGATTCTGGTAAGTACCCGCTTCGGGCCGCTTTGAATTGAAGATGAGAAAGGATTCATCGGCAGGAATGAACGGGAAATAATCAGGGTATTCAGAATTCACATTCTTGCCCAGGTTCTCAAACGAAACATTCAACGGAAATTTCATCAGCTCCTTTGCGTTGATGCAATACTGCACCTGGTGCTCGGCGTCTTTCATATTCTCTGAAGAGCCTTTTCCTTCCTGTTTGTATTTTTCGAAAAGGCGGAGGGCCTCGTCAAACCGGTAAGAATACTGGTAAGCGCGCGCCAACAGGTATTTTGAATCCGGCTCCGTTGATTTTTCCTGGATCTTCTCAAGAAAAGTGATTGCCTTTGTTTTATCGATATCTGTATTCAGGTAACATACGCCGAGACGGTAATTGTATTTATCATTTCCCGGTTCTTTTTTTATAAGAAGCAGGTATTCATCCAGCGCCCCTTCAAAATTGCCGTTCTTGAAATTATCATCCGCAATTTTAGGATCACCGGTCGCTTTTGCCTTTTTATTTCCGATCTGCGCAATACAGGTAAAAAATGCCAGATGGCAAATTAAAAATAGAATGAAGTGTTTTGAAAATCGCATTCCGCTGAAAATGATTGACAAATATAGAGGAAAAAGAGTTTCCCTTAAATCCCAAATTTCAAATCACAAATACCAAGAAATATCCAATTATTAAAATTCCAATTCCAAACAAACAATCCTTTTAGTAAATAATAATTCTTCGCTACACCGGTATCTGTTTCGAATTTGGAACTTGGCTGTTTTTTGAAATTTATTTGTTTTTTGGTATTTGACAACAGGCTTGGTGCTTCTCACTGTCACTTCTTCATAAACACCTTCACCGCCGTTTTATCGCCGAAGGTAAGTCTCATCAGGTACATTCCCTGCTCGAGTTTGAGGGTGGGATAGTCAAATGTATTCAGGCCCTTCTGCATTTCTTTGTCGGATACTATTTCTACTTCCCTGCCCCGTACATCGTAGATCTGAGCATTCACTTTTCCGGAAGAAGGAAGAATGAACATAAAAAATATCTCGTCATCCGTCGGGTTCGGGAACGGATCAAGCACGGTGAACTCGCCGGTGACCGGTGCGCAGGAATGATTGTTTGATAGATCGTCATCATCCTTTGCATTCACACTTAAAACATCCGCACAAACAACGCTGTAACGGTTGTTTACGTTTTCAAATGAGGAATTAAATGTATATCCTAAAATCGCATGCGGCGCCAGAAACCCATTCCACATCTCATGAATAGGAGGCCCGTTATCGAGATGAGCGGAAAGTTCCATGTTGGATACATCCAGCGTGCCGGCATTATAAAGCCATGCGGTGACCTGGATCGTATTGCCGGAAAGATTCGTGGTGACCGCTTTCACAGTTATGTCAAGGTCGGGATAAGCAACAAAAATTGTATCCAGCATTGAATCGATACATCCAAAGGCAGACTGTACGATCAGTTTTATCGGGTATAATCCAGTATCCGCATAGGTGTACGAAGGATTTTGCTGATTGCTTATTCCCCCATCGCCAAAGATCCACTGATAACCGGTTGCGCCTGTCGTTAAACTATTATTGAAACCCACAGTAAGAGGCGGCGCTCCATAATGCGGCAGGAAAGAAAAGGTTGCATGAGGAAGGGGCTGAACGAACACGCTTTGAGTAACACTGGCGGAACAGGTTTGAGCGGATGTTACTGTTAGTGCAACCGTATAGTTTCCGCTGGCAGTATAAGTAGTTATCGGATTCTGCAGCGCAGAAGTTCCATACGCACCAAAATTCCAGTTCCAGGTATTGATCGTGCTTCCGGAAATGGTACTGATATCCGTAAACTGCAGCGGGTCTTTCACGCAGGCAGAATCTCCTGTAAACTGCGGAACCGGCAGGTAATGAACATGTATCGTATCTTTTATCGTATTGTCACATCCGTTTGATGAAGTAACAGTCAGCGTGACAGTAAAAGTACCGGCTATTGAATATACATGCGTTGGGTTTTGAATGGTTGGGTGACTTGTATTATCACCGAAATCCCATTGCCAATTAAATATTGATCCGGCAGAAATATCAGTAAATGAGGTAACACTTCCTAAACATACATTGGTAGCCGTGAACCCTGCTGTAGGCGTCTGATTAACAGTGATTACAGAAACGGCCGTGTCTTTACAACCTTTTGCTGTAGTAACAATAAGCGAAACGGTATAAGTTCCGACAGCAGAATAGGTATAACTTGTATTTTTCGAATTAGAAGTATCATTTGACAATGCGGCTACTCCAAAATCCCAGTGCCAATTTGTAATGGAGCCTGAAGAGACCGAAGAAAGATCGGAGAAGAAGGTTTGAGTGCCTGAGCAGGCAAGCGAATGCGTAAAGTTTGAATTTGGTTTCGCATAAACCACTACCTGATGCTGCACCGATGCTGGGCAGCCCGAATCAGAAACAACAGCCAACGTAACAATATAATTGCCGGCAATATTGTACGAATGAACCGGATTCTGAGCAGCAGAAATATTTCCATCACCAAAATTCCAGCTCCATGTTGCAATGTTATCAGGCGGGAACGCGACAGTAGTATCGGTAAAAACAAACGGCGACCCAAAGCAAGTAGCAGGAGCCGTAAACCCGGCAAGAGGAGCCGTTCCTTTAACGGTAATATTTATTGTATCCATGGCCGTGCAACCATTCGCGTTATGCACAACTACCGAATATGTGTTTGTTGATGGCGCTGTGATCACAATTGAAGACGTACTGGCTCCTGTTGACCAAGTGTAAGAGGTTGTCTGTCCCGCTCCGGATGTAAGGGCGATGCTTTCTCCCGAGCATAGTGTCTGGTCCGCTCCAAGTGACACTACTCCAGTCTGCGAAAAATTATCTACCGTAACGGTAAGTGTGTAAGAATTTACTGAGCATCCTGACACTCCGATCGTGTCCGTTACTGTTACATAATACGGTCCCGCCTGTGTGATCTTGTATAATGAGTCCGTTGAATTATCCTGCCACAGGAAAGTGTATCCTGTTTTGTCAAGTCCAGTGTTCCACACCAGCGTATCGCCATAGCATAGTGTTTTGTTTGATGCGAACGGAGAAAGATTCCCCGGAAACGTTACGTTGATCGTATCCGATGATACATATCCGAATGTATTGGTTACCGTTACTGAATAAATACCGCTGTTGGGTGCTGCTATTGAATCTGTTGTTGCTCCCGTGTTCCACAGGTAGCTGGCAAACCAATCTTTGTGTGCATTCAGTCTTGCAGGGCAAAATCCATAGCTTACCGTTTGATCCGGCCCCAGGTTTACAGGCGGAGCATATTTGTTTGAAAGATATTGCTCTACCTGCTTGCGCTGAGGAACCGTCAATTTGGTTTTATACACGATTACCTCGGCAATATCTCCATTCCAAAATCCTGTATACTCAAAAAAACGACCGATCACATAATCATTAAACACCTTGGGCGAAGCACTATTAACGCCTCCTAAAATCTTGTACTTATCCAGTGGAGCCAAACTTATGGTTTGCTGCCCGTTTACATAAAGATCAGTGGCTCCGAAAAGAACATCTGAATTGCCAGCATAAAAACCGGATGTCCCTTGCTGGCCTATAAACAGACCGGTCCCTGAGGAATAGGCTTGTTGCGTTAAGATACTATTGTATCCGGAAAAATCAGGCAGAGAGCCCATCCACTTCGAAACCACAAAAACAGAACCTACCGTATCTCCTGAATTAATCAACAGGTGATCATCCAATCCATCAAAACGTACAACCGGCTTATTGTTCAGTTCCGAAACCGATGTGACATAGAGCGGCTGAGCGGCTGTTGTGGGCTGAATGGCATTCCTGGTATTGCCGCTTACATCGCTCCACTGACTTACGGTTGCGCTGTTTAGCACTACCCCGCTATCCGCACGCAGCCAGTATTGTAAGCCGGGAATATCTTTAGGAGAATTTAAATTTTGAGAAAAAGCAGCAAATACAATGAATATTGCAAATAGCAGAATACAGCATATTCTTTTGAAAAAATAATTCATCATTAATATATAACGTACTATTATTACAAATTTACGATTAAAATTTATAGCGCCAAAATGCAGTCAAATATGAATATAAGGCTTGAGTATATTTAATGATTATTTTTGTACTAGTTAAACAAGATTTCCTTATTCCTGTATTGAAACTCTATTAATTAGAATAATTTGCAATGAATTTTATAGAAACAAAACTAAAAGGAGCGTATATTATTGAAGTTTCCACATGGCAAGATGAAAGAGGAATATTTGCACGTACCTATTGCAAAAAAGAATTTAAGAAGATCAACCATACTCAAGAATTTGTCCAGTTCAATCATTCGTCAAACAATCAAATAGGAACGCTCAGGGGGATGCATTATCAAAAAAACCCTTTTGCCGAAATTAAATTAATACGCTGCATTAGGGGTTCCGTATTTGATGTTATTGTTGATATCAGGAAATCATCTCCAACATTTTTAAAATGGATAGGCATTGAACTTTCTGCAAAGAACATGAAAATGATCTATGTGCCAAGGGGATTTGCGCATGGGTTTTTAACTTTGGAGAACGATTCAGAGCTACTTTATCACCATACTGATTTCCATGAACCATCTGCAGAATGTGGCATCAAATACGATGATCCTTCATTAAACATTGATTGGCCGGGACGTATTATGCTGATTTCTGCAAAGGACAAAGGCTATCCAACTATTTCTAAAAACTTTAAAGGCATTAAATCATGAATTGCAGATTTTGTAAAAATCCATTGACAGATTTATTTATTGATCTTGGCAATTCTCCCCCCTCCAACTCTTTTGTTACTAAGGAATATTTAAATCATGGTGAGATGTTTTATCCTTTAAAAATTTACGTATGCGATAAATGCTTTTTGGTTCAGATTGATGAGTATAAGAAATCAGCGGATATATTTAATAATTTTTATCCTTATTTTTCCTCCTATTCAAGTACTTGGCTAGAACATGCAAAGAATTATGTTGAATATATCATTAAAAGATTTCCTTTTAATGAACGGTCAAATGTTGTTGAAATTGCTTCCAACGATGGTTATTTGCTTCAATTTTTTAAAAAACAAAATATTCCGGTGATGGGCATTGAACCTACAGCCAACACTGCGGAAATTGCATTAGCAAAAGGGATACATACTATTATTGATTTCTTTAATGAAAAACTAGCGCATAAACTGGCTTCCGAAAATAAAAAAGCTGATTTAATTATTGGAAATAATGTGCTCGCGCACGTACCTGATCTAAATGATTTTGTTAAAGGATTAAAAGTTTTATTAAAGCCCGATGGAATTATAACTACAGAACTTCCTCATCTCATGCAGTTAATTGAGCAATCACAATTTGATACAATTTATCACGAACATTTTTCTTATTTTTCATTTTATACGGTTAATACTATTTTCAAAAATCATCAACTGGAATTATTTGATGTACAGCAATTGCCAACGCACGGAGGCTCTTTGAGAATTTTTGCAAAGCACATTGAAAATAAAAAAATAGAAATAACCGCTAATGTAAAACTGTTGATGGATCAGGAGATCAAATTAGGTATGCTTGATTTAAAATATTATAAAAATTTTGCAACTAAAATATTGAAAGTAAAGTACGATCTGATACGATTCTTAATTGACCAGCATGATCAGGGAAAGAAAATTATTGCATATGGAGCTGCGGCCAAGGGAAATACATTACTGAACTATTGCGGAATAAAAGCAGACTTAATCAAATTTGCCGTTGATGCATCTCCTTTTAAACAAGGAAAATATATGCCTGCAAGCCATATTCCCATTTTGAACGAAGAAAATATACGGCTTCACAAGCCCGATTTTGTTTTGATCTTGCCTTGGAATATAAAAGATGAAATAATAATGCAGCTGAGCTATATAAAAGAATGGGGAGGGAAATTTGTCGTGCCTATTCCAAAATTGAATATTATTTAATGCAAATAATAAATAACAGAATCCCAATTAACAAGCCTTCTATCACGAAGCTAGAAGTTTCGTATGTAAATGATGCAATTCGTACCGGCTGGGGACAAAAATGCTATGATTACTTAAACAGATTCGAAATTCAATTTGCTAAATATGAATGCGTGAAACATTCTCTAGCAACTTCATCATGTACTGGAGCAATTCACCTAGCATTATTGGCAATGGGAGTAAAAACAGGTGACGAAGTCATCGTCCCTGAATTAACCTGGATTGCTAGTGTTGAGCCAGTTTTATACATTGGAGCAAAGCCTGTATTTGTCGATGTGATAGAAGATACATGGTGCATTGATCCAAAAAAGATCAGAGAATCAATCACAAAAAAAACAAAAGCAATTATTGCAGTTCATCTGTACGGCAATGTTTGTGAGATGGATGAAATAATGAAAATTGCTAATGAGCATAACCTATTTGTAATTGAAGATGCTGCCGAAGGGCTAGGATCAGAATACAAAGGCAAAAAAGTGGGAAGTATTGGCCATGCAGGATTATTTTCATTTCATGGGACAAAAACAATTTCTACAGGCGAAGGAGGCATATTAGTAACAAATAGTGAACCAATTTATGAAAAGGCCAAAATATTAAATGATCATGGAAGAAATCCAAAAGACCCTGATCATAAAACGTTCTGGATGCGTGAATATGGCTACAAATACAAAATGTCTAATCTACAAGCTGCAATGGGTCTTGCACAAATAGAACGAGTAGTAGAATTAGTAGAAAGAAAACGTCAGATATTTGATTGGTATGCTGATTTATTAAGAGATGTGCCTTGCAAGATGAATCCAGAGCAAAAATATGCTAAGAACAGTTATTGGCTACCTACTCTTATTTTTGATAAATCGTTGAATATTGACAGAGACGCATATTTTACTTATATGAAAGAATGCAAAATAGACTGTAGACCTTTTTTTTACCCTCTATCATCATTACCATTGTTTAAGAAAAAAAGAATCAATCATGTTTCCTATGATATTTATTCAAGAGGTGTAAATTTGCCAAGCTATCATGATTTATCCAAGAAGGATGTTACCAGAATAGTAAATGCAATTAAAGACTTCATTAATGAATGATTTTATTATTTGGGGCGCAACTGGGCAAGCCATAGTGCTGGAGGAGTTGCTTAGATCTCAGGACTGCAAGATTCTAGCTTTTTTTGAAAATAATTTTGAAATAAAATCTCCTTTTGAGA
>JAHEYJ010000019.1 GCA_023251675.1 Bacteroidota bacterium
ACTATAGACCTCATCAATCACTTAATGGACAAACACCAATAGAATACAAAAAACAAAATCAATTAAAAATCAATCAAATCACTAACTTTGAATTGGCACTATAAAAAGGGATGCTTACCGCGGCAATAGCGCAAAATTGCTGTTAACTGCAGGCGGATTTATTTTCTGTTGTCTGTCCAAAGAGTTGTCTGCCGATGATTAAGCACAAATGTCCGAAGAGTTTTTGTCTGTCTGCAACACGCGCGTTACTGTCTGCTGGCACAAAGATTGAAAAATAGTTGGTTTATCTTATCTTCTTTTTCTCACCGTCATCAGCAGAGAAATCTGTCCTCTGAGATTTAGGTTGTCTTTATTTAGCTTTGCTATTTCATTGCACTTATTTTGTATGTCCTTGTTTAAATCTGTTATTTTTTTATTGGCTTCGGAAATGGTTTCCTGAATTTTTAGAATATGTTCTTTCTGGTGTTGAGTCTTAACTTCCAGTTCGTGCTTTGTATTTCTTGCAAGGTTTTCCAATGAAGCAATAATGCTGTCTTTAGAGGTAATAAGTTCATTCAGTTGTTTGATTTGTTTTTCCTGCTCGGTGGTTATTTCTTCCAAGTGATCTATTTGCTTTGAAGTGCTGTAATCATTGGTTTCAACAAATTTTATTTTAACTTTCAGGTAGGGTTTATTGTCAATATAAATTACCTCGTTTTCTTCAAGGTCTTTAATAAATTTTTCCTGCAATGGTGATTCAGGCAGATTATCTTTTTTGAATTTTATTTTTTTAATAAACTCTTTGAACTTCATGATGAAAACAAATTGTGCAGGATTTGTCTGCTGTCAGTGAAATGCGAAACTGTCCTACGAAGGTGCGAAATTATAGCATGTATTTGTCCTTTATTTTTCTGTCCGATTACGAGATTGTCTACCGAAAAATTGTCTTGTTGCTGTCGGGCTGTTTGGTTTTTGCCGCTTGCAGTTAACGTTTTGCAAATTGGCGATGTTGCCGATTTACGGAGCGAAAAATTGTCTACCGAAACCGAAACAAAGATATGAAAACGGTGTTCAATGCAAGTACGTAAGCGGCAATAGCGCCAAATTGCTGTTAGCGGCTGCCTTACTTTGTTTCCTGTTCATCATTTTTTCTCCTCAAAAGTTGTCGCACAAAATTTAAAGAAAACTCTGCTTGCTGTCTTGTGTGTTGTGCGTCTGAATGAGCAGCTGCATTTCTCATGCCTTTAAGATCATTGATTGCAGACAAGTCATCTTGGTTGATGATTTTTTCTTTTAATGCAATTTGAATGATGTCATTTATTTTGTGTCTGGGAACACGAACATCCTTTGCGGTTATTTTTTTATATAAATGGGTTTCTAATACTTTGAATGTTTCTAAAACAGAATGGGAATAATAGCCGTCTGCAAAAAGTTTGGTAGCATTGTCAAGTTCTTTGATTTCTTGTTCTTCAATTTCTTCTTGTGCTTTCTTCTTCCTTTCTCTAAGGAGTCTGCTTGATGTCAGTATGGATGATATTATAGCAAGAATAACTGAAATGGCACCTACCACTTTATTGACAATCTCTAAAGTATTTTCGATTTCTTTATGATTTTTTGCTACTGCTACATATGCTTTAAAGATTAAAATGTTTGTAACAACGAGAAGTGGAGTAATAAGAATAAAAACAAAAAGGAAGTAAGCAAAATTAAGCGTATAGTTAAATAATTTCCATTTCCCAAATTTTGTATCTCGCGCAAAATTTTCTGTCACGTAAAAGTACATGCAAATAGAAAGTCCATAAACAACCCAAAGGAAATAGTCAGCTAATGTTATAGATGTATACCCTAACTCCAATGTGACTTTTGACAATTCATCCTTAAAAGCACTTAATGAAATGATTAATGTTGCAAATCCTAAAATCACTTCGAATTTATTTTTGATTTTATCCATCAATGTTTATATATGGGTTGTTTTAAGTTTGTTGTTCATGCGATGTGTTATCGGCTTCCTTTTTTATCTTTAATTAGTGTCAATAGTCGAACAATATTTCCATCTGCTAAGTCCGTCAGTCCTAAATTGTAAACCGAATTTATTTTGTTCAATGTTTCGCTGTCGTCTTTGCCAAAACTTCCTAAATCGCTGTCGTCTGAAATAAAACATTCGTAGTAATTGAGGTTTAAAATTTTCTCAAAGAAGTCAACTGCGATGTCTTCTAATTTGTCAGCCCGTGAGGTGTCTGCGAATTGTAAGGGAGTTGCCGTCCCAGGTCGTGGAGGATTGTTCAGCTGTCTGTAACTGTCAAAATTATTTTTTAGCATTTGATATGCCTCTTCTTTTGTGTCGCCAAGTCCAGTCATTGTCCACCAATTGATAATTTGAACAACCCAAGGTTTAAGTTCACCAACATTATATTGCCCCGGAGTGCCTGTCTGTTTCTTGAAACGCAAAGGATAGTCGTCCAAATCCCAAGTTGTCTTGGTGTATGAAAGCAATTCTTTCCAAGTCGCTTTGATATTGTCTGTCACCATTATAATTTGTCTGCAAGGTTGCCGCTAACGTTTTGCAAGCAGCCCACGTGCCGGAGTAAGAACATGTCCACTGCTTTACAATAATCAAAGATAATTAAAAACGGGAATTATTTTTTCACTAAAAAGCCGGGATGGGGGCTGATTGCTGTTAGCAAATGCTGCGGATTTCTGTATTTATTATTATTTCGTCCGGTGCACAGACGGATTTGTCTACCCGCTGCAAACATAGAAGTCTACTGCTGTCCAGGCAGAACTATTGCGTTCTACGCTTTTAAGCTGTGATCTGGCACGCGAAGACCTATAAAAGTTTTGCAACTGTCGGTATAATCGGAAGACGTGCGGCGCTAACGAAGTAAAAGAGCAACACGAAGGGCAAATTGGTACCGCAAACCATAAAAACTATCTACCTTGAAAATAGTTTGCGGTACGGATTTGACCTGAGAAGAGAAGCATTAAAGAATTGTTATTCCGGTTTGCGTTTTAGCGCGCGCAGGGACGAGCACGGTAAAATGCAAATCCGGCACGTGATGTGTATTTGTCGTTCTTCATTTAGTCAACCTGTCTGGCAAAAAAAGAAATGGCGATCTGGCAATAGAGGCGGAGAGTTTGCAACGGTCTGTCTTTCGGCTGCTGCAGTTTTTGCTAACGCCTCGCAAATTTGCGATGTGCGGGATTTTGAAATACAAAATTGTCTGCCATTACAAACATAAACCGAAGATACAATTTTTCAAACTTAAACGTCTGCCCGCATAGCGCAAAATTGCTGTTAACCACATGGGCGCACCCCCTGCTGTCGTCTGCGTTGTGTCTGCCGGGAACGAAGCACAAAGCTGTCCGGTGAGGTTTTTTCTCTTTTTGTATTTGTCTGTCTGCAACACGTGCGTTACTGTCTGCTGGCAGAGGGATAATGAAATGGCAATATGGCTTGGTAGAAGTGCGTGTAAATTTAAAGAATGAAAAATAATTAGTTCCCCCTTTTTTTATGCTCTTGATGACTCGCAAAAATGGAATCAGCTAACCTTGTGCCTGCATTCACTAATTTTGCTAATACTTTTATTTGTTCCTTGCAAGCTATACTATCCGTTTTATGAGGATAGTTAATTGCATGATCGATTTCACCCCAAACCTCTTCAAATAATGTTCTTACTTGAATTTCGCAAGTCACAAAACTTTCTGGATTGGGTTTTATAACATAATGAATGCTTGTATAATTTGAATCCTTCGTATGAACTTCTATATCTAAATCTCTATAAACCGTTTCCTTTTCTTTATCCCATATATAAGCCTTAGGTTTTTCGAATAGCGCCCACTCATGATATTTATTTACATTACTCATTATTTCATTATGAATTTTAGGAAATTGATCAAGGTGCAGATGAAGAACTCTAACTCCAGCAAAATCGGTTATTTCCGTAAATAAATTTTCAGTAGTTACCTCTATCCCATCGTTCCATCTTCTATTTAATTTGTCTTCTAAATGTTTTTTGTCCTTAACTCTTGATTTGAGAGAATGCAAGATAGGTAGTGGAGTTAAATTGAGTGCATTATTTTCTTGAAAGAAAATTTTTACCTGTTCTGAAAACATTGTAAATCTTTCTTCTTCTTTTTCAAAAAGCTGAAGGCAGTTTGCAATATGTTCTTCTCTGGTCATCAATATTCAATCACATAAATTATTGAAAATAATAGATAGAAGTTATCTTCTTATTGGTTTAGGATTCCTTCTTTGTTAGTGCGATAATGTTGTTTGCAATAGAGATAAAATCTCCTTTTGCTTCTTCTTTTTGATAAGCTTGTCCTCCATCAACATTGAAGAAAGCTTTCCCCTGTTTTTGAGCTAATAAGGCAAGAGTGCTGAAATCTTTAACTTGTCCTAATTTATTTTGACTCATTGTTCCTTTTGCTAAATCACTATCAATCTTGCGAAGTACCGTGACTATTTCACTATGAATATTTTTTTCTAGTGTAGCGGCAAAAGAAGAAAACTCAGAAGCTATAGCACCTCCGTACATTCTAAATCTTTGCAGAATGTAACCGAGAAATTTTGGACTACCAGGTAATAATGATGTTCCATCTGGTGCAAGTGCAGAAATTACCCGCCAGTCACGAATCCATGAATGTATGGTATGACCTAGAGTTTTTAATGCACGAACAGAAAAAAGGTCACAGGCAGCCGGAACAATAAAATAATCACAGTCTAAAAGTATAATTCTATTTAATGGGCCTATATTGGGTCCTATGTCGTAGAAAACAAAATCAATATTCTCTTTTTGTGCAATGTTGTTTGCTATTTCACTTATCGCATATGCTCCTTTAAATCCATGAATTTTTCTTTGGAAGCACTCAATCCAAACTTGACTTAAATCTTCTTCGAATGTAGATAAGCGAATATCTCCCGGTAACAGAAACACGCCTTCTATGCTACTTTCATTTGCCTTAATGTTTTTTATTTCTCCGGTACCTTCACTAAATGGCTTTAGTGCTGACCAGATCGTCTGTCCATTTTCGGAGTCAGATTTATCGAGCCAATCATCTACAACATCAGCTGCAACAAGATATGAAGTTAAATTGCATTGTGGATCAGCATCTACGAGTAATACTTTTTTTCCTAATGAAGCAAGTGCTGCAGCTACATTAATCATTAAGGTGGTTTTGCCAACCCCACCTTTATGGTTATATAGAGTCAGTCTAACTGCTGGGTGGCGCTTAGATAATTTTGGCACGTTTTCAATATTTTAGTCATCGTTTTTTGAAGTGGCTTTTTTATTCCGTTTTCTTACGCGCATGTTTTTTACTTTTTCTCTAGCGGATTCTCGGTCAGGCAATGCTTGCACAAATACTTCTCCTGCAGCACTTAGCTGGCTAGCACCTTTACTTGCCTGAACAATTAATCCTGCTCTTGCGGTATTGCTAACTGCAACGGCTGCATTTGAAAATTTTGGTTGCGCAGCTTCTGTATTTAATGTACTTAAGTCAAGTGTTTTAAAAAACTGTATTCCCTTGTAATGAGTAATATAGTATGCTAAGCATGCAACACGTTCCACGTCAGTTTTGGGTAATTTTTCTTTTAAAAATTCTTTCGCGGACATATCTCGATTTTGCGAGAATGATACTTCGCTGTGGTTACTTGATGTTTCATTAGATTTTGATAATGAAGATTGTGGAGTCCAATCAAGATTAAGAAATGTAATCACACTTTGAAGCGTCCTTTTTTTAGCTTCAGCGTCTAGCCCATTAAGAGCATTGACAATCGTGTTGAAAATCTCAAGGTTATTATTTTCTTCCATTTTATAAAAAGATTTATTTGCGAAGATAACAATATTAAACTTTGTATATGACTGTGTATTTTTTGGCGCGGTTTTAACATTGGCTGTTGGGTTTGCTCTTTGCCGCGCGCAGGGGAAAAGCTGTCGGTTTTATTTGAACATTAACGAGCACGGCAATGTGCAAACCGTGCAGAAGTTCAATAGCGACAAAAAATTGTGCAGGAGCTGTCTTGTTACCTTTTAAGTATGCGGTGAGTGTATTGTCTGCTGTCGGGTTACTGCGTATATGTCTACGGAGCGTGGAGTTGGTCACCTACTTTTTTGTCTCCTGTTGGAATTATGTCCTATACCTGCGTGCATGTCCACGAAGCGTGAGATTGTCACCTGTTTGAGCGCAGAAAAGTTCAAATGTCAACCGAAAAGCTGTCCGAAAAAGATGTATTTGCGCCTTGTGGTTAACTAGTTATAGGCACACCAAAGATACTGATTATCCGTTATTTTCCCCGGACAGGCGCACCTCGGGTAGTTCTTTTCTGTCAGGTTTTCCAGCGCCTAAAAATAACCCTCTTGTCTCTTCATTTATTGATTGTTCGCTCATATCTGCTGTATTTGCCAATATAACATCCAGCGGACTTCTTATGCTCGTCAGCTTCTTCTTCGTTACATGCGTGTAGATCATGGTGGTCTCTGGCCTGCTATGGCCAAGTAATTCCTGCACATATCTCAGATCAACCCCCTGCTCAAGCATATGCGTGGCATACGAATGTCTCAGTACATGTGGCGTTACCTTTTTGTTGATACCGGCTTTATCGCATGCATTCTTAAGGATCTTTCTCACACTCGTTGGCGAATATTTCCCGCCATCCTCCCCGTTAAATAAATAGTCAACGGGCTTGTATCCCTCTGCATACCGCTTCAATATAATAAGGAACATCTTGGAAAGCCCTACCACCCGGTCCTTGTTTCCCTTTCCTCTCACTACCCGGATCTGCATCCGCTCCACGTCAATATCCGGTATCCGCAAATTCAAAAGCTCACTGATCCGCAGGCCCGATGAATACAGACAGGCTAGAATGGATTTATGTTTGATGTTCGGCGTGAACTTTAATATACTCATCACTTCCTCCTCGCTCAGCACTGTAGGCAGCCGGAAACTTCTCCGTGGCCTTTCCAGGTCTTCAATTTTCAACTGGCAATCCGGTACACGTTCATAAAAAAGTTTTAACGCCGAAACTACCTGCCTCTGGTAACTCACTGAATAATTGTTCTTCAGTATATGCTCGTAGTTGAATCGCTCCACATCGGCAACCGTGATCTCTTCGATCTTTTTGGGAGAACAGAATCCCAGGAACGATCTCACCATGTCAACATAAATTTCTGCAGTCTGGTCTGAATACCGAATGCCCGTAAGATAATTACCGAACTCTTTTATCCGCGCTGAAGCTTCGCCTGACAACTTGCTGAAGTTCTTCTGCGCAGCCCGGGTTTTCTGAAGAATGGTTTTCGGAAATAATTCCTGGCGCGCTTTCAGCTTTGTGATGTCCACCCATGCTTTTTCTTTGAATACAGAAAATAATTTTTGAAGGTTCTCTGCGGTGTTCTCCACATAAAAGCACCGGTTCGTTTGGCTCCATTTGGCCCCGGATGCTTTGGCGCATTGAATTAATTGATCATCGAAACGGAAATCGATTCGTATGTTCTGCATGCCTCTGTGTCGTAAATGATCGAGCGAAACCGATTTCATCCGACAAAAATAATTCAATAATAGCCAGGGAACAAATTATAAATTATAACTTGGTTGGGGTTTGATGGTTGATGATGTACTCCGCTTCATTCAGCAGCTCAACAATGTTATCGGAAGAAGTCACCAGCTGGTTATACAGATTTTCCGCTTCATCGGCTTTCCCCTTGGATCTTAATTGCTGAATGGATTTTACAATGTTGTGAAGTTTTTCATGCTCCTCTTCAAAATTCTTCATGCACGTCATCTGGCCGTACTTACTCTTGCCTTCTTCATAATACCATTTTCCCAGGTCGCAATGTTTGTGGGATACCGCCTGTTCTTCTGAAAGCGTTTCCTTGCCGTCTAAATAATTTCTGATCTTGAACTTCCAGTTCAGGTGCATGAAACGTGCGTGTGAGAAATCAACTGTTTGGGTCATGCCAGTTTCTCAAAAGATTTTTTTCAATAGCCGAAAATAGAAAACCTTTTTCTTTAATACCATGTGCTTTATCATGAGAAAACATGATAGAAAAAAGATGGATCAGTCATTCGATGAGCAACTCAACGAAGACCCCGAAAAAAGAAAAAAATAAAGGTTCGAACTTGCCGGCAAGTTATCCCGGTATATATTCATCTCGTGTTAGGCGTTTATTAAGCTAATATATAGTTACCTGCCGCTTCCGCACACCGCTCTCCGTCCATGGCGGCGCTTACAATTCCCCCTGCATAGCCGGCCCCTTCAGCGCAGGGAAACAATCCGCTCAGCTCTGTATGCATCAGGGTTGCCGCATCTCTCGGTATTCGCACCGGCGAAGAAGTGCGCGATTCGGTTGCCACCAGTACGGCTTCGTTGGTAAAGTATCCTTTCCCGCCATGGCGGGCAGGCATTTTTTTTCCGAAATCTTTTAAAGCGGACTGAAGTGGAAGGGAGATCTCTTTTGGAAGAACGGAGAAAAGATCGGCAGACACAATGCCGGGAATGTAAGAACAGGAGGGAAGGGAGGAGGAAATTTTTTTATTTACAAAATCGGCCATGCGCTGGGCCGGCGCTTTCAGGTCTCCTCCTCCGGCAAGAAAAGATTTCTTTTCGATCTCCTGCTGGTAGCGGAGTGCAGCCAGTTCGCCGTGTTTTGAGAAACGTAAGAAATCGTTCCCGTCCACACTCACAACAACTCCTGAATTGGCGTAAGGATTGTTTCGTTTTGAGGGTGACCATCCGTTCACCACCAGTTCTCCCGGAGCCGTAGCTGCCGGGGCAATGATCCCGCCCGGGCACATGCAGAAGGAATAAACGCCCCTGTTGTTCTGCTGGCTCACCAGCGCGTAAGAAGCAGGCGGAAGGAATTCATTCCGGGCAGTTTGATGGTATTGTGCGGCATCAATAATGCTTTGCGGATGTTCTATTCGTATGCCCAGCGCAAATGATTTCGCTTCTATTTTAAATTTATTCTGATGGAAATATTCAAATATATCGCGGGCTGAATGCCCGGTAGCCAGGATCACTGCTTTTGTTTTAACAGACGTTTCGGTTCCGTTGGAAAGCGATCTTGTTTTTATTCCTTTGATCTTATTTCCTTCCAGTTCGAACGAAATAAATTTTGTATTGAAATGAATTTCGCCGCCGCATTCAAGAATGGCGTTGCGCATGTTCTCAATGATGCGCGGCAGTTTGTTGGTTCCGATATGCGGATGGGCATCTACGGCAATATCTCCATTCGCTCCGAATTGAATGAAAGTTTCCAGCACCTTTTGAATATTGCCTCGCTTTCCCGACCGCGTATATAGTTTTCCGTCTGAAAAAGTTCCTGCTCCTCCTTCTCCGAAACAGTAATTGGAATCCGGGTTTACAATGCCCTTCCGGTTGATCTCGGCAATATCCCTTCTCCGGCCTTTTACATTTTTCCCGCGTTCAATAATAATGGGTTTATATCCGAGTTCGATCAGCCGCAAGGCGGCGAACAGGCCGGCCGGCCCGCACCCGATCACCGCCACGGGTTCTTTTGCAGAAATATTTTGCAAATGCCTTGGCTCGGTTTCTTTTTTGGGTAATTCTTCATTCACCGCAACAGAAACAAGCAAACGCACTTTCACATCCCGTGAACGCGCATCGATCGATCGTTTGTTGATAGAAAATTTGACGGTGTCAGATGATGAAAGCTGTAGTTGCCTTCGAATAATTGCAGATATCCTTTTTTCGCTGGCGGCCTCTTCGGGCGGCAAAGCGAGCTCAATGGTTTTCAACGGATTAACGATTTTTAACAAAAGTAGGACATATATTTTTAATCGGCTCAGCGTATTTCATTATCTTTGAAAAAGAAAATCAAACACTAACAAATAATCAATTATACTATGAAAAAATTATTCCTGGCATTTGTGCTCACCGGCCTGGTCGGTTCTGCATCGGTAACAACCGTTTGCGCTATGTCTCATTCCAAAGTGGTGCTGACCGGCGGTGAAGAGGACAAAGACAAAAAGAAGGACAAGAAGAAATGCAAGAAGGATGGCAAGTGCTGTTCTAAAGAAGGCACGGCTTCAACATCCGGCGAAAAGAAATCATGTGAAATGAAATCATCAGGCGGATGCAATCACGGCGCTGCTAAAACCACCGAGACAAAAACAGATTCAAAGCCGGCTGAAACGAAGTAATACTTCAAATTGAAAAACAAAAAGCCCGTTTCCGCCAGCTGACGGAGCGGGTTTTTTTATTGGGGAATGTACTGTGAAAGTTTAATGTACTGTGCGGTCAGGTTCAGCACGGTTGACCAAAAAAGAATAAATACGATCAATGCCAGGATATTTCTGCCTCTCCTCCTGTAAAAACGATGTATGAGAAAGGTTCCTACCGGAATTGAAATTACGGAAGGAGTGATCAGCGCCACGCCGATCAAACCGAAGCGCATTTTTGTTTTAATGATGAAACGGGTGGACCATTTGAACTTCTTCAGTGGTTTATCCTTATCCCTTCTTCTGTAGAAAATATTTTTGATCTTTCTCCATCCGAAAGCAATGGCATGGCCCATATAGGTAAATACAAAAACACCGAATATTCCTCCGGCAGTGGTGATGAGAAATGATTCCCTGAAATTAAATCCGTAACGTTCCGCTTCAAAAGGGGATATGGCAAATTTCACACTGGCGATCAGTCCAACTTCAAGAACTTTGAGGAGGTAAATGACGTGTTCATCCATACATCAGAGTTTTTCTCCATAGGCAAGATCGCCGGCATCGCCAAGGCCCGGTACAATGTAGGCCTGCCCGGTGAGTTCTTCGTCAATGGCGCATGCCCAGATCGTAACATTGTTCGGAACATGTTTTTGTAAATACTCAATGCCAATAGTGGAAGCGATCACCGAAACAACATGTACATTTTTCGGGCGGCCGTTCCGGAGCATGGCCTTGTAAACAAGCTCAATAGACTGGCCTGAGGCCAGCATCGGGTCGCCGAGGATCAGCGTTTTTCCGTTCAGGTCGGGGCAGGCCATGTATTCCACTTCCACTTCAAAACTTCCGTCTTTGTGGTGCTTGCGGTAGGCAGAGATAAACGCATTTTCCGCCCTGTCAAAATAATTGAGCATGCCCTGGTGAAAAGGCAACCCGGCCCGTATGATCGTTGCAATGACGGGTTGTTCTTTCAAAACATTCATGATTGAAACGCCCAGCGGTGTGGTGATCTCTTTTTTCTCCCATTGTAATTTTTTGCTGATCTCGTAAGCGCATATTTCTCCAACACGCTGAATATTCTTTCTAAAGCGCATGCTGTCTTTCTGTATTTCAATATCGCGCATCTCCGAAATGAACTGGTTTAGCAGCGAATTTTCTTTTCCTAATTCAATGACCATAGGATTTTATTTTTTTACATAAGGAACACCGATGAAAAACTTAACTCTTTAATTCCTTTATCCATTTAATTATACCCGGAAGATTATTTTTTCTTACCTGTAAATATACAGTTTCCTTTGAGCCGAAACCTTTGTAAAATCGTGCAAGCCCGGGAAGATTGGAGCCTTCGAAATCCAGGATCATGTCTTTCCTGGAATGTTTTTTAATAAACTCATTTATGAGGAAAGGCATGGCTCCTGTTCTCTTGGCGGTTGGATCGGTGGCGGAGAATAAAAATAGGGCTCTTTTGTTTTTGATCACCCAGATCACGCCGGCACATAATTTATCATTTGCAAGTGCGCCCCAGGCTTCAGCGTATCCTTTATCGATGCAGGTATTGATCAGATGCAAAAGGGTTTTGTAATTCTTTTCCGTAAGGTTGGTTATGTTTTTTCCTGTATTTTTTCTGAATATGGAAATGATGGCTGAAGGAGAAATGTTTTTCTTCAGAGCAACTCCATTCTTATTTGCCTTTTTTATATTTCGTTTAATGTCTTCAGAGAATCTTTTGTGAAGTGTCTCGTGCGCCGCGTCCAGCGGAAGTTCAATATTTATATTCTTTTTTACCTGGTACCCCGGGAATTCAAAAGTGTTCTGTGTGTTCAGATGGATCTCGATGAATTTGTAGTGATCGGGAATTGCTTTCAGGAATTCATCTGCTTTCTGATTTGAAATTTTCTCTTTTGAAAAGAGGCCGAGCTGCTGGGCAAAATAAGGAGGATACAGATAGTGCGTTCCGTATTTTTTCCCGGCGGTTAGCGGCATCACGGAGATATAATCGTCTTCCACCATCGCGTTCCATCCCGGGCAAACAATATCCAAATACCAGGAGTTGGCATAAATAAGATCGTTCACAGAATGGTCAATGCAAGCATCCCATTTCTTTTTATCGATCTCGTTATGTTGCAGCCACCGGATCATCTTCTATATGGATACTTGTAATACTCTTTCATAAACCTTTTCCCATCCTTCCCATTCTCTCCAGCCGCTCAGCGTTTCATTGTGCCAGATGGTGATGAACTCTCCTTTCACATTTTTAATTTCCGCTGCGATCTTTTTTGCTTTTTCAACGGCTTCATCCGGTGAAAGTTTCAGGTAATTATTCAGTGTGCCATCCATTACGGCAAAAGGATGAAGCGTAAGATGGGTCTCTTCTTCTTTTTCAAGGTCATAAAATTTAAAAGCAGAACAGGTTCCTGCCCTAAACCCGATCTCGTCGGCAAAGCCCATCGTATAGTCATCGGTAATTCCTGCAGCGAGGAGGTTTCGGTAGGTTTGCGGAAATTTCAGCAGGAGAAAGTGCTGGCGGCTTCTTGATATTTTATTTCCTGAAACTTCACTTAATCTTTTCTTTTCCGTTTCTATTTTCCCGGGTCTTTGATTGGAAGCAAAAGAAGGATGGATGCCGGTTCGGGCGACAGCTGATATTTTTTTTATCAGCGCCTGCATCAAGGGGTTGGTATAAGGCAGGTTCTTATCATTGGGCGCCCAATCGCCAAGCAGGAAAAAATATACCGGGTTGAGATTGTATTTTTTATGAACGGAGAGCTGAAATTCATAGGTGTCAAAAGGATCTTTTGCTTTTCCTGACAAAACATTTTTTCTCAATGCAAAGTCGTTCTTATCTGATCGTGCAAAAGCCCTGGCGTATCCGCCCATGGTCCGGAAAAAACTTTTTCCAAGGAATGCGTAGGCATTGTCAATGTCGATGGTGGGCGTGAAGGAATATTTTTTCTGCGGGAAGCTCAAGGCGGGATACCGTTCAGCGATCTTATTCCGGATCTCAGCAGCGAACAGATCGATCGTTGGTTTTTGCAGCAAATTGTTTTGATAAGCGAATGACTCTTTTGCGGAGAATCGTCCGTATTTGCCTCCTGTAAATGGAAGATATTCTTCATAACGCGTTGCTAAGAAAAAAGACAGCGCAAATGGATCGGATGGAAGTTGAGCGATCTTTTTTATTCCGGTTTCAAACAGCAGATCGCTGCTTTGAAAGAACAATTCATCGCCAACCGGTTTTTTTGTATAACTGATCTTTGCGCCAGAATGCTTTCTGAACTTTTCTGCATCATCCGTTAGTTCAATATCGACCTGCAGAACAGAGGTAAAAATGAGTTTAAACGTATACCTGATACGATTGGTGATTTTGTGTGAATAGATGAATAGCATAGAGCGATAGAAATTCATTAACGAGGCAAAATTCGGCTTAGTATGAAATCAGTACGAATGTACAAATGAAAAATACATTATGATTAAAATGTGATCAAAGTCCTTCCGCCAACTGGCGGAGAGGATTTAGGTGGGGCTAAAATTCTTAACGATCTCTTCGCAAATAAATTCGGCAGCACGACCGTTTCCGAAGACAGGAGGAAAGACCATGTTCTTTTTATTCCTGAATTGGGAGAATGCATAAATGATCTTCTTCTCATCCGCATCCGTAAGGACGGCGGTACCACTCTCTACCAGTTCCACCCATTCCGTCTCAGGACGAAAAATAATGCAGGGTTTTTTGAAGAAGAAGGCTTCTTTCTGCACGCCTCCGGAATCCGTGCATACCAGCATGCAGTTTTTTTCCAACACGATCATCTCAAGAAAAGAAGCCGGAGGCATGAGCACAAAGTTCGGATTCGCCTTCATGGCATCGTACACGTCCTTACGAAGGTTATTTTGCAATGCCTTTGATGTACGGGGATGAATAGGAAGGGCGATCTTTAATTTATTCTCTGTAGAAATTTTATTTAATGCGCTGAAAATAGACGCAAATCGTTCCGGATCGTCGGTATTGTTGTCACGATGAATTGTGGCGAGAACAAAAGCGCCGGTACTGAGATTGTATTTTGTCAGGATGTCCGATTTCTTTTCGGCTAGCTGAGAAAAATATAAAGCGTTGTCGTACATGATGTCGCCGCAGTGATAGATCTTCGGGTTGTCCGGTGTGAAAGGCCGCTGATTGAACTCCGGAAATCCTTCGCGGAGCAGGTTTGTATACCCTTTTTTTGTCGGGGAAAACAAAAGCGTAGAACAGTGGTCGCATACGATGCGGTTGATCTCTTCCGGCATTGATTTGTTGAACGAGCGCAGCCCGGCTTCAATATGCACAACGGGCACATGGATCTTTGATGCAGCAACGGCCCCGGCAAGTGTTGAATTGGTATCGCCGTACAGTACCATGCAATCGGGTTTTTCTTTCAGCAGCAGTTCTTCGATTCCGGAGATCATGGCCGCCGTCTGTTTCCCGTGCGAGGAAGACCCAACACGGAGGTTATAATCTTCTTTGGGGATTTCCATTTCATCAAAAAACACACGCGACATGTTATCATCATAATGCTGGCCGGTATGCACGATCACTTCTTTTATCTTTTCAGAAAATTTATTGCGGATGGCACGGCTCAGTGCAGCCGCTTTTATGAATTGCGGACGGGCGCCAATGACTGTAAGTATCTTGATCACGTTAAGAAATAGGATTTGAGTACGAATATACTAAGGAAATAGATTCTTGCTCTTCCGTTTTTAGGATTCGTACTTTCGTAATGTTTTCGTTATTCGTAGGCTACATCAGGCCTTCATCTGCAAAACTGAAATAACCGGTATCTGAAAAAATAATATGGTCAAGGACCGGTATTTCCAGAAAAGCCCCCGCTTCTTTTATTTTTTTTGTGAGTGAAATGTCTTCCTGGCTGGGTTTCAGGTTCCCGGATGGATGATTATGGCAAAGAATGATGGAACTGGCAAGATGCTCCAGCGCGATCTTGAATATGATCTTCGGATCCACGGTTGTTCCCGCAACGCCACCCCTGCTTACAAACTCTTTTCGAATGACCGCGTTGGAGCGGTTCAGCAGCAGCAAGTGAAATTCTTCGTGCGGCAGGTCCATCATCTGGGGACGGAAGATCTCAAAAATATCCTTGCTGCTGGCGATCTTGTCCCGCTTGACGACCTCCGTTGCTTTTCTTCTGCGGCCGAGTTCGAGCGCAGCAATGATCGATATGGCTTTGGCTTCACCGATGCCTTTGAACTTCTGCAGATCCGTAACAGAAAGTTTGGCCAGCTCATTCAGGTTGTTTCCGAAATAAGAAAGGATTCTTTTCGACAATTCTACGGCTGATTCTTTTTTAGACCCCGATCCGATCAGGATGGCTACCAGTTCGGCATCGGTAAGTACATGGCGGCCCTTTGCAAGAAACTTTTCCCGCGGGCGGTCTTCCTCCGCCCAGCTTTTTATGGTTAAGGTTTTTTCAGGATCCTCCATGCAAAAACGAATGTAAACAAAAATCCCCCTCCGATAATGCGGAGAGGGATTCATAATAATTTATAACCAGAAGTTATTTCAACGCATTCACATGCCGGGTAAGCTTTGATTTCAGGTTTGCCGCTTTGTTCTTGTGAATGATCTTGCTTTTTGCAAGTTTATCAAGAAGCGAAGCGATCTTCACGAGGTCTTCTGAAGCGCTTTTTTTGTCCTGACTAAGACGAATTTTCTTTACAATAGTTTTTACCGCGTTCTTGCGGATGCGGTTGCGTGCGCGTTTAGCTTCGCTGGCACGGTTACGTTTTTCTGCTGACTTGTGATTTGCCATTTTTTTACTTTGTTAATAAGGATGGCAAAGATAGAAACATTTCCATAGTACGAATAACGAATCATAACGAAGATGGAATGAAAAAAATGCCCGTATACCCATACCCTATACCTCTTCCCTCTCGTAAGTACGGATTATATTATATAAGGTATCCCGCTCCGCAGGAGTTCTGCCTGCCTGTTTGATCAGGTCAACAAGTTGTTCGGTGCTCAGAGAAGGGTTTTGGTCTTCTGCCCCCGCCATGGAATAGATCTTTGTTGAGTCATTGATGGTGCCGTCAAGATCATCCACTCCAAACTGAAGTGAAAGCTGGGCGGTATTTTTCCCGATCATCGGCCAGTAGGCTTTTAGGTGAGGAAAATTATCAAGGTAAATTCGCGAAATGGCATAATTCCTAAGGTCTTCAATAGTGCTTACCTCTGCAATAGCTGACATCTGGTTATTGGAGTTCCTGAATTTAAGAGGGATGAAACAGTTGAATCCACCGGTCTGGTCCTGCAGCTTTCTTAATTTTTCCATATGATCGATCCGGTGTTCGAAAGATTCGATGTGCCCGTACAGAATAGTAGCATTCGATTGGATACCGATCTCATGGGCTGACTGATGAATGCTCAGCCATTCTTCGGCGGTGCATTTATCTTCACAGATCTTTTTGCGTATTTCGCTGTCAAAAATTTCGGCGCCTCCTCCCGGTATGGAGTCAAGCCCGTGGTCTTTCAGTATCTTTAACCCTGCCACATACGATACTTTTGCTTTTCGGCTCATGTAATCTATTTCAACTGCTGTAAATGCTTTTATGTGAAGGTCGGGCCGGAATGATTTAATCTGTTTTAGCAGAGCGGCAAAATAATACAGGTCCATTTTGGGATGAACACCACCTACAATATGGACTTCCGTTATGTTCTGGTTGTGATTTTTAACGGCTTCAAGCATCTGCACATCGGTCATTTCCCAGGCGTCGGAATCCGTTTTTTGTTTCAGCATCCTTGAGTAGGAACAGAATTTGCAGTCAAACACACAAAGATTGGTAGGTTCTATATGAACATTCCGGTTGAAATAAGCGTAGTTGCCGTTCTTTTTCTCCCTTACATGATTTGCAAGAATGCCCAGAAATCCCAGTTCACCTTCTTTATATAAAAGCAGGCCTTCCTCTTCCGAAATCCTATTGCCATCAAATACTTTTTCTGCAATGGAGCGAAGCGGTCTGGGTGCTTTTTCCAGTAGGGAAAGTTCTTTCATAAAAAATGCGTTTCTTGTTTTTCCGGAGCAACTGGTTACGTTAATTTTAATCGGCCCAAAGTTAAAATAAAAACCCCCTCCGGTAAAGGAGAGGGTTTTTGCTTTTCAGGCAGAACTTTCTATTTGCTTATAATAACCTTTTTAGTAACGGAACCTTCCGTAGTAGCGATCTTAACAAAATAGATTCCTTCCGGCCTGTTTCTCAGATCTAATTTTGTCTCCATGTTTGTCGGCACGCTGTTCTTGGAGATAACTGTTTCTCCCAAAGAGTTGAACACCGTTACATCTGCAGAAGAAATAATCGGAATGTTAATGTTCAGCGTAACCTCTCCTGAAGAAGGATTAGGATATAAAGAAATACTTTCATTGTAATTAAGATATTCTACTGCTGTCAAAGGCGTACAGCCATTAGAAGTTTTTAATGCCACTCTGGGCCCGTTCATCGTAGCAACCAGTTTAGCTTTCTGCCCGGCTGTAAACATATACATGCACGCATCATCCGTATAGTCCATATAATTCATCCACATGGTACCCGGTGAAGAAGCAGAGCAAGCATCAGTTTGTACGCTGCCCGCAGTAAAACAACCGTAATGTTCAGGACCTTGCATGGGCGTATCCGTTACACCATCATCAGCAGCGCAAGCAGACTCATCGCCCCAAATATGATATAATCCAAAACAGTGGCCAAGCTCATGTGTGGCTGTTCTTCCTAAATTATAAGGAGACGTTCCGCAGCCAGCAGATCCAACCATGTAATTGTATGCAATGACCAGCCCATCAGTTGCCGCAGCTCCCCCAGGAAATTGCGCGTATCCTAAAATTCCACCACCGATATCGCAAACCCAAATGTTAAAGTATTTATCCCTGTTCCAAACATCACAACCTCCTGTAGAAGCTTTTTTAACGGAATTGTTTGTGCCGAATCCAGCTACGGTAGTTGAAGTACGTGTAATTCCGTTAGTAGGTGCATTATTGGGATCACGAACAGCCATGCAGAACTGAATTTCGCAGTCTGCCACTAAGGCGGACCATCCGGTCTGGGTAACTTTTGTCCAATCGGTATTTAGTTTTCTGTAATCGTCATTAATGACTTTCAATTGTGCAGCTATACAGGCATCGCTCACGTTTTGAGCTGTCCCTTTATATACAATATGGAAAACAACCGGAATAGTAATAACCGCATGCGTAGCAGGGGTTGTTTTGTTGCTTTCAATGTATTCCTTCATTTGATTTTCAATAAGGGCTCTGTTTACCTTAATTGAAGGATCTTGTTGTTCTTCCCATTGCCTGTATTCCATGGAAGCACAGCGTTTGATGGGGGCTGCGCTTTCTTGCGCGAAAACATTCTGGCAGAAAGAAAAAACAAGTCCTGCTGAAACGATAGAAAGTAGACTTTTTCTCATAATTTATAAGATTTGGGTTAGTACTGTAGTTTGGTTAGGGTAAAGGTAAAAATTTAAAAATAATATCAAAATAATATTGAGGTTTTATTATAAGACCTAAATGAAGCGAATAATGTATAATCTATTGATAAACAGTTGGTTTATTTGTTTGAAAAATATTTTCTAGAATTTCGACTTGAATCACAAGACGATACTATCTGAGTAACAGGTTCTCTTAATAATAATATGGAATTATTAATTAAAGGATTTTTCTTTTTTGGTCAGGCTTTTACCTGTAAACAAATTTTGAATTTATCTTTTACTGAAGAAAGAGCAGCCCGGATGATTTCAACACAGATTAATTTTATCAACACTGTTCAATTTAAAATCATACTTACTTATCTTCGCGTCCCTTCTCACATCTTACTTACAAAATGAAGTTCAGCCACCTCCACGTTCACACGCAGTATTCCCTGCTGGACGGAGCGGCTGATATTTCTTCCTTATATAAGAAAGCGGTTGCTGATGAAATGCCCGCCATCGCCATTACCGACCACGGAAATATGTTTGGTGTTTTCAGTTTTGTTGCAGAAGCTTCAAAACACAATACGCCTGAAAACCCAAATAAGATCAAACCCATTGTAGGATGCGAATTCTACGTAGTGGAGAACCGGCTTAAGCGACAGTTCACAAAAGAGGATAAAGACGTGCGGTATCATCAGCTGATGCTTGCCAAAAATCCCGAAGGATATAAAAACCTGGTTAAGCTCTGTTCGCTCGGCTATATTGAAGGAGGGTATGGAAAATATCCGCGGATCGACAAAGAATTGATCCTTAAATATCATAAAGGGCTGATCGCCACCACCTGTTGCCTGGGCGCCGAAGTGCCGCGCACCATTCTTAGAAAAGGAGAAGCGGAAGGAGAAAAGGTTTTTAAATGGTGGCTTGATCTTTTTGGAGAGGATTATTATGTGGAAATACAGCGGCACAGCATTCCCGAACAGAACAAAGTGAACGAAGTGCTGCTGCGGCTTGCGAAAAAATACAAGGTGAAAACGATCGCCTCAAACGATTCACATTATGTTGACGTGGAGGATTACAATGCGCATGATATCCTTCTTTGCATCAACACCGGCGAAAAGCAAAGCACCCCTTCCGCAAAAGATTTTGCTGATGATGATTCGGCCAGCATGAAAGGGAAGCGGTTTGCTTTTTTCAACAACCAGTTTTATTTTAAGTCGACACGGGAAATGACAGAACTTTTCAGCGACCTGCCCGAAGCCGTTGATAACACCAATGAGATCGTATCCAAGATCGAAATGCTGAAACTCAAGCAGGACATCCTGCTTCCTAATTTCCCTGTACCGCCCAAATTCCAGGTACATACTAAAGAAGAAGTGATCAATAAATCGGTACTTACTCCTGACACACTTAATCAGTGGGAATACCTGAAACACATGGCCTACGAGGGAGCCAAAAAGAGATACAAAGAAATATCACAGGAGATCGAAGAGCGGCTGAACTTTGAGCTCTTTACCATTAAAACAATGGGCTTCGCCGGCTACTTTCTGATCGTTGCTGATTTTATTAAAGCAGGAAGGGATCTCGGCGTTTTTGTCGGGCCGGGAAGGGGAAGTGCGGCCGGTTCCGTCGTTGCGTATTGCACAGGCATCACGAACATTGATCCGATAAAATACAATCTGCTGTTCGAACGGTTCCTGAATCCCGACCGGAAATCAATGCCCGATATCGATACGGATTTTGATGATGAAGGAAGAGAAAAGGTCTTGAATTATGTAGTGGAGAAATACGGAAAGAACCAGGTGGCGCAGATCATCACCTACGGAACCATGGCGGCAAAGACCAGCATCAAGGATGTGGCGCGCGTGATGGATCTGCCGCTTAACGAGGCGAACATGCTCACCAAGCTGGTACCGGAACGGCCGGGTATTGAACTAGACCGTGTATTGAACGCACCGATCAGCGGGCCGGGCGGACTGACGGATAAGGAAAAGGAAAATCTTGGATCGGATGACATGGATGGGATCCGGAGGTTGCGGGAGATATTCAAAACAGATTCTGCACAATCTAGAATTCTTAAAGAAGCACTGGTGTTGGAAGGTTCTGTCAGAAACACCGGTGTGCATGCAGCGGGAATCATCATTGCACCGAAAGATCTTACGGATATTATGCCGGTTGCTACCGCCAAGGACAGTGAGCTGTATGTTACACAGTACGAAGGAACCATGGTGGAAGATGCCGGCGTTATCAAAATGGATTTTCTCGGGCTCCGAACACTTACCATCATACGGGATTCGCTCATCCTTATCAAAGAAAATCACGGCGTTGAAATAGATATCGATAACATTCCGCTGGAGGATAAGAAGACATTTGAACTGTATCAGCGCGGAGAAACGAACGGCACGTTCCAGTTTGAATCGGCAGGAATGCAGAAACATCTGAAAGATCTGCGGCCCGATAAGTTCGATGATCTTATCGCAATGAATGCATTGTATCGCCCGGGACCCATGGCGTATATTTCGAATTATATAGCAAGAAAATACGGGCGTGAGAAGATCGCTTACGATGTTCCGGAAATGGAAGGGATCCTGAAGGAAACCTATGGCATAACGGTTTACCAGGAACAGGTGATGCTTCTCTCCCAGAAACTGGCCGGATTCACCAAAGGCGATGCGGATACGCTCCGCAAGGCGATGGGCAAGAAGCAACGGGCGGTACTGGATAAAATGAAAAACAAGTTCATCGAAGGCGGAACTAAAAATAATCTTACGCTTCCCAAACTGGATAAGATATGGACGGACTGGGAAGCATTTGCCCAGTATGCATTCAATAAATCGCATTCCACCTGCTATGCGATGGTGGCGTTCCAGACCGCTTATCTGAAGGCGCACTACCCGGCAGAATACATGTCGGCGGTTCTTACGCACCATCTCAGCAACATCGACAAGATCACTTTCTTCATGGAAGAATCAAGACGGATGGGGATTCCGGTGCTGGGTCCCGATGTAAATGAATCACAATACAAGTTTGCCGTAAATAAGAACGGAGAGATCCGTTTCGGTTTGGGCGCGGTGAAAGGAGTGGGAGAAGCGGCGGTGGCTTCCATCGTAGAAGAAAGAAAAAAGGGCGGGCCGTTCCGGAATATTTTTGATTTTGTGGAACGGGTGAATCTTCGTTCGGCAAATAAAAAAACATTTGAAAGCCTTAATTATGCAGGGGCCTTTGATTCTTTCGGCTTAACCCGAAGCGCCTATATGGCCCCCGACAAAGACAGGGTTACTTTTCTTGAAACGCTTCTCAAATGGGGCGCACGGACGCAGGAATCAAAAGCGGGGTCCCACGCTTCGCTTTTTGGCGATTCAGCGGATGCGCAGATTCCTGAACCCCTTGTGCCGGCGGTTGAGTCGTGGGGAAACCTGGAACAGTTGAAGTTTGAACGGGAGGTGATCGGGTTTTATTTATCGGGCCATCCGCTGGATAATTATAAGATCGAGATGGAAACTTTCTGCAGGAACAAACTTTCTGATCTGCAGAACATGGAAAAAATGATCAACAAGGAATTTTCATTCGGCGGCATGATCTCCATGGTGAACCACCGCATTTCAAAAACCGGTAAGCCGTTTGGCAACTTTACACTGGAAGATTATACAGGCGCGCATGAGTTCGTGTTGTTCGGAGAGGATTATGTGAAGAACAAACTGCACATGACCATCGGCTATTTTGTGAACGTACGCGGAAAAGTGATCGAGAACCGGTGGAATGAAACGGTCAGGATCGAATTCAAGATAAACGCCATGCAGTTGCTTTCCGAGCTCCGCGAGAAGATGCTGAAGTCCATCACGCTTAATGTTCCGCTGAAAGATATTTCCGATAAATTCATCCAGTACCTTGAATCGCTGGTGAAGGAAAACACAAAAGAAAAAGACGGAACCTGTTACCTGAAAATAAATGTGATGGATGCGGAAGATGGTATTCAGCTTACACTGCCCTCACGCAAAGTTAGGGTGAATCCTGACAACGCTTTTCTGAACACCATTCAGAATATGCCGAATGTGACTTATAAATTAAATTAACCTGACACCCTGTCTCGGAAAAGATAACGGCAAAATTCTTGAACACTAATTTAGAAATGGTAAATTTGTATTGAAATCTAAAATCTCACTTCTAATATCTAATATCTAATATCTAATTTATATGGCAATCGAAATCACAGACGCAAACTTCGAAGAGTTGGTTACCAATTCCGCAAAACCTGTCCTGGTTGACTTTTGGGCTGAATGGTGCGGGCCCTGCCGTCAGGTTGGCCCGGTGGTAGAAGAACTTTCAAAAGAATATGACGGAAAAGCCGTCGTCGGCAAACTGAATGTTGACCACAACCCGGGAGTAGCTACAAAATTCGGCATACGAAGCATTCCTACCATATTATTCTTCAAAGGCGGGCAGATGGTGGATCGCCAGGTGGGCGCTGTGCCTAAATCTGTGCTGGAAGGAAAATTGAAAGCACAACTTTAACTCTACGAATTACGAATAGTTCCGAATTACGTATGAGGGCACAATGTTTTTGTTGCTTTTACGTAATTCGTACATTCGTCTTCATTCGCTCCGAAGGAGTTCCTTCGGAATAATTCGTAGCAGATGGCTTTAGACCAACAGCGGCTCCAATCCTTATCTCACCTCGAACTTCTTGCCAAGCAGGTGGTGGAAGGATTTATCACAGGACTGCATAAAAGCCCGTTCCATGGATTTTCGGTGGAGTTTGCCGAACACCGCATTTACAATACCGGCGAACCCACCCGACATATCGACTGGAAACTTTTTGGCAAGACCGATAAGCTTTTTGTAAAACGTTACGAAGAGGAAACCAATCTTCGTTGCCAGATCGTGATCGACGATTCTTCTTCGATGAACTTTCCGGCTGTTCTTCCCCCTTCGAAGGGGGGCAGGGGGGATGTAAATAAAATCACCTTCTCCGTTTACTGCGCCGCTGCACTTTCTTACCTGCTGAAAAAACAGCGTGATGCCGTAGGCCTTTCTGTTTTTTCCGATAAAGTGGAATTGCATACACAGGCAAAATCTTCGTACGCACATCAGAAGATGATCTTTTCAGAACTGGAGAAACTTCTTTTGCCTGTCTCTGAAGAGGCGAATAAAAAGACATTTGCAACAAATGCTCTTCATGAGATAGCAGAAGCAATTCATAAAAGATCTTTAGTCATCCTATTCAGCGATATGATGGAATCTTCCTCCCCATCAGGCACCGGGGCCTTGTTCTCCGCGCTCCAGCATTTGCGCCATAACAAACACGAAGTAATTTTATTTCATGTAGTGGACAAAAGCAAAGAACTGGATTTTGATTTTGAGAACCGCCCGTATAATTTCATCGACATGGAAACCGGCGAGCGCGTGAAGGTCAATCCTGCCGAGATCAAGGAAACATATGTCCGTTCAATGGCGGAATACAAAAAGGAACTCATGCTTCACTGCGCTCAGTACCGGATCGATTTTGTGGAAGCAGATATTAAGGAAGGATTTCAACAGGTGCTGATGCCTTACCTGATCAAGCGCTCTAAAATGCAATGATAAGTTTACGGTTTACAGTTAAACCACAAAACCGGAAACTGTAGACTGAAAACCTTCATGCTTTTCTTACAAAAAGCTGGTTGGTTTCAAACCGGATCACCACAATTTTTTCTCCTTTGTCAATGTATCCTGTTTCGGCGGTGGCATCGTAAATGTCTCCGTTAATTTCCACTTTTCCGGATGGTCGGAGGATAGTAAAAGCAGTTCCTGATTTTCCTACAAGATTCTGAGAAGTCATGTCAACTCCGACGTATCCTTCTTTATTGGAAATTTTTGACTGTACTGAAACCCGGCTGAAAGCGGATGATTTTATAAATTTTCCGAAGAAATAGAATGAAAGCCCAATGGAAACGACCATAGCCGCAAGTACAATGAAAAGTGCTTTGACAAATGCATTGCCTTCAGGAAGATTTACCGGGAAGTCCGTTGTAGGAACACTTTTTATCAGCGAAAGTGTCAGTCCGATCACGATGAATAAAATTCCCAGCACGCCGGCGACACCGAATCCGGGTATCACGAAGATTTCCAGTGCGAGAAGAACGACGCCGGCGATGAAAACAAGGATCTCCCAGTTCTCAGCAAGCCCTTGCAAATAGTGAGGAGCGAAGTAGAGGAGTGCTGCAAGAATGGATGCTGCAATAGGAAAAATAGTGCCGGGCGCCTGGAACTCGTAATAGATCCCGGCAATGATGATCATGATCAGAAATCCGCTGATGACCGGGTTGATGAGCCAGTCGATGATGGTTCCAACACTTGAAACTTCATAGGTGACTATTTCGTAATTCTCAACATGCGCAAGTTTCAAAACTTCCGCAACGGATTTAGCTTCTCCTTCGCAATAATGATTCTTGATGGCTTCGCTCGTGGTGAACGTCAGTACTTTTCCCGAATCATTCACACCCGGGATGTAAGCGCGCGAGTCGTTCATGGCTTCAGCGATCTTCGGATCGCGTTTGCTTTGTTCCGCGGTGGAACGAAGCATGGAACGCATGTAGCTTTGGTATTTTTCAGGCGCGGGTGCGCCGTCCTGGCCGACAACCGTTGCTGCACCGATATTTGCACCCGGAACCATGTAGATGCTGTCGCAGGAAATAGCGATGAGGGCTCCTGCGGACGCTGCGTTATTGTCAATGAATGCAAATACCGGGATCTTGCTTTTCAGAATGGCGGTGCGCATATCATCCGCATCGTTCACCGTTCCGCCATAGGTGTTCAGATGAAGAATGATGTAATCCGCATTTGCTTTTTCTGCCTGTGTAAATCCGTCTTTAATATGCCGTGCTGATGCAGGACCGATCTCTTCCTTGATAGGAAGGACGAATACAATGGGTTTGGGATTTTTCGGTTTTAACGTATCGCCGGCAAACAGTAAATTGGCAGTTGACAAAAAGCAGTAGGTAATAAATAGTAAATATCTGAAATGATTTTTCATCGGTGTTGTTCTAAGCGATTGTGGCTAAGTTACCTAAAAAATTTCTTAACCGGCCGAAGCATCTCCTTATGTATTTTCCGGTTGGATGCAATAATTTCTTTTCCAAATAAAAAATCATTTCCACCGCTGAAGTCCGTAACTTTTCCTCCGGCTTCTTTCACGATCAGCGCGCCGGCTGCTACATCCCAGGGACTTAAACTGTATTCATAAAAGGCATCGAACCGGCCGCAGGCGGTATAGGCCAGATCAACGGCAGCTGAACCCATTCTTCTCAAACCGCGCGTTCGCCGCATGAACCAGGAAAAAAGATTTAAGTATTGTTTCATGCGTGAAAGATCATACGTAGGAAATCCGGTCACTACAAGCGAATGCTGAAGTTTGGAACATGTGGTTACAGAAATCCGTTTTCCATTCATGAAAGCGCCGCCTCCTTTTACGGCTGAGAACATCTCGTCAAGGTTGGGTTCGTAAATGACGCCTAAAATTATTTCACCATCATTCCTCCCCCCTGCCTTGCCGCCCGCCTGCCGCGAGGCATGGGCAGGCAGGCTGCCCCCTCCGGAGGGGGACAAATACAAACCGATGCTGATGCAATAGCACGGAACGCCGTGAATGAAATTGGTAGTACCATCCAGCGGATCAATGATCCAGGTGTATTTTTTTCTTTCGTTGGCGATGGTTTTTTCTTCGGTAATGAATCCTGCTTCGGGAAGAATTTTTTTCAATCCTTTGACCAGCCGCTTTTCGGATTCTTTGTCAACGTACGTGACAAAGCTGTTCATGCTTTTTATTTCTATATGAGAAGAAGTGATCTTGCCCCGCTGATTTTGAAGGAATGCGCCGGTTTCTTCTGCGAGGGAACAAACTTGTTTGCAGATCCGGTCAAGTGGAAGCCCCATTTTTCTTTTGAATTTTTCTGAAGTAAATTATTCCTGCAGTACCCAGCAGGAAAAGAAGTGTTGAAATAATTTCCGCCTGTGTAATGTGCCTGCCAAAGATATCGTAAGTAGTATTGATCCGGATCTTCTCTATGAAAAACCGTTCCACTCCGTTCAGAACAAGATAGAGAGAGAACATAACACCCGGTGTTGTGATTTTTTTTCTTACCGCCCATAAAACAAAAAATAAAACAATGCAAATAATTGCTTCCCATAAAGGAGTGGGGAACACCGGGTTTTCCAAAACAGCACAAAATTTTCCGGTGCAGTTTTCCATCAGCACGCCCATGTTGTTCACGTTGTGTGGATAGTTATACGACCACACCCAATCGGGGAAAATAAACCAGGAAGGCTTGGGCGCAAGGTTATCAATTCCCCAGTCACCATCTCCCGCCAGTTGGCAGCCGATGCGTCCGACTCCGTAAGCAAGCATCAGCGCGGGAGCGCAGGCATCGATGAGATGGGTTGTGGTGATCCCGTTCTTTCTGGCGTAATAGACCACGGAAAAACCCGCAACGATCAGCCCGCCGTACATGGTCAGTCCGCTGAAAGAGAAAATACTTCCGATCGGATCTTTCATGAAATCCCCTAAGTTTTCCAGGTTGTGAAATATTTTTGCGCCCAGGATCCCGGCGATGGCGGCAATGAGTGTCATGTTCGGAACGTGCTGGTAAGGGTGCAGTTTTTCGGTCACCCATTCCGGTTTTGGCAATTGTTCCTTTTTCTTTTCGCGCCAGCGCATCCATCCGAATAAGGCGGCGCCTGCAATTCCACCGATGAGATTTCCTTTTGTTGAAAGAATGAATCCCTGCGTATCCTGGGTGAAAGCTGAAAAGTGCAGAACAATCTCAACGAGTTTGAAAAAAATAATGAAACCCATCAGGGAGGAAAAAACAATTTCCTGGGTTTTGGGAGCTTCTCCTTTCAGGAATTTCTTTTCAGTGGAATGTACCAGGCCTTCTTTCTCTTTCCGCTGAAGTTCTTTGGAGAAGAAATAGGCGGCGCATAAAAACGACACAGCCACCATCACCCCGAAGCTCTGGAATATCTGCAGGAAGTTCAGTTCGATCCCGAAAAGGTCTTTTATTAAATAGTAGAGGTTGGGATACATGGTTAAATCGCGGGTTGCGGTTTTAAGGTTGGGGATTGAATTTCAGAACCCGGTATAAGAAAAGTTCCGGTATTGTCTGTTTGTAGTAACCTGACTTCAGAGATCTGATTTATTAATTCGGTGTTGAAGGTAGTTTTTACTTTAATATAGTTATCAGTAAATCCGAACATAGAACCATCTTTATTTTCTATCTCGAATAGAACTTTTCTTGTTGTTCCGGTATTATCGGAATAGAATTTTAGCTGCTTTGAGGCAGAGAGGTTTCTCAGTACTTTGTTCCGCTTTCTTCTTTCCTCAATCGGAACAACCGGCTTGAATTGAACAGCTTCCGTATTGTCTCGTTCCGAATAGGTGAAAACATGCAGGTACGACACATCGAGTGAGCTGATGAAATTATAAGTATCAAGAAAATCTTCTTCCGTTTCCCCTGGAAACCCGACGATCACATCGGCGCCGATACAGGCATGCGGCAGCAGTGATTTTATTTTCTGAACGCGCTCCGAATAAAGTTCGCGTTTGTATCTTCTCCGCATCAGGCCGAGAATTTTATCCGATCCCGATTGCAGCGGAATATGAAAATGCGGAACGAATTTTTCGGATCCTGAAACAAAGTCAATGATCTCATCGGAAAGGAGATTCGGCTCAATGGAAGAGATCCGGAAACGGGAAATACCGGCTACTTTTTCTAACGCAGAAATAAGATCAATGAATTTTTCCTGATTCCCGGTTCCTGATACCTGATTCCCGCTTTGAAAATCCCCGATATTCACTCCCGTCAATACGATCTCTTTGATTCCCTGTTCAGCTATTTTTTCTGCGTTGCGCACCGCATTTGCAATTGAATCTGACCGGCTGGCTCCTCTTGCCATCGGGATGGTGCAATACGAGCAATTATAATCGCATCCGTCCTGCACTTTCAAAAAGGCTCTCGTCCGGTCTGCCGAACCGGAATGATTACGATGCGGTAAAGAATAGCTTCCGATAAATGAATTCACCTCTTCGATCTGGCAGGAATGGATTTCTGCCCTTTCTTTTTTACGGCCTTCGTCCAGGAATTTCAGGATATTGAATTTCTCCTGTGCGCCCAGTACCAGGTCGACGCCCTTGATGCCGGCAATTTCTTCCGGCTTTAGCTGCGCGTAACAGCCGGTAACAATGACAAAGGCATCCGGGGAATTTCTCAACGCATTCCGGACGATCCTTCTGCATTCCCGGTTGGCATCTTCGGTGACGGAACAGGTATTAATGACATACACATCGGCCCCGTTTTCGAAATCGGTTTTGAAATATCCGTTCTGCTCCAGCTGCCGGGCAACCGTCGAAGTCTCTGCAAAGTTCAGCTTGCAGCCCAGGGTATGAAAGGCCACGGTTTTTTGAAAGTTCATAAAGGGACGCAAAGATAATATATGTTGATAAACTTGTTTATGAATTAATAGGGGCCCATCCGGAGTTTACTTATTGTTTCCCTAACATTGCTTTTCAAATAAACCGAATGAAATTCCATCGCTCCTTCTGCCTTCCTGCCCGACTTCATTTAATATTCATGTTGGCAGGCGGGTTGCCTTTTGCCTTCTGCCTTCTGCTTTTTTCCTGCGGCGCTCCACCGGAGAATACAGAGAAAAAATTCTTCCGTTACAATGAGTCGGGCGATATCACGTCACTGGATCCTGCTTCCGCCAAACGCACTGAAAATATATGGGCCGTGAACCAGATGTTCAACGGCCTGGTTCAGCTGAACGACAACCTGGATGTGGTTCCCTGTATTGCGAAGAGTTGGGAAATTTCCGACAGCGGAAGGGTGTACACGTTTCATTTACGGAACGATGTATTCTTTCACGACCACCCGCTTTTTGCAAATGGCAAGGGCAGAAAAGTAGTGGCGCAGGATTTTGTGCTTTCGTTTTTCCGGCTCATGGACATGGATGAGGAGCAATCGGCAAAGTACCTGTTCTCGAATATTGCCCGCGATGACCGCAGCGACAACCTGGGTTTTACCGCTCCGGATGATTCTACGTTTGTCATTTACCTGCAGAACCCCTTCCCCCCTTTTCTTAACATACTTACCATGCAGTATTGTTCCGTGATCCCGAATGAAATTGTTGAGAATTACGGATCGGACTTCCGCAGGAATCCCGTTGGAACCGGACCCTTCATGTTCAAAGCATGGGAAGAAGGCGTTAAACTGGTGCTGGCGAAGAACGAGAACTATTTTGAGAAAGACGGAGATAATAAATTGCCTTATCTCGATGGCATCACCGTCAATTTCATCAAAGACAAACAGAATGCATTCATCGACTTTGAAAAAGGAGATGCCGATATGCTTTCGGGCGCCGACATGGTGAATATTGACCTGATCATTGACAAAGAAGGAAAACTAAAGCCTGAATACACCGGCAAATTTAAAATGCAGACGGGCTCTTATTTGAAAACAGATTACCTGGGATTCCTGGTGGACATGGATTCATCCATTGTAAAAAAATCACCTTTACGGATCAAGGAAGTGCGCGAAGCGATCGGTTACGCCATTGATCGTGAAAAGATCGTGAAGCATTTGCGGAACAGCATTGGCAATGCGGCAACACAGGGATTTATTCCGAAAGGCATGCCTTCGTTTGATGGATCATTGAAGGGATTCACTTATGATCCGGATAAATCACGGGAGTTGTTGAGAAAAGCAGGTTATCCGGGCGGAAAAGGAATTGAAGAAATTACATTGAACATTACCGAACAATATCTTGAACTCAGCCAGTTCATTGAACATCAGCTGGAAGAAGTCGGGATCCCGGTAAAGATCTACCTGAACCGGACCATTGTTCAAACGGAGATCATTGCAAACGCGCAGGTGAATTTCTTTCGTAAGTCATGGGTGGCGGATTATGCGGATGCGGAGAATTTCTTTGCCTGTTTCTACAGCAAGAACCTGTCTCCCAAAGGGCCCAACTATACGCACTTTAAGAATAAAAAATTTGACGCGCTATTTGAAAAATCGCTGAATGAGTCGGATAATGCAAAACGCTTTGAGATCTACAACGAGTTGGATCAGATCCTGATCGACGAAGCGCCTGTGGTTCCGTTGTTCTACGACCAGGTATTTCGCCTGGTGAGCAACAAGATCGAAAACTTTACGCTCAACCCGATGAACCTGCTGAACCTGAAGCGGGTGAAGAAAAAATAAATTTATTTCTGTTTATTGTTTGCCGGCTTTAACTGACAGGTTATAGGAAAATGATCTGACAATTCATCAGGCAGCGTTTTATATCCGGAAGAAATGAATTGTGAAGAGTGAAATATATAATCGATCCTGTAGGAAGGCATGATTCCAATGTAGGTGTTGCCGATACCGCTGCCGCTTTCCATGAATGCATCTTCGTATGTATCGGCAAAGACGTTATATGTATAGGAGAACGGCGTATCATTGAAATCACCGCAGATGATGACCGGGTACCTGCAGGCATTGATGTGCGCAATTATTTTTTCTGCCTGTGTCGTGCGTTTGATAAAAGCCCGCTTGATCCGCCTTAGAATGTTCTTTGAAGATATCTCAATATCTTCCACATCCAGTGTGTCATTATTTTCTTTCAGCGCTTCAATGAACCGGTAATCGGCATAACCGAAACTGATGGATTGAAGATGCATGTTATAAACGCGCACGGTATCATTTCCGATCTTCATGTCAGAGAAAATACAGATGTTGTTGCTTTTATATTTGAACGGGATTTTCCCTTTGAATACGATCGGGTATTTGCTGAAGGTGGCAATTCCCCAATGGTCTTTTTTCCTTCGGGTCATGGTGTACTTCACATGATCGTCCAATGCTTTTGTTACGGCAATTACACTGTCTAATGTCTCAAAATAGCCGCTGTCTCCCTGGAAGAATTCCTGCAGGCAGACGATATCAGCCGATTCTCTTTTCAGCAGCGAAAAAATAGTATTGCGCGTTTCTTTGTTGTGCGTCCAGTTGTAAAGATCAAAATTGCGCACGTTGTAAGAAAGAATTTTAATGCCGGGGCTTTTGACAGGATCATTTCCTCCAAAATGAAACAAGTGCCGCATGTTGTTCCAGCCGATCAGAATGATCATGAGCGACAGCCAGTATAATTTTTTCCACCGGATGATCCACCAGATCAGGAAAAGAATATTCAGCAACAAGAGCCAGGGATAGGCTAACCCGAAGAAAGCGAAAAACCAAAATGATTTTGGATTTGCATAAGGAGCTATATAAGAAAGGAGTAATGAAAGCAGGGAAATAAAAAAAGCAGTGCGGATAAAATAGGAGGCTATTAATTGAAGTCTTTTCATAGAAGGGTCGAAAGCCGGAGCCTGATTTTGGAAGGATCTTTTTAATTAGAATTTTTACTGCTTTTAAATAAAAAATCTTTTTCATCTTTTGTCAGCGCTTCGTAACCTGATTTTGAGATTTTATCAAGGATTTCATCTATCCTCGCTTGTTTTGCTTTTTGATTCCGGTTGTAATCGTCATCGGAAACAGTTTTACGGTAACTCACTTTGAATTTTGGTTTTCCGGAAAGAAGCGATTGCGCCCATTCAAGAAAATTTGTAATAGGTTTGGTAAGGTCCCTCCCGCTTTTATACTGGAGCATGAACAGCATGCCAAACAATGCGCCTCCGATATGCGCAATTTTTCCGCCTGTATTCTGTGATAGGTCAAGCAGCGAAGTAAGTATAAATGAAATAAGCGCCAGGTATTTCAATCGTACCGGCCCGAAGAACAGCAGCTGAATCACATAATCAGGAAGCAGGACCGCGGTAGCCACCACCACGGCCATCACGCCGGCAGAAGCACCCAATAAAAATGTATTGTAGAAATAGAACGGAGCAAGCATAGAAACCAGCAAAAACAAAATGCCCCCGCTTAATCCCCCCAGCAGGTAAACACCGACCAATCGTTTACTGCCGGCATATTCAACAAAAATTTTCCCGATCCAATACAACCATAACATGTTGAAGAGAATATGCATGAGGCCCTCATGAAGGAACATGTAGGTGAGGAGTGTCCAGGGGTGTGTTAAAGCAAGCGGAACATTTCCCGGCATGGCCAGCCAGTAGGTTATAGTGGAACCGTTACCGTTGAAACGAACCAGTGCATCCATCAGGTTGACAATAATGAATACAATAACATTTATGAGAATAATTCTCGACAGCCCGTTCCCGGAGCGATTGAAAACATTTTTGAGATCATCAGTGAAGGACATGTTTTTTATTTACTGCATTTCAGACAAATATAGATTTTTCTTAGAAAATTTATATGACAGGGAATGTTACGTGACTATTTTATAATGTTTATTCGTTTTAACTGAAATTTATCAATCTCTGCATCTGCATTTAAAGGAATAATAATGATGGCGTGTGCCTGGTTGTTAAGATGGATCAAAGAAACGGAGGCATTGTCCGGCTGGATCGTATATGGCTTCCATTTGTTTTCTGAAATATTTTTTATTGTACACAGCTCTTTTTCATCCAGTAAGATCCGAAAACCGGTTTTAGCACCCTTGCTCCTTGCATTTAGCTCAAGAGAATAGGAGGAAGAAGAGTCGCGCGGGGTGAAAAAATATTTTAATCCTTCCGGCATTGATCCATTGCCTGCAAAAGAAACATAGCTTGTGAAGTTTGTGAAATTATTTGCACTTGCATCGGCCGGAATCTCCGTTTTGATAGAACCGCTGTTGCCTGTATTGTCAAAGAGTTCAGCTTCAAAAATAAAATCGCAGTTCCATCGGGAGGGATGGCTTGCTTCATGCCATCCATCCAATTGGTAAAACACCGGGTGCAGTGGATCTTCATTATTGAAAATATAAGTACTTCCTTGTCTGCGCACTTCAAATTTCATTTTAACGCCGTCTAATTTAATTTCGGCGATTGCTTTCAAAGGCGTTGCGTTTTTCTTGTTGGAAGAATTCTGAATGGTTCCGGTTATTGCATAGATCTTTTTGCCTTTGATCTTTTTTGCAAGCACAATGATCCGGTTGTCGCCGGAAGGAATTACAAATTCCGGCAGATTTATTATCTCGCCGTGCCGAAATATATTCTCATAACGGCTGGTAACGGCTTGCGCGTAAGCCGGCATTACAGCCTGCCAGATATAAGTGGCCGGATCAGCAAATGGCTGGTGTTCGTTGAAAAACCCGGTGTAATAAAATTCGGCTCCTGACATAGCCAGCAGTTTGAGAAGTCCTAACCATTGAGCAGGGCAAATATTTTTTGTAGGGTCATTGTCCCATCCGGCCGCTACAAAAGGAGAAAAAAGAGAATCGCCAGCGGCCAACTCATTCGGGCGGGATTCAAAAATCCAGGATAGACCATGCCAGGGCCCGTTCCAGTTTCGCCAGTTCCAGGGGTACCTCGGAT
>JAHEYJ010000238.1 GCA_023251675.1 Bacteroidota bacterium
CTGTGAAATCCACGTGGCCGGGAGTATCAATAATATTTACCTTATATTTATTACCACGATAATTCCAAAAGCAGGTAGTTGCTGCCGATGTGATAGTGATTCCGCGCTCCTGCTCCTGGACCATCCAGTCCATGGTAGCTGCGCCATCATGCACTTCACCTATTTTATGGTTAACACCAGTATAATATAGTATACGTTCAGTACAAGTTGTCTTGCCCGCATCAATATGGGCTGCAATGCCAATGTTCCGTGTGAAATGTAAATCGCTCATATTCTATTAATTGATCTTAAAGTGTGAATATGCTTTGTTCGCTTCCGCCATGCGGTGAACATCTTCTTTCTTTTTCCAAGCGGCACCTTCGTTCTTTGCTGCGGCAATGATCTCGGAAGCAAGTCCGGTGCTCATGCGGTGTTCTTTTCTTTCTTTCGCGTAAAAAATAAGCCATTTGATTGCCATCGCTATTTTTCTCTCAGGGCGAACTTCCTGCGGGATCTGGTAGTTGGCTCCTCCAATCCTTCGTGACTTAACTTCCACCTGGGGAGTTACGTTGCTGAGGGCTCTCTTCCATACCACCACTCCGTCTTCTTTTGTTTTATCTGCAACGATGTCAATGGTCTCGTAAAAAATTCCGAAAGCTTTATTCTTTTTTCCTGATAGCATCAGGTTGTTCACAAAGCGTGTAACAAGTGTATCCTGAAACCGTGGGTCAGGAAGAAGAAAGCGTTTTTTTGATCTGGATTTTCTCATTAGTACTACGAATTACGAATTGTATCGAATTACTTATTGGTTGTTTTATTTTTTGGGTTCTGCTGCTGCTTTAGGAGCTGCAGCTGCACTGCCTGCTTTAGGGCGTTTTGCTCCGTATTTTGAGCGGGACTGGCGCATGGCCTCAACACCTGCTGTATCCAGTGTTCCGCGTACAATGTGATAACGCACTCCGGGAAGGTCTTTTACCCTGCCGCCGCGTACAAGCACGATGGAGTGTTCCTGGAGATTGTGTCCTTCTCCGGGAATGTAAGCGATGATCTCGTTTCCATTGGAAAGACGAACTTTTGCAACTTTTCTTAGAGCTGAATTCGGCTTTTTAGGAGTAGTGGTGTAAACTTTTATACACACACCTCTGCGTTGAGGACTGCGATCAAGCGCAATGGATTTACTTTTACGTGTAAATTTTTTGCGGCCATGTCTGATCAGTTGTTGAATGGTAGGCATTTATTTTTTTATTTATCTTTTTTTTATGTTTTTTCACCCTTATTCTTGGGTAAATGCAAAATAATTTCTCCTTCCATGAAGAAACTCCGTCCCGATAGTTATCGGGATAATTCGGTAGTTGAACTTCAGAAGGGGCGCAAAGGTAATTAAATTTTAATACGAACAATCGCTTTTTTAGAGGATTTTAGAGAGGGTATTTTGGGGGTGGTGATGCCCGGTTTTACAAAAAGGAATAGCCGATTGATTCGTGGTTGATTTTCGGACAAGAGGCAAAGTAGATTTCAGGAAAAAACAAGTTTTTTTATTTTTTTTTGACAGAATCTGTAAAGAAATTCACCATCGCTACCAAAGAAACCAGCGCCCATGCCCCTTCCAGGATGATGAAAGGCCAGTAGTTCAGCAGTACGGAGGCGAGGCAGGCGATTCCTGCTCCGATTAAATTCATCAGGATGTATGCAATGTGATTGGTGGAAAGTTGTTTGGTTGTTGTAAGAAAGAAAGCAATAAGTAAAATTGCCACTCCTGCAGATCCGGTCCAATCGGTGAGGGTCATTGATTTGAGAATTTGAAAATCAGCTGGTTGTAGTTAAATGGCTTTTCACGAAATTACACCACACGCAATCTTCTTCCCCGCATCCTTGAGTGAACTCATGGTTCATGATTTTCGTGTAGGTGTCTTTGATCTGATTCTTAACGATAGAAATCTCATCCTTTGAAAAAGGGATTTTAACTTTTACAAAATCTTTTGTCTTTTTTTCATCCTTCAGCAGAAAATCAATTTCGCCCGAAGTCATTTCCCATTTCTCGCGCTTATAGCTGTCTAAAAGTATTTTGTAAAAAACGATCTGCCTCCAGTAATCTCCGCCGTTCGGGTCTTTTTCACTGGGAGGATTTATCCGTTTCAATCCTTTTTCCGGAATTCCTGTTTTATAATCCACCACTGTAACTTCATTGCCATTGAATTCTATTTTATCCAGTTTTCCGTTGATCGGAACTCCGTCCGATTCCACATTTTTTATAGAAAATTCTGTTTTGATAATTTTATTCCAGGAGTTTTCATATTTATCATAATAATCCGGCAAATGTTTTTCTCCGAGGCTTATCTTGTTCTTAAATCCGATCTCGGTGAACGAGCTTCTTTCTTTAAACAGGGATCGTTTAAACGTATTGATGAATTCTTGTCTCGCAGGAAACTCATTTGACTTCTGCATTTCATCAAACAACCATTTCATTACGCTGTGTATCGCGGTTCCGAAGGCGGCATCTTCATTCTTTGCCGTTGGTGCGCGGAGAATATTTTCATAGTAGAAAGCAATAGGGCATTTCAAGTATTTATCAAGATGCGTTACGCTCAGCGAATAATCTTCAAGTACTGAATTGATAAATTCTTTTTTCAGCATCAGGATGTTTTGTGTTTCCTGGACTTTCTTTTCGGTTAAAGCAAGCGCAGTATACTCGGTGATCTTCTCTTCCGGCAGATGTTTTTTCTCTATCGAGAGCCCTGTTTTGGAAATTATTTCTTCTATGTATTGCGAATGTTCCAATGATTTTCCTTCATTGTTCTTGCCGGCAAAAGAAATTTGCAGGTATTCTTTGGCGCGGGTCATTCCTACATAAAACAAACGGCGGGCGCTTTCCAATTTGTTTTCATCGTCCTTCTGTGTGAACGTAAGTGTGTCGGGCAATGAGAATTTATTGGTCATTCCTCTCGACCGTTCCCAGAAATCTGTCGTGCATCCGAGCATGAACACATAGCGGAACTCCAGTCCTTTTGCCGAATGCGCGGTGATCAGCTGCACACCGTTCTCCTCGTATATG
>JAHEYJ010000020.1 GCA_023251675.1 Bacteroidota bacterium
TGATCGTACCGGGTGCAGGTCAGCTTTACCTGGGGGATTATAAAAACGCGGTTAATTCATTCTTGCTGAATGCTGCAATTATTACTGCAGGCGTGCATTTTGCCACGGTTTACACCGTTGCGGATGCCTACCTGTTCACTGCCAATTGGTTCTGGAGATATTATAAGGGGGGATTTTTAAAGACAAAAATGCATGCGGATACCCTTTTATCCAATGCGAAGAATTCTTCGTTGCTTCAATTGATGGAATTGACAGAAAAGGCTGTTTCACAATAAAGCGGCCATTTATTTTGACGGAACTATAGCTAAAAATCTTAAAGTTTTATTATTTTTGCAATAACATGAATAAAAAATATTTTCCCTTTTTCTGGACGCTTTTTTTTGCTGTTGCTTTTTCTAATGCATACACACAAGAGGCAAAACCCGGTGACGATTTCTCCATCATCAATATTTACCGACCAAAATCAGGAGGAGGAAATTCTTCACAATACCGCATTTATTTTAATGACCGGTTAATACAGATTTTTCCTAGTGGCCTGCGCGTTTCCTATAAAATTTATTCCGTGGGGGATTTAAAGGTTAAAACTGAAGCGCTCTTTATGGGCAACACATTACCGGGTGAGAGTATAGTAATGCTGCCCGTTGAATCCGGAAAAACGTATTACTTGAAAGTCAGTAATAAGAGTGCTTCGGTTGTGCCGGAGAGCGAAGGTAAAACGGACTTTACCGATTTGTCTCAATTTAAGGATGAACTCGTAAAAATGGAGGAAGATAAAATCGTTCCCATTCTTACGTTGCCGGAGAACGCACCAAAGGAACAAAAGGATCCTGTTGTCTATACTGAATACAGGGGGAGCGGCGACCCGATGAAAGGGCTGAATGTGTCAAAAGCAAAAGACATGGTGATAGGGAATTATTATGCACTCATCATTGGGATAGATAAGTATACCGGCAAATGGCCCCCACTTCAAAATGCGGTAAATGATGCGAAAGCCGTTGAAGCAACATTGAATGCAAAATACAAGTTCGATTATTTCCGGACGCTGTATAATGAACAGGCAACACGCAAATCAATCATTGCTCAATTGGAATGGTTGGTGCAAAATGTAAAAGAACAGGATAATGTTTTCATCTACTATTCAGGGCATGGTGATTTCAAAAAAGAGCTGAACAAAGGTTTCTGGGTTCCAATAGATGCAATTGCGAATTCAACAGCCGATTTTATTTCAAACAATGATCTTCAGACGTATGTGGGAGGGATCAAATCAAAACACACACTGCTGGTAACGGACGCCTGTTTCAGCGGGGATCTTTTCAGGGGAAGCACGGTATCGGTTCCTTTTGAGAATTCCGAAAAATACTATAAAGAAGTTCATGGGCTCACTTCACGGCAGGCGTTTACCTCCGGTGGTATAGAACCGGTAATGGACGGGGGAAAGGACGGCCACTCTGTATTTGCCTATTATTTACTGAAGTCGTTGAAAGAGAATGAAAACAATTTTTTCGATGCAAGCCAGCTGTATGATCGCATCAAGATCCCTGTCGTCAATAATTCGGAGCAAACGCCAAAACTTGCTCCTTTAAAAGATACCGGCGATGAAGGCGGGCAATTTATTTTTATTAAAAAATAAGTTCCATTCTTATTCATTATTGTTTTGATCCTTCCCGCATATCCTTTAGGTCCTGCAAAACATCATTTCTACCGGTATGCAACGAATCGCTAGCTTTTTTTTACTGATCGCAGTTTTATTATTTTCCGGGAAACGGTCTTCGGCAGATGATTTTTTTATGGAAACATTCCATAAGGGCTTCGGCTATGTATATAATTTTGAATTCAGGAAAGCAGATTCCCTCGTTTCTATTCTTGAAAAAAAATACCCCCAGGAATATCGTTCGTATATACTGGGAGCAAACTATTACTGGTGGAAGATCCGGTCCGGCGATACAACACCTGTCTGCCGGCGAAACTATTCGGTGTCTCTGGATAAATTACAGGAATTGCTTGACAAGAAGAAAGAAGTTAAAAAGATCGGGCAGGATGAGATTTTTTATTACATCAACCTGTATTCTTATCGCTCGCGCATAGAGCTCCTGGATAACAATTACATCAAAGCGCTTTCGTATATGACAAAATGCAATGCGTTTATAACGCTTTCCGCCAATGCGGAAGATTCGTATGAGCCGTTCAATCTTACCTCCGGATTGTATAATTGCTTTATGGCGATGGCCAAAAAGAATAATCCGCTTCTTGCTCCTTATTTTCTTTTTGCTCCCTCCTGCGATAAAGAAAAAGGATTGAAGCAGCTTGGCAAATGCACAGTGAATAGTGATTTTTTATTGAGTACAGAAGCGAATTATTTCCTGATGATTTTTTATGGCGAAGGAGACATTGATTATTCTCTTTCCGCTTCTTACGCGGAAAAACTTTCTTTGCAGTACCCGAACAATCTGCTGTACCAGTATTATTTATTTAAAGTAAAGTTGCTTTCAGGAAATCTTGAACAGGCGATGAAGAATCTGATCCTGCTTTTTCAAAAGAGCAGATCGATGGCAGGATTAAATGAAGTGCAGCGAAAATATTTTACAGACATGGCAGGAAAAGACATGATGGAATATTGCAAAAAACACCCGACCGAAAAACCTGAAAATTAATTTTATGAAACGATGCCCCTGGCCTGCGGATGATCCGCTTATGATCAAATACCATGACGAAGAATGGGGAAGGCCGCTTCACGATGACCGGAAACTCTTTGAGTTTTTAATTCTTGAATCGTTCCAGGCGGGGCTGAGCTGGAGAATTGTTCTGCATAAGCGGGAAAATTTTCGGAAAGCATTCTCCGGCTTTGATGCCAATAAAGTTTCGAAGTTTAATAAGAAGAAAGTGGCCGCATTGCTTAATGATGCCGGTATTATCCGTAACCGTTTAAAAATAGAAGCGGCCATTAATAATGCCAAATGTTTTCTGAAGATCCGGAAAGAGTTCGGATCATTTGACAAGTACGTTTGGGGTTTTGTTAAGCATCAAACCATCCTCAACAAACCAAAGTCGCTGAAGGATCTCCCGGCAAAAACCCGGATCAGTGATACAATGAGTGAAGACATGGGCAAGCGCGGGTTTAAATTCCGCGGATCCACGATCTGTTACGCATTCATGCAGGCGGTAGGTATGGTGGATGACCATATGGTGGATTGCGATTGTAAACAAAGCAAATAATTTTCGGCAAAATTAAATCGTGATTCGTATCTTCGCAATACAATTCTTTATTAAAAACCCCATATGCAAATCACCAAAGAACAAGTACTGGAAGCCCTCCGTAATGTGGACGATCCGGATTTACACAAGGACATTGTCACGCTCGGCATGGTGCGCGATATAGTAATTGAAGAAAAGAAAGTTTCTTTCAGGGTGGTGCTAACCACCCCTGCCTGCCCCATGAAAGAAATGATTCAAAAAGCCTGTGTGAACGCCATTATTCACTTTGTAGATAAAGAAGCCGTTGTAGAAGTGAAGATGGATGCGGAAACTTCTTCCCGCAGGGTGGACGACCGCGTTATGCTTCCCAATGTAAAAAATATCATTGCCGTAGCATCCGGAAAAGGAGGCGTAGGAAAATCAACGGTTGCCGCTAATCTTGCGGTTGGACTTGCTCAAATGGGTGCCAAAGTAGGATTGATCGATGCGGATATTTACGGCCCGTCTCAAACCATCATGTTTGATGTGCAGGATAAAAAGCCAACCATGGCCGGCAACGGGGAAGAAAGCAAAATGATGCCTGTTGAAAATTATGGGGTTAAACTTCTTTCCTTAGGTTTTTTTGCGGGAGCTGATCAGGCTGTGCCGTGGCGCGGACCAATGGCCTCACGCGCACTTATCCAGCTTTTTTCCGATGCTGACTGGGGCGAACTGGATTACATGGTAGTGGACCTTCCCCCGGGAACAGGAGATATTCATCTTTCATTTGTTTCCCAGGTGCCTGTTACCGGTGCGGTGATTGTGAGTACTCCCCAGCGGGTTGCGCTAGCAGATGCGCGCAAAGCAATTTCTATGTTCCGTATGAAGCAGATCAATGTACCCGTGCTTGGAATGGTGGAGAACATGAGCTACTTTACACCGGCAGAACTTCCGCAGAATAAATATTATATTTTCGGGAAAGACGGATCAAAAAATCTGGCAGAAGAATTTGGAATTCCCTTTCTCGGGCAAATTCCGTTGGTTCAAAGTATTTGTGAATCAGGAGATACCGGCCGGCCGGCTATTTTGCAGGAAACCACGCCTCAGGCAATTGCTTTCAAGGAAATGGTAAACAAAGTTGTTCAGCAGGTGGCTATAGCGAATTCGCAAAAGGTGGAAAAGCAAAGAGGTATAGAGGTATAGGGTGTAGAGGTAAATGGGAAATATTTTTTCTTCTTTAATACCTTATTTCCTTATACCTTTATCCCTTTCTTATAGCCAATGAAAGATTCAGTAATGATATCAAAAATCGAAGCCGCCCTGGAACAGGTTCGCCCTTTTCTGAAAGCGGACGGAGGCGATATTTCATTAGTGGAAGTGACGGATGATCATATTGTTCGAGTCAGGCTGCTGGGCGCCTGCAGCGGATGTTCCATCAGCCACCTCACCATGAAAGCAGGGATCGAAGAAGCGATACGCAATGCTGTACCCGAAATAAAAATGGTTGAAGCAGTTACAGATTTATAATTTATATATACTCATCTTTAATAAATAATTTTCATGACACCACAAATGCGCAAATTCTTAGTCTGGGGCGGATTTCTTTTCATCATCCTGCTGATCGGATTCTCGGGATGCGGCTCCTATAATAACATGGTAACCATGGATGAAGCGGTTACCGCCAACTGGCAGCAGGTAGAAAATCAGTATCAGCGCAGGCTTGACCTGATTCCAAACCTTGTAAACACAGTTCAGGGATATGCTGATTTTGAAAAGTCAACCATCATTGCGGTAACAGAAGCCCGTGCAAAAGTAGGGCAGGTGAAAGTGGATGCAAACAACCCGGAAAGCCTGAAACAATTTCAGGACGCACAAGCCGGGCTTGGATCTGCCATTTCACGGCTGCTTGTTGTGGCGGAACAATATCCGGATCTGAAAGCAAACCAGAATTTCCTGGATCTTCAGGCACAGCTGGAAGGGACTGAAAACCGGATTGCCAATGAACGAAGAATGTTCAATGAATCTGCCCAGGCACTGAATACGTACATCCGTACATTTCCCAAGAATCTCTGGGCCGGAATGTTCGGCATACAAAAGCGAGCCTACTTTGAATCAGACGCGGGAGCAGAAAAAGCACCGACGGTTAAGTTTAATACAAAATAAAGAACCGGCACTCATTTGTAAATTCGTACAAATTCGTTTTTCGTAGATTTCATGGCATCAGCAAAAAATTTCTTCACAGATGAACAGGTAAAAATGATTGAACAGGCCATTCGATCGGCAGAAGAGAATTCTTCGGGAGAGATCCGGGTGCACATTGAAAATTGGTGTAAAGGTGATGAAGTGGTTTGCGCGACAAAGACCTTTCATAAACTGCGCATGCATAAAACAGAGCTCCGTAACGGAACCTTGTTCTATCTGGCCATTAAAGACAGGAAATTTGCAGTGATAGGAGATTCAGGGATACACAAAAATGTGCCGGAAGGTTTCTGGGATAAAGTCCGCGACCAGATGCTGGAGAATTTTAAAAATGGAAAGTTCACGGAAGGGCTTTGCAATGGGATTAATATGACCGGAATTGAACTGAAAAAATATTTTCCTCTTTCTGCTTCGGATAAGAACGAACTTTCCAATGAAGTAACCTTCGGAAAAAAATAATCTACGAATTACGAATGAAGCCGAATTACGAATTTAAAAAATGGTTGCGGTATTTTTTCCTGGTTTCTGGTTTCTGGTTTCTGGTTTCCGGCATTTTTGCCTCTGAGGACTGCTTTCCTGCGAAACCGTCCCCTCCACGTCTTGTAAATAATCTTTCAAAAGAGTTTCCCGATTTTATTTCAGTATCGGAAGAACAAGCGCTTGAAAATAAACTGGTGGCTTTCAATAAGGAAACTTCCAACCAGATAGTAATAGTCATCGTGGATGATCTTTGCGGGCACGATGCCAATGAATTCTCTACGCTTATCGGCGAACAATGGGGTGTTGGACAGGGCAAGTTTGACAACGGAGTGGTGGTGATGATCAAACCAACAGGAGGTGAGGGCCAGCGGGATGCCTACATTGCGGTCGGGCGCGGGCTGGAAGGAATTATTCCGGATGCGATCGCACACAGGATAGTCGACAATGAGATTATTCCCCGCTTTAAGAACGGAGAGAATTACGGTGCACTGGAAGGGGCAACAAACGTATTGATATCGCTTTCCAAGAAGGAATTCAGCTATCAGGATTATGGGAAGCAAGGACAGGAGAATTGGTTGCCGTTTATTATCGCAGTAGTCATTATTTTCCTTTTAACTTTCATTTCGATAAAACGAAAAGGATATACAATGACCAGCGGCGGAAGAACGTATTACGGAGGCGGATGGAGCAGTTGGGGTGGAGGTGGTTTTGGCGGCGGCGGCGGCGGCGGTTTCGGTGGTTTTGGCGGCGGCGGTTTTGGCGGCGGCGGAGCCGGAGGAAAATGGTAATTAAATATTTTTATGAAAACAAAAACCATAAAACAGAAAGCGGTTATTCCGGCATCACCCGAAAAGGTTTACAATGCGCTCATGCATTCAAAAGAACATTCTGCTTTCTCAAATTCAGGAGTTAAGATCAAAGATAAAGTAGGGACAAGCTTTTCAGCATATGACGGATATATTGAAGGAAAAAACCTGAAACTGGTGAAAGGAAAGAAAATTGTGCAGAGCTGGAAAGCTGCTGAGAGCAACTGGCCGAAAGGCCATTTGTCAGAAGTAATATTTGAATTAAAGAAAAAAGGCATTGGAACTGAAATTATTTTCACACACAAAGATGTTCCTGCTGAATATGCAAAATCCATTAGCGACGGATGGAAGGATTATTACTGGAATCCGTTGAAAGAATATTTTAAAACCAAAAGATAATTTCATGAACAAACTTATTATTCTTATTCCTGTATTTACATTTTTATTCGCTTGCAATTCCGGTAAGAATGAAAGCAGTACGGAGAAGCAAGACACTGCTTCAACGGAAGAGCTGCAATTGCCATCACCGAATGGAAAATTAGGCATCAACGATTTGTTGGGGGAACAGCAAACCGCAAAGCCGGCAGCAAATCCCTATAAGGATGCAAAGATCGATATCAAGGTTTTTAATAACGATACGGTTAAGAACGATCCGAAGCTTACCGGCTTCGGCTATGATATTTTAATTTATGATGCGGTTTATAATCACCAGCCGCACATTCCGGCCATTAACGGCATGCGCGGTTTTCACACAAAAGAACAGGCAAAAAAAGCGGCTGAACTGGTAGTTTACAAAATCCGTAACAACATTATGCCTCCCAGTCTGAGCCCTAAAGAACTGGATAGCCTGGGAACGTTGAAATAAGTTTAAGGTTCAGGGTTGAGGGTGAATATCCAAAACCATTTTTGTCAATTCTACAAAATCGTTTACGGTAAGTTGTTCGGCGCGTTTGGACAAGAGTTCTGATTGCAGGTTTTGAACATTGAACTTTGTGCCGAGGGCGTTTCGGAGCATTTTTCTTCGCTGATTGAACCCTGTTTTCACCACCTGAAAAAACAATCCTTCATCGCATTCTAATTTATTTATCTTATTTCTTGTCAGCCGGATCACTGCTGATTTTACTTTAGGAGGCGGGTGAAAAACATTTTCGTGAACGGTGAACAGGTATTCAATTTTGTAAAATGCCTGCATCAGCACACTGAGAATTCCATAGGTTTTATTTCCAGCCGGGGAAGCGATGCGCTCGGCGACTTCTTTCTGAAACATGCCCACTACCTCAGGCGCCTGGTTCCTGTATTCAAGTACTTTGAAAAGGATCTGGGAAGAGATGTTATAGGGAAAATTGCCAATCACTGCAAAGGGCAAATGATTTACGTTTACAGGCAGCCAGGATGTTTCAAAATCAAGAAAATCTTTTTCAATGATTCGCCCGTTAAGCGCCGGATAGTTCTTTTTCAGAAAAGCAACGGATTCCCGGTCCACTTCAACTACAAATGTTTCAAAAGCTTTTTCGTTTAAAAGGTATTTGGTCAGCACTCCGGTTCCCGGGCCCACTTCAATCACCGTTTTATAATCTGATTTCCTGCTGAGTGATCCCGCAATTTTTTTTGCAATATTCTCATCCCTGAGAAAATGCTGGCCAAGATGTTTCTTGGGAGAAACGTAATTCATCAGGGAATGATTTCAAGAACCGTTCGGAAGGCGGCAAATTTATCTTTGAACTTATCGGCCACTTCTTTCTGCAGGCGTGGCGCATGTGATTTCTGATAGCCGGCCAGATCATCCATTTTATGGAATGTATATTGAAGTGCGTACGTAATTTCAGGTTCTTGAGTGATCAATTTGCAAATTTTATTTTCTACAAAGAAACCTGTGTCCATTACATCCGGAATATGTTTTTCTTTCATCCACAGCAGCCATTCTTCATGGATGGATTCTTCAATGGTGACCGTTACATTATAGATAAACATAGATTTTTGAAGATAGAATCATACGAAATTACGAAAAAGAAAGTGTTTGTATTTCACCTGCGGCCCATCGCCTGTTTCATTAATATCCCATCAGCAGGCAAACCGCATAAGCACAAACTCCTTCTTCGCGCCCGGTAAATCCAAGTTTTTCAGAAGTGGTGGCTTTGATGGAAATATTTTTGAGAGGCATTTTCATGGTTTCGGCAAGAATTTTTTTCATTTCCGGAACATAAGGCATAATTTTAGGCGTTTCAAGACAAAGCGTACAATCTACGTTTCCAATTTCATAACCTTCCTTTTTTAAAAGTGAAACTACTTTCTTTAAAAGAATTTTGCTGTCAATGTTTTTGAATTCGTCTGACGTATTCGGGAAATGGATGCCGATATCGCCAAGATTAGCGGCTCCCAGTAATGCATCGCAAATGGCGTGAATCAGGGTGTCCGCATCTGAATGGCCAACCGCTCCTTTTGTATGAGGTATTTTTATTCCACCGAGCCAGAGATCAATGCCTTCATTAAGTGGATGTACGTCATATCCAAAACCGACTCTGATTTTCATATATTGATTTTCTGCTTCAAAATTTATTTGCCTTTTTTTTCTGTCTCACCGTTTCCGGCAGATGGGTCACTGTCTTTAAAGGCATCGAAGTCAAACAATAGTGTGAAGCGAAGTGTATTTTGCAGCGGGTGCCGCTGTTCGGTAGGAATGAGATAGGCAAAGTCAAGGCCAAAAACAGAATACTTCACTCCAAGTCCGAGGGTGATGAATTTTCTTCCTCCTTTTGAAGAAGGTTCATTGAAGTACCCGGCGCGGAGCGCGAATTGTTTTGCATACCAGTATTCCATTCCGCCGCCGATGTTTACTTCACGAAGTTCTTCATTGAAACCGCCGGGAGCGTCACTGAAAGAACCGAACATGCCGCTTACTATACTCCGGTTAGGATCTTTTCCTTTATCAATGACATAATTGCCCTCCGCATCTTTAATAGGATTTCCGGAAGCATCGGTTTTGTAAGTAGGAGGAGTAGGGACAAGAAGTTTGTTCAGGTCAAGAAGAAAAGAAATTTCATTGTAATCATCCAGCTGCATGTGAAGAGAGGATCCAAGTTTCAGGTTGATCGGGATGAAATCTTTTTCTCCCTGATCACTGTATGATATTTTTGCCCCGATGTTCGAAATATTTGCGCCAAAACGTAATATGGATTTTTTCCCGCTGATCAGTTTTTCATCCCCCTGGTAGGAGCCGGAAATATCAGCAGCCACCGTGTTTCCGGAATGCGTAGCGGAACCCTGAACATTTATATTGCCGGTAAGATTGGAATGCACATAGCGGATAGCGCCGCCGCCTGAAAAATGGCTGCCCAGTTTGGTCGCATAGCCAATGTCATAAGCAAACTCATTTGGGCGGAACTGCCCGATGGTATTTCCTACAATATCCGTGAAGGTAATGTCACCCAACGAGAAATATCGGAGTGAAGTAGCAATGACCCCGCTTTTTTTCAGTTTATAATATCCGGCCAGATAGGCGACATTGATATCCGGTACAAGCGCCCTGAGCCAGGGCACATAGGAGATGGAAATGCCGGTTTGTTTTTTTACAAATGCATATTTGGAAGGATTCCAATGCATGGAATTAGCATCAGGGGAAGAAGCAACTCCTGCATCACCCATGGCACCCGCTCTGGAATCAGGAGCGATCAAAAGAAAAGGGACCGAGGTGGTTATGGTGTTTAATTTTTGACCTAATAAATTTACCTTTTGTGCAGAAATAAAAATAAAGAAGCCGGGGAAGCAATTAAATAAAAAAAAAGAAATAATGAAGATGTTTTTTTTGGTCATTGAAGCGTTTTTTCAGTTAGAAAAAGAGAACGGCAAAGTTAAAATTTTATTTCAAAATGACTAATTTCTCAAACTGTTCGGAAATGGAATTTCCTGATTTTACACGCAAACGATAAATATAAACTCCGCGACCTATTTTTGCCCCATAATCATCGGTTCCGTCCCAGTCAATTGGATCGGAGCGAAAGCCTTCCATATTGACAAACTGATGAATCGATTTAACTAGTTTGCCGGAAACGGTAAATATCTGGATCTGCACATCCATGTTTGTGCAGCATTGATTATGCTCGAAATAAAATGATGTTTTGGTTGTGAATGGATTAGGATAATTAAGTACATGCTTTAATGCAAGTTCAGCAGATGAAGCCACTACGAATTCAGTGTATGAAGACGTTGAGTTGTTATATACGTCCCATATTTTAAAAGATAAAGTATGTTTTCCTTCTGTTAAGGTTGTGAGCGGGTAACGAACGGTTCCTTTTTTGTAATTATTCAGATCAGATTCATAATAATCATTTAAAATAAAAGGGTGACTCGTGTTGCCGTCGAGAACGGCGGTTATATCATGACCGATGCTTGTTCCTGCAGTATTGATTCCGTTGGAATCACTAACAACAGCAAATATTTTTGGTTCAGTATTGGTGATTCCTCCAAAAATGAATTTTTCATCATTCATGAATAGCTTGATATCAGGACCAACAAGGTCCTTTGAAGCGGTCGAGTCCGTTCCGCCGATAATAAAATCTTTACAGAATCCGGCTGCATCCTGAAATCCATTATGAGCATAGTAGCTGATTTTCCCTTTCCCGAAATTGTATGCAATATCTTTTGGGACAATGAAAGTGAACGAAAATACACCATTTGTTACGCTTGCTTTTCCTTTGAAAAGAATATTTTTTTGAAGTTGAAAAGCACGCGGAGGACTTGCTGCTCCATCATTTGATAAAGTTGTAATGCTGGCAGGTTTATCATAAACGGTCGGGAAAATAATTCCATTGAAACTTGTGGCGATATTTCCATTATAATCCCTTATTTCTCCTTTAACTGTAACATGGCTTAGTGCCATGATGGTATCAGGAAGTAATGGATTCAAAGGGGTTCCGTTTATTTCAGTAGTTGTTACAGTGTATTCAGGATAGTTAAGCGAAAGTGCGGGGTCAGAAAGCAGGGAAAAATTACGATGGTTGATTTGATCGGGCGGCATGCTTTTTTTAGTGAACATATGCAGATCACCCAATTTAGCCATCGTACCATTCTTTAAAGGTGAAAAGGTATAATCATAAAAATTATTATTAATAACAAAATTAGGTCCGGAAAAAGAAACTCTTGTAGTTGACATAAGTCCGATACTTCCTCCGTTTGGATTTAGTAATGTTAATTCACCTGCTGAAGTCAATTCGGGATTATCCCAACGGCTGAATTCACAAGTAGCTGTAAAGAAAAGGGGAAGTTTACATTGGTTTTTCCAGGAATTAATATCATGAACTTCAAGAAAACGTTCGTGCGCCCACCCAAGTTCTCCTCCATGCCCGGTGTAATTTACAATTAAGCTTCCTCTTTCCATTCGATGGTTCAGCGCAGCCGTGGCATCAGGATACCGGTCTCCGCCCGGAGTTGAATATTGCTGGTAAGCATCTAAATAGACCTTATCAATATTATAGTTCTCCTGCAATGAATCAGTTGGAAGTGATTTATCATGGGTGGAACCGATTTTGGCAGATAATTGTTCTGCCTGATCGAGGTGCATGTCAGTATCTTCATCATCCGCACATAAAGTAATAGAATTAACCCAGTCGCCCAAGCCATAGCAATTATCGGATGAGCATGAATTGCCTGTTTCTATTGTACCGGGAACGCTTGTGTATTTTATGATTTTATTTACAACGATATCTGCTTCGCTGACCGATTTTACGGGTAATCGCCCGACACCAATATCCAGAACATCCGCAGTATAATCCCATGCGCCTTCTGTATTATCCAGCATTCCATAAAAGTCATCAGAAGGATATGAACTTGTCGGATCATCTGACTTGAGCGATTCATAAGCAGGAACATAATTGGTATTGTTGGTGATCTCTTTTAATTTATACGATCCTCTTCCAAAAAGAAGAAGATACCTGGGAAGCTGAGTTGAATCTGCCGCCCGGTCATAAAACATCTTTACAAAATTTCTTATGGCAGAAACATCCTGTGCCCCCGATGAGAATTCATTATATACCTGTTCGGTTGTAGCGACAGAAACGGTCATGCTGTCAATCGTGCGGTGTAAATCGGAAAGCGCATTTGCTTGTGAAAGAAACAACGGGTTGGTAACAATAAGTAAATCGCTCTGTGTCATAGCATGCAGATCCTGGTTTTGCATAGGGCCGTCATTTTGCGGGATTAGGAAAGATTGCCCGTTGAATGCAATAAATTCTCTCAAGGAATCTGTAGGTAAGGTAAAATCAAATGAAGAGCCAGAAAAATTTCCTGCTTGCTGTTTTACGTTGATCGGATCGGTAACATCCCAGATCAGAAGTGAAGAAGTAGCGTTTGAAATGATGAATTGAGAAACATTCCCGGTATCAGCTGAATTCATATCGCGGAATAACATTTGACTGCTGTTCATTTGCAGGTTTCTCCGGGCATTCAGCTCAATATAATCCAGCCATCCGATTGCAGGAGAGGGAGATATTTTGGTAATGGTTACAGGAATAGACGAAGCGGAGGGTATAAAACTGAATGTATCAGAAGCTACGTTGTAATATTGAACATTCAGTGCTGAAGTGGGTACGCCGGGTACATTGAAAGAAGAATACGTGCCGCCGGCGTTCACTGAAAAATCTGTTCCGGGCGGATCTCTCCTTGCACCTGCGGCAATTTTTACAGAAACAGCAGATGAAGTTTCTGTGTTCGGGAAAATAAAATTAAAACTATAAGAAGTAAGGATGTCAAACGTTTCTCCCAGCCATTGCCTGCCGGATTTAATAAGATTGTTTTGTTCCAGTTCGTGAAATTGATAATCGTTAAATGAAGTCACTGTATTTGTTGGGACAGAGGCGGAAGAATTTTGAAATAGAATTCTTTTGCCGTTGCCGATATCCGTATTTATAAAATAATAAGTAGTGTCTGAATAATCATTCAATGAATGATGAAACTTCTTGTCAGTAAAGTTATATTTCCATTTATGTTGTGACTGGCCGTAAAACAAAACATAATCAGTAGAATCAAATTTGCCATCGCCTTCCCCGAAAACATAAATTGAATTTTCTTGCAAGTCATCATAATGAAAACCGGAATTTGCAAAAGGAAGTTGCCCGCCTCCGTTTCCATATAAGCGAATATTCCTGGGATCGATAGAATCAGGGTCAATTCCAATGGTTTTAAAAAAAGAATAATCTATTTTATAAATGCCATCAGACGTTAAAGCGATTTTATGCCATGTTCCATTCGCAAGAACAGAGTTGGAAGCATAGTTTATTGTTGTACGAATTGAGTTTTTTAAACTATTGTCAATAACCGGTTTCACATCCAGAGAAAAAGAAACTAGTTTTTCAAAACTCCCGGAAACAGGGTTTTTTCTGAAGGGAATGAAATGGATATAGCCATAAGGGTGTTTCTTAAATGTTGCGATCGTAATGGAAGGTGTAACCTGATTAGTTATTATATTTTGGGTTTTAATATCATAACTGAGAATTGCTTTTTTTTCGGAATCATCAACAGGTATGTATATTCCATCTTGAATGGTTGCTTCAGCTGAAACAGTACCCATTGGTAAATACATTGTCTCATAATAAATAGGGTAATAATTTTCAGAAAAATTGTAATAGGCCTTTTTAAAGGAAATAATCAATTTTTTCCCACTGCCAATAATTTCCTGTTCAGATACGTTTTCCCAATCAATGGTTTTTTTAGCTGTAGGTTGTATTTTCCTTTGTCCCTGAGAATAAGTAAAATTGAAGCAAGAAAAAACAACAAAAGACAAAAAAATGCAATTTTTCATGAATTATTTTGATGATTTCAAATATAGAATTATTTTGAAGGGAATAGCAGTGGCAAAATAATTAAATTCTATTCAAATATTTGTGTTTTTGAATTTTGTTTATACCTTTGTAGTTCAGTGAGATTTAAATATTTAATGTTATTATTCATTTCGGCAACGAATAGTTTATAAGTATATTTTGTTATTGGCTCTTGCTTAAAGGTTTTTTTGGTTCAATCGTTATGACGAAACAACTTTATATGAAAGGAATTAAGGAATTATCTATTGTATTTGGTTTGATTGCCTGCTGTATATCGTTTGAAAAAGAAGCCAAAGCCCAGGATCCGCATTTTACCCAGTTTTATGCAAATCCTATTTACCTGAATCCTGCTTTTGCCGGAAGTGCCCGATGCCCAAGGATTGTATTTAACTATAGAAATCAATGGCCAAATATTTCAGGAACTTTTGTTACAACAAGTTTTTCTTATGACATGAGGGTGGAAGCCGTTTCAGGGGGATTAGGTATTCATTTTCTTAACGACCGCGCCGGCATGGGAACTATGGGAATCACCCGCTTTAGTGGAATGTATGCTTATCAATTAGCGATAACACGGGAATTCTCAATGGCTTTTGGATTTGAGGCAACGTATGGGCAGAAAAAACTGGATTGGTCAAAGCTCACCTTTGGCGATATGATTGATCCGAAATACGGGTTCATTTACAACACGAACGAAACCAAAAACCAATCAGTGGTATCTTATCCTGATTTTTCGGCAGGCGTACTTGGTTTCAGCAAACGTTTTTATGCGGGATTTGCTGTATTTCATCTAACGGAACCTGAAGAAGGGTTTTTAACTCCGGGAAGCCCGCTTCCAATGAAATATACCGGTCATGCCGGTGCGGTGATTCCCTTAGATGGCCGCTACGGGCAATCCAATATTTCTCCTAACATTATTTACCAACAGCAACAGGATTTCCGGGAGCTAAACCTGGGTCTTTATTTAACAAAAGGCCCTATTGTGGGAGGGCTTTGGTATAGGAATGAGGATGCTGTTGTTGCGATGGTAGGCTTTCAGCAGGATCCTGTAAGAATGGGATATAGTTATGATATTACTGTTTCAAAACTTGGAATTGTAACTGCAGGTTCGCATGAAATTTCTTTCCAGTTGCTATTTAAGTGCAGACCGCGGCATAAAAAATTCAGAACAGTAAGCTGCCCTTCCTTCTAATTCAATTTAAAATATTTAAAAAGACATTACGTTTATAAAACTTACAAAACGGCATTAATAAAAATAACAATATGAAAACTCTAATCAAAATTACTCAGCTTTCGATTTTCATTGCCAGTATTGTTGTTCTGTCATCTTGTGGTACAGAGACTTCTCCCATTACAGGATGGAATTACAACGATGCTGAAAATGGCGGATTTGAAGTTCTTCCATACGTTGAGCAAGAGACCGGCCCGGGGCTTGTTCTGGTAGAAGGCGGAACTTTCACCATGGGTCGTGTGGAACAGGACGTGAATTACGACTGGAATACCATTCCAAAACGGGTGACCGTATCTTCGTTTTACATTGACGAAACCGAAATACGTAATCTTGATTATCTCGAGTACCTGCACTGGTTAAATAGAATTTATGCATCTGACGAGACCTTTTATGAAATTTATAAAAGAGCTCTTCCTGATACGCTTGTATGGCGCTCACGTCTTGCCTACAACGAACCTTATGTAGATTATTATTTACGCCACCCTGCATACAGAGACTATCCTGTTGTTGGAGTGAACTGGCTTCAGGCAAGTGATTTCTGCGTATGGCGTACGGATCGCGTAAATGAATATATTCTTATTCGTGAAGGTATTCTTGACTGGGATTTAGGCCAAAGTCTCGCAAATAACTTTAATACAGATGCCTACTTTGCAGGAAAATATGAAGGTGTTGTTAAACAGTTAATTCCTCGTCCTGACGGCACTGAAAGAAAGGTTCGAATGGAGGATGGAATCCTGTTACCCAAATACCGGCTTCCCACGGAAGCAGAATGGGAATTTGCAGCTTATGGCTTGATAGGAAATACGGTAGAAGGCCGTATTTTGGAAAGACGTTTATATCCTTGGAACGGATCGGCTGTACGTAACCCAAATGATAAGTTCATTGGTGATTTTATGGGCAACTTTGTAATTACCGGAGGTGATTATATGGGTATTGCCGGTAAATTAAATGACGCTGCTGATATTACCGCTCCGGTTTACTCCTTTTGGCCTAATGATTACGGACTTTACAACATGGCAGGTAATGTGAGCGAATGGGTCATGGACGTTTACCGCCCGCTAACCTATATGGATATGGATGATTTCCGCCCATTTCGAGGTAACGTATTCCAGACTGCTAAGAAAGACGAAGATGGAATTATGGTTGACCAAGGCGATTCATTACTTTACGATGCGGACAGTAATCTTATTAGCCGTCCCGGACTTGTAAAAATGCGCGATGTTAATATTGCTGAAAAGGAAGACCATCTTGATGAGCGAAGGAATTATAAATATGCTGATAATATCAACTACCATGATGGTGATCACGCATCAACAATTTCTTATGAGGCAGACGCGCCTGCAAATGAGAGGGATGCGAATTTTGAGATGTACCAATACCCTGTAAGAAAAGGCCAATACATGGATGCTAATCCCCGCGAATCATACCAAATGTCTTTAGTAAACAATAAAGCGCATGTTTATAAAGGCGGATCCTGGAAAGACAGGGCTTACTGGATGGTTCCCGGAACCAGGCGGTTCCTTGACCAGCGACAGGATGCTCCCTGGTTGGGTTTCCGATGTGCGATGGCCCGCGTGGGAAGTCCGCAGGGAATGGGAGGCGGAAAAAAGAAAAAATAACCTGGAAATAAATTTTAATAAAATCCCGTTACAGAACCTGTAGCGGGATTTTTTGTTTACTTACTTTTGATCTCAATGAAATTCCCTGCCATTCAAGAACTTTATTCTGTTTTTAAAAAGCATCCGGTAATTACTACGGATAGCAGAAAAATTCCTGATGGATCCGTATTCTTTTCTTTGCGCGGAGATTCTTTTGATGGAAATCTTTTTTCCGGAGTGGCATTGATCCAAGGCGCCAGCTATTCCGTCATTGACAATGAAGATTATTATAAAGGTGAAAAATTTATTCTTGTAAAAGACTGTCTGAAAACCCTTCAAGAACTTGCCGCCCATCACCGTAAACAGCTGAAGGTCCCTTTAATCGCCATTACGGGGAGCAACGGAAAAACTACGACGAAAGAATTAATTAAATGCATATTATCTAAGAAGTATAAAACACTTGCTACGACAGGTAACCTGAACAATCATATCGGAGTTCCGCTCACCCTTCTTTCCATTCGTTCTGAAATTGAAATTGCTGTAATTGAAATGGGAGCCAATCATATAGGGGAAATTAAATTCCTTTGTGAAATTGCGCGCCCTGATTTTGGCCTCATCACCAATATTGGGAAAGCGCACATCGGCGAGTTTGGAAGTTTTGAAAATATTGTAAAGACAAAAGCAGAGCTTTATGATTTTATCAGAGGTAACCGCGGGAAAATATTTATCAATTCCCAGAATGAATTGCTGATGGCGGAATCCGGAGGAATAGAAAAAATTTCTTATGGGCCTTCGCGAATCGATTTTTGCAGATGCCAATTTGAAAGTTCGGATCCTTTCCTGAAGATTAAATTTGAAAATGAAATAATTATATCCCGGCTGGCAGGAAAATACAATTTTGAGAACGCTGCCGCTGCAATTTGTATAGGGAAATATTTCGGAGTGGAATCTAAGAAAATAAAGGAAGCCATTGAGCAATACGAGCCTTCCAATAACCGCTCGCAGATAATAAAAACAAAATCAAATACACTTATCCTGGATGCCTATAATGCAAACCCGTCCAGCATGCGGGCCGCCCTTGAAAATTTCCGGGAGATGAAGGGGGAACACAAATGGCTGATACTCGGGGATATGCTTGAACTCGGAACATATGAGATAGAAGAACACAAAAATATTCTCCGGTTGATTTCAGAAATGAAAATTAAGAATGTGATTCTGGTCGGAGAACGGTTCTCAAAAGCATCCTCCGAACTGAATATGGATTACCGGCTTTTTAAAACTTCAGAAGACCTTGCTGTTTGCCTTAAATCAAAATCACCCATAGGCACAAACAATTTAATCCTGGTCAAAGGATCCCGGGGAATAAAATTGGAAAAAGCAACAGAATTCCTTTAAGCCAGTACCGCTCGCGAGATCACAATCTTCTGCACTTCCGTAGTTCCTTCGTAGATCTGTGTGATCTTCGCATCGCGCATCAGCCGTTCCACATGGTATTCTTTCACATAACCGTAGCCGCCATGGATCTGAACCGCTTCAGTGGTTGTTTCCATTGCCACGCGGGAAGCATACACTTTTGCCATGGCGCTGGCAGTCCCGTAATCCAGATGATGATCTTTCATCCAGGCCGCTTTCAGGCAAAGCAAACGGGCCGCTTCTATTTCTGTGGCCATATCGGCAAGTTTGAATTGTATTGCCTGGTGTTCAGAAATTAATTTTCCAAAAGCCTTTCTTTCTTTTGAATACGCAAGCGCCAGTTCATAAGCGCCCGAAGCAATGCCCAGTGCCTGGGAGGCAATCCCGATCCTTCCGCCCGCTAATGTTTTCATGGCAAAAGTGAATCCGAAACCATCTTCGCCGATACGGTTAATCTTTGGCACTTTAACATTGGTGAACATGAGCGAATGTGTATCGCTTCCGCGGATACCCATTTTGTCTTCTTTTTTTCCCACCTGGAAACCCGGCATTCCTTTTTCAACGATGAAGCAATTAATCCCTTTATGTTTTTTATCCGGATGGGTTTGAGCCATGACCAGGTAAACGGAAGCGGAACCGCCGTTGGTGATCCAGTTCTTTATTCCATTCAATACATAATGATCTCCTTTATCCTCTGCAGTCGTTCGCTGCGAAGTGGCATCGCTTCCTGCTTCCGGTTCGCTCAGGCAAAAGGCACCGATGATCTCCCCTTTGGCAAGCGGCACCAGGTATTTTTGTTTCTGTTCTTCGGTTCCGAATTCTTCCAGCCCCCAGCATACGAGCGAATTATTCACGCTCATAACCACTGAACAGGAAGCATCCACTTTTGAAATTTCTTCCATCGCCAGCACATAGGAAATGCAATCCATTCCACCGCCTCCGTATTTCGGGTCAACCATCATTCCCAGAAAGCCAAGCTGGCCCAGCTGTTTTATTTCCGAGGCTGGAAATTTTTGATGAGTATCCCGTTCAATGACACCGGGTTTTAATACTTCCTGTGCGAAATCACGGGCAGCTTGCTGGACCGAAAGGTGTTCTTCTGAGAATTCGAATTTCATAGTTTTTGCAAATAAGGAATGAGTGACGAATATACGAATCTATGCTTTTAGTAATTTAACGTTGTGAAAAAATATGGAGTAATCGGAATTATGTCGGGCACTTCGTTGGATGGGCTGGATATGGCCTATTGCGAATTCGAAAAAGGCCGAAAATGGAAGTATATAATCATATATGCAGAAACAAAGAAATACAATAAAGTATGGAAAGACAAGCTGGCTGCGGCCTATAAAAAAAAGTACAGCGAAATTACCGGTATTGATGTTGAGTTTGGAAAGTTCATTGGGAAAGAAGTTTTGAAGTTCATTAACGACAAAAAGATTTCACCGGATTTTATTTCATCACACGGACATACGGTTTTTCACCGCCCTGAAAAAGGCATAACCGTTCAGATCGGAAAGGGTCAGACCATTTCTTCCATCTGTAAGTTACCTGTCGTATGTGATTTTCGTTCGGGCGATGTGGCGCTGGGAGGGCAAGGAGCTCCATTGGTTCCACTGGTGGATAAACTTTTGTTCTCTGAATATACCTACTGCCTCAATCTTGGAGGATTTGCTAATCTTTCTTACGATAATTCAAGAGGAAAAAGAACAGCCTATGATATTTGTCCTGTCAATATGGTTTTGAATGCACTCGCAAATGAACTGGGTAAGGAATTCGACAAGGCGGGCAAGATCGCAGCAAAAGGGAAGATTGATCATGAACTTTTAAGCCGATTAAATTCCATTCCATTCTATAAATCCAAACCGCCAAAATCACTCGGAAGGGAATGGGTCGAAAAAAACTTTTTTCCTATTCTGGATAATCATTCAGCATCGGTTCAGGATAAGGCAAGGACCGTTTGCGAACATATAGCAGTTCAAATTGCTTTCGTTGTAAATACAAAAATATTTTCTGGTCATCCAAGAATTCTTGTAACAGGCGGCGGAGCCTACAATCAATTTCTTATTAAAAGAATTTCTTTTTTATCAAAACCCAAAATGGTGCTTCCGGATGATCAGACCATCCAATTCAAGGAAGCGATGGCATTTGCATTTCTCGGCATATTAAGAATGAACAACGAGATAAATATTCTAAAAAGTGTTACGGGGGCAAAGAGAAACAGTTCCGGAGGTAAAATCTATAGGAGTTGATCAGAAGCGATCATCTTCGAAGAACTCGTCTTCCTCGTCGTCTTCTTTATCATCGATCAGCGCATCGTCCAGATTTTCGAGCTTAGGTTCAGTTTCATCAAAAAACTCCTCTTCGCCGGTTTCCTGCTCGTCTTTTTCCTCTGTATCTTCCCAATCGTCCCCACCTTTTGTTTTGGATTTCACGGATGAAGCTTTAACAGCTTTCGACTTCTGAGAAACTACTTTTGCAGCTTTCTTCTTTGTTTTAACGGCGGCCTTCGCCTTTGCTGGTTTTGATTTCTTCATATATGAAGTTTTTCAAAAAATTAATTCCTCGGTTTCTGGGTTTGTACTACAAAAATAAAAACTTTTGATATAAATAATATTAGGATATATATTTTTTTCAACGCTATTAATTGGGTGTCAGTACGGAATTGTATAAAGAAGTGAGCTTTTGCTTCTGGTTCTGGGTTTGAGCCAGCTGCTGTTCAAGGTTCTTCAATTCAGGAGAATTGCTCTGTTTGGATTTAAGTTCAGTAATCTGGCCGGCAATTTTCTGCTCCCTGTCAGCATACATTTGAGCAAGGTCTTTTATTCCTTTCTGCCCGAAATAGCGCACCCACCGGTTGTCGTCTGTACGGGCTATCTTTTCAAGTATTTTAATGCCTGCGTTGATGGTATCATCGCTGCATCGTTTCAGAAATTCAGTATAGGTGTTTGCAAAAGATACATTTTCCCAGCCACTCATTCTGGGGGAGAGGTTAACAAAAAAGGCGTTGTTTTCATCTGCGCCATGCGCTCCGTATATTTGCGCAACGGCCAGAAGCATTGACAGGCTTTTTTCGGTTTCAAACTTTTTGGCAATGCGCATGGCTTCCTTCTCGTCTTTTTTTGCAAGCGCAGAAAGAGAAGCGCCTGCAACCGCATACGATTTATCATTTACCGAATTTCTGAAAATTGGAGTGAAATCTTCTCCTGGATAAAGGGAAGAAAGGTTATCAATGGCAAGCGCGCGAACAGATGATTTTACATCATTCTTAGCAAGATCGATTAAAATATTTTTTGCTTTGTTTTGATATTCAATTGGAAGTTTCTCAAGAAAGTTAACGGCTCTTTCCCGCAGGTCAGGGTTTTTATCATTCAGTGCGGCAATAATTACATCAGCGGCTTCAGGCATAGTTGGAAAATTGGCGCATTCTTTCATGGCCTCAAGCCGGTCCTGGAACAGGGGGCAGTTTTTATACTGGAAGACCCGCTCCGGTATGGATAATTTCTCCTCCTTGGTGCAAAGGATATTTTTTTCTGCATCCACATTTACAAAATCAGGTTGATGTGAAAAAGAGAATGAAAATTCTTCCCGCTTGGAATTCACCCAAACACGCTTGCGTTCTTTTTTTCCATCCGTGTAAAAATCAATGTCGATGGGAAGCCGGAAGACCGGAAATGAATTCAGGTCTTGCTTTTGTTCGATCCGGACCAGGTATTTTTTTGTGGAATCAATATACGCATGCTGGATAAGTAATTTGGGCTGGCCCTGGGAATAAAACCACTGGTCAAAAAACCAATGGAGGTCCTCGCCGGTAACCTGTTCGAAAGCTAACCGCAGGTTATCTGTTTCAACAGATGAGAATTTATTTTGTTCGAGGTATAACTTGATGGCTGTAAAAAATGCATCGTCTCCCACATATTTGCGGAGCATATGCAGGATCGCGCCTCCTTTATTATAAGAGTGAGAATCAAAAACATCATCCGGGTTATCATAGTAGTAACGGATAAGATGTTTCGGCGCTTTCTCTGCAGCAGAAAGGTAGCCTTGTACGGATTCCCGTTCGTGCTGGTCGGCCGCATCGCGTCCGTATTTATATTCTTCCCAAAGGTATTCCCCGTACGTGGCCCACCCTTCATTCAGGGTGATATTTGACCATTGCTCGCAGGTTACATAATCGCCAAACCAATGATGAAAAAGTTCATGGGAGATCACATCTTCAAAATTGTTGTCCAGCATTTCCCTGTCTGTTTGATTTAAAAATTCCCCGTGCAGCACCGCAGACGCATTTTCCATGGCGCCAGAAACATAATCGCGCACGACGATCTGAGAAAATTTTTCCCACGGATAAACCACTCCAAGTTTAGTTGAAAAGAATTCAAGCATTTCAGGCGTGTTGCCGAATATCTGTTTTGCGTAGGGTTCAAATTCGTGTTCAACATAATAGTTTACATCCAGGTTTCTCCATTTATCCTTAACAATAGCAAAATCCCCAACGGTGATCATTGTGAGATAGGGTGCGGCAGGGACCGATTGTTTCCAGTAATCGGTCCGGCTTCCGTCCGGATTTTTTTTAGAAGAAACAAGCAGCCCGTTTGAAAGTGTTACAAAGTTCTTGTGCGTTGAATCTACCGTGATGTAAATTTCCTGTGTCATTCGCTCATTGGGTTTATCAAACGTAGGAAACCAGCAGGAGTTTGACTCCGGCTCTCCCTGGGTCCAAACCTCTGTTGGTTTGTTTTTTTCTTTTCCGAGCGGATTGATAAAGTAAAGCCCTTTGTCTGAAGTAATGGCTTGCCCAATATGTGTTTGGAGCTCATTGGGCTTTGCCACGTAATCGACAAAAATTTCTAACGTGTCATTTCGGTTGTATTCTTTATCAAGCGTAATTATAAGTTTGGCTTTATCATAATTGTAAGTAAGTTTCTTGGGTGATTTAGCAAGAAGAGAAACCTCTTTTATATCAAACCCTTTTGCGTCGAAGGTGATTTCTTTTACCGGATAGAAATAGGGTTTCAATGTAATTGTCGCTTTTCCGAGGAGGAATTGTTTTTCCCAATCCAAACGCACATCCAGTTTGGTATGTAGTATATCAATCGTTCTTGTTGCGGAGGACCGGTATTCCATCGGTTCTTGTTTGGCAGAAGTATCAGCCGGATTTTTTTGATAGGGTGTTTGGCTGGTGACCTCTGCTTTACGGGAGTTCGTACAACTTGATAATAATAATAAGAGTATTGCGGAAAGGAAGAAGCAAACTTTTTTCATAAAAGTGGTATAGGAGTACAAAGATGAGGAAAAGTTAATACTTGAAGAATTTTAAATGAAAAAATATCAGTTCACTTTTAGTATTTTGGTTACAAAAGTTTTGCTACCATCTTCATTGGAGCAAAAAACCAAATAAACGCCTGAACGCGCATTTTCTCCTTTAAAGTTCTTTCCGTACCAAATGGCCTGGCCGCCGAGCGCTTTTGTCTGGTAAACAAGCCCGCCGCTTATATCGGTGATTTTTACGTTTGCATTTTCAACCAGTCCTGTTATAGCGATTGGCCCATCGTAGCCGGGCTGTACCGGGTTTGGAAAAACATAAACATCCGTGTAATCGGTCAGCCCTTCAGTTGCATCATTTCTATAGGATATGATTCCCTCCACCGTTCCGAAGAACACTTCACCGGTTTTGGGGTTGATTAAAATGGATCTTATCTCATTTGATAGAAGGGGGCTGTTATCAACTGTAAAATGTTGGATCTGCGTAGTCCCGTCGCTCGACATTAAATAGACTCCTGAGTTCATCGTACCTATCCATTTCCGGTTCGCGCCATCAACTGCAATGCTGGTTACCACTTCAGTTTCCAGAAGTAATTGTGTATGGCCGTCTTGCTCAATGTATATTTGTTGTGCTTCGCATCCGGCAGATGAAAATACCTGGTCAGGGCAGTAAAATACAGCGATCCCTTTATCCGTACCGACCCATATTTCACCGTCTTTATCTTCCGCCAAGCATTCGACTTCACTGCTTGGAAGATTTCCTTTTCCTGCTCCGGCAATCAGTTTTTTCTTTTTGTCGTCACCGGTACTCCAGGTTCCGTTTTCATCAAAAACCAAGATGCCTCCGCCCCGGGGCAGGACCATCCATTTCTGGTTGTACTGGTTAATAATGATTTGCCCGATTGTAGGGGTCGGTATAATCCCTGAGAAATTAAATGAATCCCAGCTTCCATCCGCTTTACGGACCACCAGCGGGTTATTAGCATAACAATTGGTCATCCATAAATTTCCATCTTTATCATAGGTCATATCGAATACCCCCACCCAATGATTGGGAGCATCGCCGCGTGACTGTAAGCCGCTGTTGGTTTCGTTCCAGAGGTTTGTTAAAACACCGCTCCTTGTTTCAACTAATCCCGCTCCCAGCGTGCTTAAATACACATGGTCCTTATCTGCAGGATCGATTGCAACTGAAATAACATCTCGCAACGTATCGGGGTTTGTCAGTTGGGTTATGCTGGACCACTCTTCATTTCTGAATTTATACGCTTCTGCGAAATTGTAGGTACCAACCCATAGGTCACTTCTGTCGCCGGGAGCCACCCATAGATCACTTCCTGACATGAACATAGAATAAACTTTTGAGGCATTGGGCCCATTGGGAGTAAAACCCTGAGCGCCATTCCAAACGCCATAGTTTTTTGAAAGGCCATTTATATTATCTGCTATCCAGATCACGTTCGTGTCGCCTGCATCAACAATGACCTGGTGCGGATCCATTACATAACCTCCCGTTTGATAAGATCCGATTATTGTACTGATTGTGGTTGAAGGGTTAAAAATATTAACGTAACCGGAATAGGCAAGGAGAAGTTTGTTGTTTCCGATCTCGATCTTTTTCAATGGGGAAATGGAGTCGATAATCAACTTAGACCATAGGGTGCCGTTATATACATAAGTGGTATCCTCACGCCACGCCCCGGTCATGAGATTTTTCGAAAAGTTTGCATATACTTTTCCGTTATATGAACCTACGGTATTGTAAATGCCTTTAGGAAGTGATGAAAATTTATTCCAGGAGTTGAAATCGGCAAGGTTAGGAGAAGAAAGGGAAGCGCTGTATACCCCGGAATCGGTTGCTGCGTAAAGATTATTGGCATCAGAAGTAATATCCCGCACATTCATATAGCCGCCATTTACTCCTATGTAATAGGTTTCCTTTACTTCTCTTTTATCCATGTCTAAAACAACGATCCCAAATCCGCAGGCGAGATAGGCCAGTTCATTTCTGAAGTGGATATTGTTGATCGTTTTTTTTGCAGTGATCAGGAAACGCTTTATGTCGGATATATTATAAATTGAATTTCCATTTACCAGGTCAATGTTCGCATTTTTATAAGCGATAAGAAGGGTGTTGTTGTAATAATTATAACGGATCGTATTTACGCCCACATCCGACAATCCGGATATTTTTGAAAGCCGGTCCATTGAATTGTCATATTTTTCGAGCCTGAATATTCCGCTTTCGGTTGCGCAAAAAACCATGTCATTATTCTGAGCAACGGAGATGCCCCTTTTATAGGATAGATGATCTCTCCACTGCCCAATGGCGAGTTGAGCGATGCCATGTTCTCCCATAAAAAACGAAGCAAGTAAGAGGGCAGAGGTGCAGATTTGTTTCAAATGATTCATCACTTTACGCTAAAGTAGCAAAGTTAACGAAACGGAAAATCGATATGGATATTGTGTTTTTATCTGGTTGGCGGAACTAAATTCCTATTTTTGCCAGCGGTTATTCAGGACCCGTAGTTCAATGGATAGAATATCTGGCTTCGGACCAGAGGGTTGGGGGTTCGAGTCCCTCCGGGTTCACAATCTATCCATTTTTTTTCGGATCTAAAAACAGGTCTCGTAGTATAATGGATAGTATGCGAGCCTCCGAAGCTTGCGGTCCGGGTTCGAGTCCCGGCGAGACCACGGATACAGTTATTGGTTAATGGTTAATGGTTAATAGGTGAAGCCCAGTTAACAATTAACGATTAACTTTGAAGAATGCGGGCGTGGTGGGTCCCGATAGCTATCGGGATGGTAGACATATCCCGACGTTACGTCTGGACGCCGCAAAGCATGAATGAAATATTGAGAGAAGAAAAATAATGCGGGCGTGGTGGAATTGGTAGACATACCAGACTTAGGATCTGGCGCCGCAAGGCATGGGGGTTCAAGTCCCTCCGCCCGTACAGGTTGAACAAACAAACACTTGTAAGTTAAATACTTACAGGTGTTTTGTTTTTTAGGGTATAAAACAGCAATTAGTTATTTGATTTCTGAAATGACCGACAATATTGTTGACCATTCAGGTGTTGAAAGGGGATGGTTATTTGCACAATACGATCCATATAAAAAGTATTTGGATATTTGCACTCCTAAATCTAAAATCTGTTAAATTTTATTGATTTTCCGCTTCCCCTAATTCTCTTATCTTTGCCTCCCATTTACATTAATTATTACTATGGATATTGTTAAGGAAAACGTTGACGATTTGAATGCTGTGCTTAAGGTGAAGATCGCTCCGGCTGATTATACCGAACGCTACAATACCGCGCTGAAAAAGTACCAGAAGAAAGTGGATATGCCGGGTTTCCGCCCGGGAAAAGTTCCGGTGGACATGGTGAAAAAACGTTTCGGCAAGCATATCCTTGTTGAGGAGATCAACGATATGCTTTCAGAATCCATTCATAAATACATTACGGATAACAAGATCGATATTCTTGGCAACCCGCTCCCGAAAGAGGATAACCACATCGATTTCGACCACCAGACCGAATTTGAATTTCAATACGAGGTTGGACTGGCTCCGAAAATGAACGTTGAACTTTCTTCAAAAGATAAGTATTCATATTATACAATAAAGATTGATGATGCCCTTATCGACAAGAACGTTGAGTACATCCGCCGGAATTACGGGCAGGTCATCCACCCGGATTCTTCTGAAGAAAAAGATGTGCTGATCGGTGATTTTACGGAAGTGGATGCACAAGGGGTTGTAGTACCCGGAGGCGTTTTCAAAACTACACTTCTTTCAATTGAAAAAATAACCAACGCTGAGAATAAAAAGAAACTTATTGGCCTTAAAAAGGATGACAAGGTTATACTCACGAACCTTGCAGATGATGCAGCTTATTTTTTTGAGATACTTGAACTTCCTGCTGATAAACTGAACGGGCTTTCCCTTCAGTTTACACTCAAAAATCTCAGCCGCATCGCCCAGGCGGAACTGAACCAGGAATTATTTGACAAATTATATGGTCCCGGTAAAGTAAACAACGTAGAAGAATTCCGGAATAAGATCCGCGAAGAAATCTCGGTTATGCACGTAGCCGACAGCGACCGCAAGTTCATGAATGAAGTGGTGGAGTCGCTGATGAAAAAGGCGAACCTCACTTTGCCCGAAAACTTTTTAAAGAAGTACCTGTATCTCACCAATAAGGAGAAGACGTCCATGGAGCAGGTGGAGAAAGAATATCATTCTTATTCCGATGCCCTGAAATGGCAGCTGTTGGAAAATCATCTTCTGAAAACAAACAACATTGCAGTTCCTGCCGAGGAGGTGGATGCTTATATCACGAACCTGGTAAAAATGAATTTTGCCAAGCGCGGCGTTCCTGCCACTGAAGAACAAGTGAAGGAGCAGGTGAAGAAAGTCATTTCCGATGAAAAACAGATCCGCAATGCCTACGACCGGTTGTACGATCAGAAATTAATTGAACTTTTTAAAAATACATTTACGTTAGAAAAGAAAGAACTTCCGTACGAGGAGTTCTTCAAAAATCCTAATTCCTAAATCTTTAATCCTATAAATTATGTTCGATCAAAACGAATTTCGCAAATACGCAACCAAACATGTGGGCATCAGCAGCCTGAACTATGAACGGTATACTTCCATCAGCAATGCTGCTATTCGGAACGACTCCTACATTTCTCCAACGATCATCGAGGAACGACAGCTGAACATTGCCACCATGGACGTGTTCTCCCGCCTGATGATGGACCGGATCATTTTCCTGGGCGTTCCCATCAATGATTATGTGGCGAATATTATCCAGGCGCAGCTTCTGTTCCTTGAGTCTGCCGATGCCAAAAAAGATATTCAAATTTATCTCAATACTCCCGGCGGTTCAGTTTATGCCGGTTTGGGAATTTATGACACCATGCAGTACATCGCTCCGAATGTGGCGACCATCTGCACCGGCATGGCAGCATCCATGGGCGCTGTATTGATGTGTGCAGGGGAAACAAAAAAACGCAGCGCACTTCCTCACGCACGGGTAATGATCCATCAGCCCCTCGGCGGAGCAGAAGGACAGGCATCCGATATCGAGATCACTGCACGCGAGATCCAGAAGCTGAAAAAGGAATTGTACGAGATCATTGCAAAACATTCCGGCCAGCAATACGATAAAGTGTGGAAAGACAGTGACCGCGATTACTGGATGACCGCGCAGGAAGCAAAGGAATACGGAATGGTGGATGAGATCTTAATAAAAAGCAAAACAAAATAAAGTTCAGATAACAGATAGGTAAAGATTTTCGGATAACAGTCATCTGTAAATCCGAAATCGATCTGCTATCTGTACAACAAAAGGGGGTAACTGAAAATTTATTATGGCTAATCCTAAAAATGTAAAATGTTCATTCTGCGGGCGCGACCAGCAGGATATCAATGTAATGGTTTCCGGGCTTGACGGCCACATCTGCGATCATTGCGTGGAACAGGCGCACCTGGTGGTGAAGCAGGAACTGAAGGCAAAGGGCGGAAAGTCGGCTCATTTTGTACTGAACCTCATCAAACCGGTGGAGATCAAAAAACACCTGGATGAATTTGTGATCGGCCAGGATGATGCCAAAAAAGTTCTATCCGTCGCTGTTTACAATCATTATAAACGCGTGCTTCAGAAACCTAAACGCACCACGGCAAAGGACGATGTTGAAATAGAAAAATCAAATGTTATCCTCGTCGGCGAGACCGGAACAGGAAAAACACTGATGGCACGAACCATCGCGAAGATCCTGAATGTGCCTTTCTGCATGGCAGATGCGACGGTTCTTACGGAAGCCGGTTATGTGGGAGAAGATGTGGAAAGTATTTTAACCCGGCTTTTGCAGGTATCCGATTTTGATGTGACGGCGGCAGAAAGAGGAATTGTTTTTATTGACGAGATCGATAAGATTTCCCGCAAGAGCGACAACCCAAGCATCACCCGGGATGTATCCGGAGAAGGAGTTCAGCAGGGGTTGCTGAAACTGCTCGAAGGTTCAGTGGTGAATGTGCCTCCGCAGGGCGGAAGAAAACATCCTGAGCAGAAGATGATCCAGATCGATACTTCCAATATTCTTTTTATCTGCGGCGGCGCGTTTGATGGAATTGAAAAAATGATCGGAAGGAGAATAAAACCGCAGTCGATGGGCTATTCGGCATCTAAAGAAGGCGATTCGATCGAACGTGAGAATATTCTTCAGTACATTGCTCCCCAGGATCTGAAAAAATTCGGATTGATACCGGAGCTGATCGGCCGGTTGCCGGTCATTACGTATTTGTCTCCGCTGGATGAAGTAGCGCTCCGGAAAATACTTACCGATCCGAAGAATGCGCTCATCAAACAATACATGAAACTGTTTGATATGGATGGCGTGAAACTTTCATTCGATGACGATGCGTTGGATTTTATAGTAGAAAAAGCAGTGGAGTTCAAATTAGGTGCACGCGGGCTCCGTTCTCTCTGTGAAGGCGTGATGACCGATGCCATGTTTGAAATTCCTTCTGAAGGCAAGACGAAAGATCTTCATATCACGCTTGACTACGCGAAGAATAAACTTTCCAGAAGTAAATTGAAACGACTCAAGGCTGCTTAATGTCATTGCGAGCGACTCGCCTTCGCGAAGCGCTTTGGCGGAGCAAGGAGCGAAGCAATCTATCTCTTTGAGATTGCTTCAGTCGTTTTACTCCTTCGCAATGACAATACAAATTTTTTCGTGGCATCACTCTTATCTTCCGCCCGGTTTATCGCCGAAGAAACCGCAACTCCGTGAATACCGGTTTGCATCAAAGGTCCTACATCTTCGAGTTTTATTCCTCCGATTGCAATTATCGGAATCCCTCCCCCTTCACCCCTTCCAGAGGGGGATAACTGTTTCATAATTTTTTTTATTCCATCCAATCCAAGGATAGGATTTAATTTTTCTCTCGTAGTTGTAAAACGAAACGGACCAATTCCGATATAGTTAACACCATTATCCATTAGCCATCTCACATCATCCATCGTATTGCTGCTTCCGCCGATAATGAATTTGCTGCCAAGGATCTTTCTTGCCTCTTTCGGGTTCATATCCTCTTTTCCCAGGTGAATTCCGTCCGCTTCAATTTCTTTTGCGATCTGAACATTATCGTTGATGATGAGTTTAACTCCGTACCGTTTACAAACACTTTTTGTTTCTTCCGCGATCTTCATCCACATAGAAAAAAAATCTCTCTCCCCTAATGGGGAAGAGCCGGTGAGGGGGCGTTTCACCCTGAGCTGAACCCAGTCTGCCCCGCCTTTGCAGGCCAACTCGGCAAGTTCTGCATGAGAAAAATCCGGAAGGTCTTGTGTGATATAATGCAGCCGGGCGATCATCTGTCTGAATCTGTTTTATTCCGTTTGAATCTTACGCTCAGAAATCCAGCTTATAGATGTTGTGCATCTCAGAATTATCACGAACCGTTACATTCAGATCGTTGATCAGTCCGTTGCTAACATCATACACCCATCCATGCACATGCGGGCGCTTATGCTTTTCCCATGCGTTTTGGATGATGGAGGTCTTGCAGAGATTGTAAACCTGTTCGATGATGTTTAACTCGGTCAATCTTTTGTCGCGTGTGCCGGAATTTTTTATTCCATCAAGTTCTTTGTTGTGAAGGCGGTAAACATCTTTTATATTTCTCAGCCAGTTATCGATAACGCCGCCGTAATGTTTTTTGCTCATCGCAGCCTGGATGCCGCCGCAGCCGTAATGGCCGCAAACGATCACGTGATTCACTTCTAAAATATTTACAGCAAAGTCAAGCACGCTCAGCATGTTGGTATCGGTATGCACCACCATGTTGGCAATGTTTCGGTGCACGAATACCTCGCCGGACCGTGTATTGGTGATCTCATTGGCCGGCACGCGGCTGTCGGAACAGCCGATCCAGAATACATCCGGACGCTGGCCTTTGGCAAGGTCGCTGAAGAAAGTTGGTTCTTCCTTTAGTTTTTTTGCAACCCAGTCTTTGTTTCCCTGAAGAAGCTTGTCGTATAATTTTTCCATGGTCAGATTTTAGCCGCTAATTACACGAATTTTTTATAATTTGTTTCATGCTGATTGGTGTAATTCGGGTCTATATTTTATGATAGCCCAGTAATGTTTTATTGCTCGTTAAAAATTTTGTCACGTAATCCTTTCCTTTGAGGCAGGCACGCTGAAGGTTGTTGCCGTTTGCGAGGTTTGCCGTGATCGCCGAAGATAATACACAACCGCTTCCGTGCTTTCCGGTTTCTGAAATTTTCTTTGGGCGAAAAGGATACACCTCACCCCCGTCCCCTCTCCCCAAGGAGAGGGGAGAAGTAAATAAATAATCCTTTCCGAGTTTGCTCTCTCCCTTGTGGGGAGAGTTGGAGAGGGGTGCATGTCCGCCTTTTAAAAACACGTTGCAGTATTTTGATAATTCCTTTGCACCTTTCATTACGTCATTTTCTCCTGTGAGAATTTTTATTTCATCCGTGTTTGGAGTAATGAGGTAAATGTTTTTGCAGAGGTCGGCCACTTTCTTTTTGTCAATGTCATTGTGAATTTCGAATCCGGCGCTGGCTTTAAGAATTGGATCAAAAATGATTTTAGATTTTAGATGTTGGATTTTGGAGATTACTTTTTCTAAACCTTCTAAACTTTGCAGCATTCCAACTTTTATATACGGAAACTTAAATTTTTTTGTCAGCACTTCGATTTGTTTTATGATCTCATCCGTCTCTATCCATTTCACTCCATCAAACTCCGAATCGTTCTGAAAGGTCAGTCCGGTGACCACTCCCATTCCCAACACTTTGTGCTGTTCAAAGGTTTTGATGTCGGCAAGAACGCCTGCGCCTCCGCTCGGATCAAAGCCGGCAATGGACAAAACGCAAGGGCGTTTTGAGTTTAAGATTTCAGGTTTAAAGTTTAAAGTTGGAGCAGCCATTATGTTGCAAGGATATTTTTTGCGCAAAGCGATTGTATTTGTTTGAATTTCTCTATAGGATTTTTGCTGTTCCAGATCGCTCCGAGAACGGCAACGCCTGCAAAACCAATGGTGCGGCAAGCTTCGATTTTGTCTTCATCAATTCCGCCTAGAGCAACGGCCTCCCCCCAGCCCCCTCCTTCAGAGGGGGTTTTTTGTTTCTGCAAAAACTGTTTTATTTTTTGCAGGTCGAAGTTTGATTTATAGCCACCTTTAGAAATGCTGTCAAAGATTGGGGATATAAAAAAATAGGTTCCCCTTCCTTCGGAAGGGGTTAGGGGTAGGCCTTCTTCCAGTTCTTTTAATGAATGAAATTTCGGAAAAGCAGAATGCAAAGAAATTTTGTTGCGATGCTTGGAAGAAATTCGCTGAATGAATTTTTCAGTTTCTTCTTTACTGAAATTTAGTTTATGCAATTGAAATTTTTCCATTCCTGCTTCAAACAAAGAATTTATGATCTCGTGTTCGTTGGGAACAGCAATTGCGGTGGAGATGACGATGAGTTTCATTCTTCTCCTTTTGTTTTAAAGCCAATTCTTTTTCTCGGTTCATTTTTTTGTTGAACGAGTTGCTTTATATATTCAAAAATAAGTTCAATTTTTTCATCGTGAGAACTTGTTTTACGCTCTAACTGCTCCAGTTTTAGCAGGATGTCTTTGTGTGTTGAAAGGAACTTGCGCATT
>JAHEYJ010000021.1 GCA_023251675.1 Bacteroidota bacterium
GCTGACATGTTTGGGTTATTGATATCAATTGTATAAACGATTTTTCCTTCAAATTCAGTTGAACCGGTGAAGGAGGAAGCAATAATTGCTGCTGCGGATAAAAGAAGGAATGTAATTTTTTTCATGGTATGATTTTTAATTGTTGGCAAAAATAGAAAATGTTCTATCCTGGCATTAATAAAATTGCTGAACTGCCGGATCGTATCTTTTCTTATGGATTTTTAACAAACACGTTCCTTGTAGGGTAAGATATTTCAATTCCGTTTTCTTTATACCGTTGATGCAATCGCTTGATCAGTTCACTGCGGATCTTGAATTGCAGATCGTATTCTTTAACCTTTATGATGAGGTTGAAATGAATTCCGTTTTCGCCAAAACCGGTAAAACGCACCAGGGGCTCGTCTTCAATAGAACTGCCATCCATTTCATTTATTATTTCTTTCGCTGTGGCTATCGAAACCTCTTCCGCTTTTGAAAGATCCGAGTTATGGCTTACAAATACCGGAACCCGTAAGATGGTTTTCTGCTCAGGGAGATAATAATTTAAGAGGAGGGAAGAAGAAACTTTTGAATTAGGGATGACGATCAAATGATCAGGCGCTTTGATGGAAGTTACCCGCCAGTTGATGTCAACGATGTAGCCTTCTTCCCCGGTCTGAAGTTTAACGTAATCGCCCGGACGGATGTTTTTGGAAGCGAGGATATGAAACCCGGCAAACAAATTTGAAAGGGTATCCTGAAGAGCAAGCGCTACCGCCAAACCGCCAACGCCCAGCGCTGTGAGAATCGGCGTGATGGAAATTCCCAGTGATTGAAGGACGATAAGCACGCCAATGGCATAAATAATAAATCGTGTAATGTTTGAGAAAATAGAAGAGACCGGAAGTTTCCCGGATAACTTTTCCGTATAAACACTGACAAACCCAACAATAAGTTTGGAAAGAAAAATAGTGGTGGTTAATATAAGGGCAACCAGGATAATTTTTTTGCCGTGTTCAATAACGACATCGGAGAGCGGGGTGTTGATGGCGGCAAAATAAGATCCGATAAGCGAAAACCAGAGGAGGGTTAACCCGCGCATGGAACGGATGATCACTTCATCGCCTTCCCATTTGGTGCGATCTGCGATTTTCTTGAAACGATCGAGCAGAATGAATTCTACGACAGCGCCTACGAAAATGCCTGATGCGAGGATAATTATTGGCAAAAGCCAGGCTTCCATTTCTAAACTATTTTTTTAAGATATTTATTTCTTCTGTTGTTCTTTTGACCAGCCGTCTTTCAAGGCAACGGTCCGGTTAAAGATGATTTTTCCGGATGTTGAATCTTTATCTGCGCAAAAATATCCTTTGCGGATGAACTGAAACTTTTCCAATGGTTTTGCATTTCTCAGGCTGGGCTCTCCTAATGCATTTGGAATAATTTCCAGGCTTTTTTCGTTAAGGTATTCTTTGAAATCTCTTTCTTCTGCAGAAGGATTTTCAACTTTAAAAAGGCGGTCATATAATCTTACTTCAACGGGTACTGCCTGTGCGGCGCTGACCCAATGAATGGTTCCTTTTACAGAAATTCCGCTGGTGTCGCTTCCGCTTTTGCTTTCCGGAAAATACGTGCAGCGTATCTCAGCGATATTTCCTTTTGCGTCTTTCCTGAATGATTCGCATTTCAAAATATAGGCATGTTTCAAACGCACCACCAGCCCCGGGCCCATGCGGAAATATTTTTTTACAGGAATTTCCATAAAGTCATCACGCTCAATGAAAATTTCTTTGCAGAACGGAATTTCCCTTGTGCCTCCCACTTCGGGAGCCTCCGGATTATTTTCCCCGGTAAGCGTTTCTGTTTTTCCATCCGGATAATTATCGATGACCACTTTCACCGGATCCATTACCACCATTACGCGTGTGGCAATTTTGTTCAGGTCTTTTCGGACACAATGTTCGAGCAATTCCACATCAATGATATTTTCCCTTCTCGCAACGCCGATCACATCGCAGAAATCGCGGATGCTTTCAGGCGTGTAACCTCTTCTGCGAAGCCCGCTGATGGTAGGCATGCGCGGATCGTCCCATCCGGTGACGTGTTTTTCGTTGACGAGCTGTAATAATTTCCGTTTGCTCATCACCGTATAATTCAGGTTCAACCGTGCAAATTCAAACTGATGGCTTGGAAAAATTCCCAGCTTCTCGATGAACCATTCATATAACGGGCGGTGCACTTCAAATTCCAGTGTGCAAATAGAATGTGTGATCTGTTCAATCGAATCGCTTTGTCCGTGAGCGAAATCATACATCGGGTAAATGCACCATTTGTCTTTTGTGCGGTGGTGATGTACATGCTTGATGCGATACATGAACGGATCGCGCAAGTGCATGTTCGGTGATGCCATATCCACTTTTGCCCGCAGCACTTTTTCTCCGTCCTTGAATTCTCCTTTGCGCATGCGCTCGAAGAGGTTAAGATTTTCTTCCACGCTGCGGTTACGGAACGGACTTTCTTTTCCGGGTTCAGTGGGAGTTCCTTTCATGGATGCAATTTGCTCTGCGGAACTGTCATCCACATACGCGAGTTGCTTTTTGATGAGCGTCACCGCGAACTCATACAGCTTGTCGAAATAATCGGAAGCATAAAATTCATTCGCCCATTCAAAGCCGAGCCACTTTATATCTTCCTTGATGCTTTCAACGTATTCTGTTTCTTCCGCTTCGGGGTTGGTATCATCAAAACGCAGATTTGTTTTTCCGCCAAACTGTTTTGCCAATCCAAAGTTGAGGCAAATGGATTTTGAATGCCCGATGTGAAGATACCCGTTCGGTTCCGGAGGGAAGCGCGTGAGTACACGGCTGCCATGTTTACCGTTCTTCACATCTTCGCTGACTATTTCTTCTAAAAAGTTAGGGCCTTTTTCTGTGCTCATTGAATATTTTATTTTGAGATTACCATTACCGCTTTTTCAATACGTTTACAAACCTCATCTTTCCCCAGCAATTCCATCATCCCCAGCAGGTCCACGCCGCTGCCTTTTCCGCTGACAAGAACGCGGACCAGCTGCATCACTTCGCCGGTTTTAATTCCAAGCTGTTCGCAGGTTTGTTTGATGGTGGCGTCAATATCTGTTATTTTGAAGGAAGAAAGTTTGTTGAGATTTCCGATAAGCAATTCAAAAAAACTTTTTGATTTTTCATTCCATCGCTTCTTGATCACTTCGCTATCGTATTCCGAAGGAGCAATGAAAATATAGGAGGAAAGAGTCCAGAAATCGGAAACGAACGTTGCTTTTTCTCGTACCAGCGAACAAACTGTTTTTACAAATTCTTTATTTGCCAACTGTGGACTGCCGACTGCCAACTTGGTTTGAAGGATCGGTGTAAAATGATCAGCAAGCTCAGTTGGATTTTTTTTATGCAGATATTGTTGGTTGAACCATTTTGCTTTTTCGGGATTGAACTTTGCTCCGGATTTCTGAATATGATCGAATGAAAATGTGTTTATCAATTCATCCATGGAAAAAATTTCCTGTTCGGTTCCCGGGTTCCATCCCAGCATGGCAAGTATGTTAATGAACGCATCGGGAAAATATCCGGCTTCGCGGTAGCCGGTGATTTTTTCAGGCTTTCCTGTTTTTGCATCCGGAAACTCTCCACTCAGCGGAAAAACCGGAAATCCCAGCCGGTCGCCGTCGCGTTTGGAAAGTTTTCCATTTCCGTCCGGACGAAGCAGCAGCGGCAGATGTGCAAATTCAGGCATCGCATTTTTCCATCCTAAATATTCATACAGTAAAACATGGAGCGGAGCCGAAGGCAGCCATTCTTCACCGCGGATCACATGCGTGATCTTCATTAAATAATCGTCAACCACATTGGCGAGATGATACGTCGGCATTCCATCACTCTTGAACAGAACTTTATCATCGATCTGGGCGCTTTGAACTAAAATGGGCCCGCGAATGATATCGGTCAGATGAATTTCATCGGCTTCAGGGACTTTTAAGCGGATGACGAAATTTTCTTTTGCGTCGAGTTTCTTTTTTACTTCATCAGCCGGTAGCGAAAGTGAATTCTTCAAACCCATCCGTGAAAAAGAATTGTAAGAAAAACTTCCATCCATTCTTACCCGTGCGTCTTCCAGTTCTGTGGCCGAGTCAAATGCATAGTAAGCGTTACCTTCGTTCACCAGTTTCTCAGCATACTGACGATATATTTCTTTGCGTTCACTCTGACGGTAAGGAGCAAAATCTCCATTTCCGAAACCAACGCCTTCATTCGGTTCGATGCCGCACCATTTTAATGATTCTATAATATATTCTTCTGCGCCGGAGACAAAACGGTTTTGATCCGTATCTTCTATCCGTAAAATGAAATCACCCCCGTGTTTTTTTGCAAAGAGATAATTATACAAAGCCGTACGCACGCCGCCAATGTGTAGCGGGCCGGTCGGGCTGGGTGCAAAACGCACGCGCACTTTCCTTGAATTCATAATCAATAATGAAGACCAAAATTAATCTAATCTTTTACAAGTGAATCGATGTTTTGCCAAAAGACTGGATGCTACCCTAGGCAGGATAAATTTATACTTTTTGATTTTCATTTTAGTTATTAGTTTTTAGTCATTGGTTATGGTTTTGCAGTTTCTTGATGTAGTTGTTTAATCTGAGGGAATACTTACCGGAATTAGTAACTAACGAAGCATACAAACTAAAACCGAAAACTAATTCAACTAAAACTAAAAACCAACAAACTATGAACTAAAAAAATGGACAGTTTTATCCCATTTTTCAGTATAACTAACATTGCCTGTATTCTCATTATTCAATTTGAAAAACCGGCACGGTGTCCTTTCAAAGCAAAGTATAGAATGAAGAAATAGCAAGGCACCATTATTAGATAAGCATGCTGCATATTCCATGCTTCTGAAACTTTGGCAAAGACCAAAGGTAAGATCGCTCCACCGGCAATTGCCATAATCAGAAAGGCAGATCCTATTTTGGTAAACTTACCCAGTTTGTTAATTGCCATTGGGAAAATAGCAGGCCACATCAGGGAATTGGCAAGTCCGAGCAAAGCAATGAAAGCAACAGAAACATATCCTTTGGTTGTAACGGCAAGCAGCGTGATGATCACTCCTAATACAGAAGAAACAGCCAGTGCTTTGGCTTGTGTGATGTATCGTGGGATTGTGACGATCCCAATTACATAGCCGAGTAACATGCAGCCCAATGTTAAAGAAGTGAAATAGCGGGAAACGGATAATTCAATTCCAAGGTATTTTCCGTAATTGATGATCGTATCGCCTGCCATTACTTCGACACCAACATATAAGAATAAGGCCAGAACGCCAAGTAAAAGATGAGGAAATTGGAAAACGGATTTTTTTCCTGAATCGGAAATCGAATTTGAATGGTCTTTTTCTTCATCCTCATCTTGAATATCAGGGAGAGAAGAAAAAAGCACTGCAACAGCCAGAAGCAACAAGGATGCAGTAATAATTATGTAGGGAATGATCACACGGGCAGCAAGTGCATTGAGCGTTTCTGCTTTGGCAGTTGCATCCATTGTTTTAAGACTTGTCAAAAGAACATCTGCATCGTTCAAGGCAATGTATCCGAATAATAATCCGGCAATGATGCCGGCAGTTTTATTGCAGATACCCATAATGCTGATGCGGCTTGCCGCACTTTCAATAGGGCCGATAATGGATACATATGGATTAGATGCAGTTTGCAGCAGCGCGAGGCCGGTGCCAATTACAAAAAGCCCTGTCAGGAATAAATAATAATTTCTTGAATGAGCAGCAGGAATGAAAATGGCTGTTCCAATGGCCATAATTACGAGTCCTAATGCCATTCCTTTCTTATATCCGGTTTTATTCAGCACAAGAGAAGATGGAATAGCCATAACTGTATAAGCAATAAAAAAAGCAGTAGCCACTAAATAAGACTGAAAATCAGATTTGAGTTCACAGGCAATTTTAAGATAGGGGATGAGCGTGCCGTTGATCCAGGTAATAAAACCGAAAATAAAAAACAAACACCCGATGATGATCATCGGAAGCAAGTAGGATCTTTTATTCTTGTTTGATGCTTGAGCGGAAACGGGTTGCATATTTCAATTTTGTCCGAAAGTAGGAAATTCATACTCCTGCTCAAGACATGAGTAAAAAATTATCAAGGTTTTTCTTAACAACATCACTTTTATCTCAATCCTTTTTCTTTCTAATTTTGAGTATGCAACTTCTTTCTCCAGAGAACTTCAACGAGTACGAACTCATCGACTGCGGTGATTTTGAAAAGCTCGAACGGTTCGGCGCATACATCACAATCCGTCCTGAACCCCAGGCGGTATGGAGTAAAAAACTTTCTCCTGCTGAGTGGGAGAAAACGGCTCATGTGAAATTTATTCAGAAGGGAAATAATTCCGGGGAATGGATGAAGCTGAAGCAGATGCCGGATAAATGGCAAATAAGTTATCAAGTCAAAAGTCAAAAGTCAAAAGGGAGCAGCCAACTCAATTTTAAACTTTCCCTTACTTCTTTCAAACATGTAGGAATTTTTCCGGAACAGGCGGTAAACTGGAAATACATTTATGATTCAATACAACGCCTCACCCCCAATCCCTCTCCACCGGGAGAGGGGAGAGTTAAGTTTTTAAATTTATTTGCTTATACCGGAGCTGCTTCTCTTGCCGCCAAAGCGGCCGGTGCTGATGTAACGCATTTAGACTCGGTTAAGCAGGTGGTTACATGGGCGCGGGAGAACATGGAGCAGAGCGGGTTAACGGACATCCGCTGGATCGTTGAAGATGCGCTTAAGTTTGTGAAGCGCGAAGTGAAACGCGAAAATAAATACCACGGGATCATTCTCGATCCGCCGGCTTACGGCATCGGCGCAAACGGCGAGAAATGGAAGCTGGAGGAGAACATCCAGGAGATGATCTTCAATGTTCTTCAGTTGCTGGATGAAAAAAAACATTTCCTGATCCTGAATGCGTACTCTCTTGGATTTTCATCCCTTATTATAGAAAACCTGCTTAAAGATTTTGCCAAAGACAAACTGGAGACAGGCGAACTTTTTCTCCATTCAAAGACCAGCCTGAAATTACCGCTGGGCGTTTTCGGAAGGTTTCGGAATTTTTGATCACCTGTAACTGTTCAGTTACCCCTACTAATTACGTATAAAAAACGAATTACGAATGAATTCAAAAGACCAACCTTGCATTTTATTCGTAATTCGGACATTCGTAATTAGTAGGGTAAATAGTTACGATCACTTTCTTTTTGCATAATAGCAGGTTGTCCTTCTGTTTTTTCTTTTGTATTTTTTGTCTTTCTTTCCGAAATCATATTTCCCTGCAAGGAGCGATTGATTTGTCTTTTCCATTTTCCGGCACTGCGCGTGCTGGTAGAACCGACAGCCACTGGTAAATAATAGTATAACGGAAAGGATTGTAAAGGAAGAGAGCAGACTGCCGGTGAAAAATTTCATTATAACCAAACGCGACCGCGGCGTTAATATTATAATAGAGATTATCCCGAATAAGTTTTGTTTGGTTTTTCTTTGCGAATTCTCTGCGTGTATTTCTCTGCGAACTCTGCGTGAATTGTATTTTTCTCGCAAAGAACGCAAAGTTTTTCGCAAAGAGCACAGAGAATACAGTATAGTTTCTTATTCGGGATATTGTCTAATGAATATAAAAATTCTTCTACGAAAGTTTCGGTTTGCCGGAAAGCGCAAACAAAACACCAAAATAATATTCCGTATAGTTCACGTCTTTCAGCAATGATCCGATCTCTTCTTTTGGTTTCCATTTAAGATCCTCCAATCCGTATGCTTCGCCAAGCCAGTTCACAAGGACCCAAATAAATGGAGTGACAAGATAGCGGAGCCAGTTGGATGGAAGTTTATAATCAAAGAAGCAGAGAATTCCGGTTTCGGGATCCAGCAGGTGGCTGACCTTTCTTAACCAGGCTGAATTTTGAGTCTTATCGTACCAGCAGAGAGCGAAAAATGCAAAGTCGATCTTTTCGTTGAATGCGAGTTTCTCAATATCTGATTGAATGAACTGCATATTGCTCCATTTATTTTTTTCGGCGAGCGTTTTGGCCAGCGCAAGCATTTTGCCGTTCGCATCAACAGCGATGATCTTTCCGGTTGGTCCGATAATACTTTGTATGGCGGCGAAACTTAACCCGCTGCCGCAGCAGAGATCCAAGACCGTATCTCCTTTCTTTAATCCGGCAAAGCGCAGGGCTTTGGTCCGGTGAATGCGGTCACGCCCCATCTGAAACAGATTGACGATAAAATCATATTTGCCCGAGGAGCTATCGTATTCAAGCGAAAAATCTCGTGTGCTGTTTTGATTTTGTTCCATGTGAAATTCAGGATGCGATGTTACGATTTTTTACAGGAATCTTTTATTATTGATTTGGAATAATGAAATAAAAAAAAGGCACCCGTATATCGACGGATGCCTTTCAGGCTAAATTGCCTTATGATAAAATCAGAAGCTCAGCCGCGCGCAGACAAAAATATTTCTGCCGGGAGCGTTTATGCCGCTGGCAAACGTGCGGTACTGCGTGTCAAAAATATTATCAACTCCGGCCTGCAGCGTGATCGACTTTTGCACTTTGTAAGAAGCACGGAAATTTACGGTGAACCATGCCGGCATTCCCATCGGGGTGGCGTACTGCTCGTTGTCTTCACCGTTCAGGTAATAATCTTTCAGCTTCTTGGCGCCGCTGTAATAGATCGAGAAATCAGAACTGAAATTATTATCCGTGTACGTGAATATTGTTTGTGCCATGAAAGGAGGAATATGGTCGAGCGGAACATCATTAAAATCAGTTTTGATTCTTCCGTAAGTGTAATTGATCCCGATCTTCATTATGAAATGAGCATCCAGCTGAGAGACCAGATTAGATGAAAATCCATAGAGGTAAGCCTGGTCTTTGTTCTGGTTAGCAAACACCTGGCTCATGGTTCCGTCATACATTATGGAATCTTTTCCGTTTAGCTTGAAGGAATCCACAACAGCGATGTTATAGAAAGCGGTATAGTAAATAGAATTTTCCCATCGTGTTTTGCTGTTGAATATCTTGGTAATTCCGAATTCATAGTTGTAGGTCTTTTCAGGTTTTAGATCCACATTCGGAACGATGACCCTACCGGGTGCTGAACCGAAAATTTTAGTCACATCATCCACATTCGGAACACGGAATCCGGTGGAAAATAAAAGGGAAAGCTTAAGATCATCCGATGGCGAATGGATCAATCCGATACTTCCTGAATACACGGGTGTATTCTGTTTAATGTCCGTGTAAGGCAGGTGAAACAGCAGCACAGTATCAACCAGCGTTGAATGCAGCGTGGAATAACCCGCACGGATACCATCTGTCAGTGCAAGTTGTTCATTTATTTTCCAGGTATGAGAAAAATAAACAGCGATGTTATTCATCGTATTGGTGCCATCCGGAAACCGGGTATCTAATTTTCCGGAAGTATCTGTCACAATGTTTTCCAGTGTTGCTGTCGACTTAAGCGTATTCATCTGCATGTCAGCTCCGAACCGGATATCGTTTGTCTTGATCTTTTTCTGCAGGTCGAGATTTGCGCCAATCACATTTACGTTTTCAACACGGTTGTTTCTGAAAGCACTGCCAAAATTACGGTTGTGCCGGCTTTCTTCCAGCGCCTGGTAATTCACTCCCAAATGAACCCCCTCGAATTTCCCTTCCGGATTTTTAAAATTCATATCATAAGCGGCCAGCATGCGCATCTGGGGACCATAATACCATTCCGCCGATTGTAAGCCGGTTCCGGCAGGATCGGTCAGGCGGTCGTAGCGATTCACATCGCTTGAGTTGGAATACTGCATGTTCAACCCATGCGACAGGTGCTCTTTTTGCTGAAACAGAATTTTCTCCATAAAATCATATTGAGAATAACCGCTTCCAACCTGCAGGTAGCGGTTGCGGTTATTGAACAGAGAGTCTTTTCCGTTAACTCTTTGAACATAATGCAACCGTTCACCGTAGCATGTATCATAAAATGGATTCTGGTTTTTTCCTCCCATCAGGTCGTCAAACTTTGCGTAAGTGAACGAAGTCAGGGACGCAATTTTTTTCATTCCATAATTAAGATCGATATGTTCGGTCATTTCATTATCCACACTTCCGTATCGCCCCATTAAATTCACTTTAATGTTGGCTTTATCACCGTTGGATAACATCGGCTTTTTTGTATAAAGATGGATCACTCCGCCGAGCGCATCGCTTCCGTAAATGGTAGAAGAAGGGCCGAATAATATTTCCACGCGGTCGAGGGAATTATTATCTGTCTTGACGATATCCTGCAAATGGCCGGCACGGTAGATCAGGTTGTTCATCCGAACGCCATCGATTACAAGAAGAATACGATTGGCTTCAAATCCGCGAAGCGTAGCGCTTCCTCCGCCCAGCTGACTTTTCTGCATTTGAACTCCGGTGCTGGCGATCAGGTCTGCAGTGGATTGCGCCTGTGCATTGACGATGTCTTTTGCGGTGAGCACCTGTACTTGCTGCGCAACATTCTTTTTTGTTTCTTCCTCTTTATTGGCAGAAATAATCAGTTCATCGAGGGTTATAGATTTATTTTTTGTAGTGTCGGTATGGTCTTGCGCAAAAACATTCATGAAAATAAATGCTGATGCAAATAGTAATGTGATCTTTTTCATAATAGGTGATTAACAAGTTGAACTTAACGCAATCTGCGTTGTGTAAATTTCAAAACTAAGAAAGAGAAGATTCAGGAGGAGGTGGCGGAAGCGGAGATAAAATTACAGATTGCAGATTGTAAATTGTGGTTTGAAATAAATGCAGCGATGAAAATTGAATAGCAGGCTTTTTTACTGAACAGAATAAATCCTTAACCGGGTTTTTAGAGAAGTCGTTTTGTTTTTTGTTTTCGCCCGGAAATGAGTTGCTTTTAACCTGGTTGTCAAGACCTGCCAGAAGTTTATTCTCCGTGTTATCTTTAATGCAATGAAAAACAACAAACTCTCCATCGATGAATTTTTCCTTTACATCATACATTTCGCCTTTATACAGAATTTCATTCCCGTTCTCTTTGAAAAGAATGTTTTTTAATTCTGATTTTGGAATACGCAGCGTTTCCGTGCTTGAAACCCGAACTAACGAAGTTTGCACATCCATTCTGTTTGAATTGTCCAGAATCAGAAATAAGAAGTAATACCCGATGATATTAAATAAGAAAAAAGATAAAAGAAATATGGAGAAAGCCTTTTTCATTTGGAAAGTAAAGATAAAAAAAAGGACGATTCTGCTGAATCGTCCCGGGTCGGGTGTACGAGATTTGATCCCGATAGCTATCGGGACGCGACCTTCCGCCCAGGCGGATGCACAACGAGAATGATCCAACTACTTTAAAATAAAAAAGGACGGCTCTGGTGAACCGTCCTTGTGTCGGGATGACAAGATTTGAACTTGCGACCTCTCCCACCCCAAGGGAGTGCGCTACCGGACTGCGCTACATCCCGAACAACTATCATAAAAGGATTTTATTCCTTTTGTTTATTCTTTTTCGCAATACAGGGCGGAGTTGATCCCGACCCTGCGTCGGGACTACCACCCGAATATTTTTCGAAATAAAGGCAAAGAACGGATTGCTTTTCTAGATTTGCAAAAGTAAAAATTATCTACCCTGTGATGTGTCGGGCCGCAAATATAGTATTCCTCTTTATTATCTCTCTTTCTATTGATTTATTCTCTCAGGAGCAGGTTCAGAAATTTACCATCAGCGGTTATATTAAGGAGAATGCTACGGGTGAATTCTCTATTGGCGCAAATGTGTATCTCAAAAAGAAGAATGCGGATGACCGTAAAGGTGTTGTGACCAACGCCTATGGCTTTTTTTCCATAACTCTTGAAAAAGGAGAATACCAGATGGCGGTGAATTATCTTGGCTTTGAGGATTTCAAAAAGGATATCACGCTCGATAAAGATATCCGTTTGAATATTTCGATGAAGGAGAAAGCGGTAACGGCAAAAGAAGTGGAGATCGTTGGAGAAAAAACAGATGAGAATATTCAAAAGAGTGAAATGAGTATGATCTCGCTGGATATTGATAAAATAAAAGAGCTTCCCACATTCATGGGCGAAATGGATATTCTAAAAACCATTCAACTTCTTCCGGGTGTCCAATCAACTGAAGGGAACACCGGGTTTTATGTTCGCGGGGGAGGACCTGACCAAAACCTGGTGCTGCTGGATGAAGCGGTGGTTTACAATACCGGTCATCTTTTCGGATTTTTTTCTGTGTTCAACGGCGATGCGGTAAAAAATATTGAACTCTATAAAGGAAATATGCCCGCTCAGTACGGCGGAAGGCTTTCTTCTGTGCTGGACGTGCAGATGAAAGACGGCAATACGCAGAACGTTCATGCCCAGGGCGGAATTGGAATTATTTCTTCCCGTCTTACAGTGGAAGGTCCGATCAAGAAAGATACTGCATCGTTCCTGATCTCCGCCAGGAGGACGTACATTGATATTCTTACGAAGCCTTTTATTAAGAAAAGTTCGTTCACGGGATCTGCCTATTACTTTTATGACCTGAATTTGAAATTGAACTATCGTTTATCGGATAAAGACCGGCTTTTTCTCAGCGGGTATTTCGGCAGGGATGTCTTTACTTTTAAGAATTCCTATGGCGGAGGTGACAACAGTACTTTTAAAGTGAGCATGCCCTGGGGAAACGCCACAACAACCCTCCGGTGGAACCACCTCATCACGCAAAAACTTTTCATGAACACTTCTGCTGTTTTCAGCGATTATAAGTTTCAGTTCGGAGCAAAGGAAAGCCAGTTTGAGTTTAAATTATTTTCCGGTATCCGCGACTGGAATGCAAAGATCGATTTCGGGTATTTTCCGAATGTGAAACACAATATTAAGTATGGCGTGAATTACATTTACCACACGTTCATTCCCAACCAGGCCAGTGCAAAAGCCGGAGACGTTGAAATGGATCTGGGTGAAGCGCCAAAACTGCATGCGCACGATGCCGCCATTTATATCGGCGATGATTATGATGTAACCGATAAGATCCGCCTTAATGCAGGCCTTCGCTATTCTTATTTTATGCAGGTTGGCCCTTTTGAACGGTACATAAAAGATCCGATCTCTCAACGGATTACAGATACGATCGTTTACAAAAGCGGCGAGAAAATTTGCAGTTACGGCGGACTCGAACCCCGTGCATCAGTCCGGTACACGCTGAATAAAAAATCTTCCATTAAAGCTGGCTTTGCTCAGAACTACCAATACATTCATCTGGCATCGATCTCGTCGGTTTCACTTCCTACGGATCTCTGGATGCCAAGCACTTCGGTCGTAAAACCTCAGTTAAGCACGCAATATTCACTGGGTTATTACAGGAATTTCATGGAAGATAAATTTGAAACTTCTGTAGAAGTATATTATAAAGATATGCGTAACATGATCGAGTTTAAAGAAGGCTCACTGCCTGATCAAAATGTAAAAGACAATGTGGACAATGCATTTACTTTTGGAAAGGGCTGGTCCTACGGCGCAGAACTCTTTTTAAAGAAACGCACCGGAAGATTTACAGGATGGATCGGTTATACGTATGCCTGGACCTGGAGGCAGTTTGATTCCATCAATCTCGGCCAGAAGTTTCCCGCTAAATACGACCGGCGACACGATCTGTCAGTAGCACTCACGTGGGATTACAATTCACGTTTTTCATTCGGAGGAGTATTTGTCTTTGCAACGGGAAACACAGCAACTCTTCCTGTTTCGTGGTACATGGTAGAAGGGCAGATGATCCCGGAATATGGGGACAGGAATTCATTCCGAATGGCTCCATATCACCGGCTTGATCTTTCGATCACCTACAATCCTGAACGGGCTCGGGCAAAGGCAAGGCAGCGCATTCGCTGGGAAAAACGTATGCAGAAAAAAGGAATTGACATAACCGGGAAAGAGATCCCCAATGTCTGGTACAGAAATATTGAAAGTTCATGGGTGCTTTCCTGTTACAATGTGTATAACCGGCATAATCCGTATTTCATTTATTTTGAGAACGACGGCAATATTTATAACGGAACGTCCAACGTGACGGCTTACCAGGTCTCTTTGTTTCCTGTTCTGCCTTCACTAACCTGGAACTTTAAATTCTAAAAATGATTGTACAGAAAAAAAATAAATTTCTATTGAATTCCAGCTATTGGCTACTGGCTATTGGCTGCTGGCTTGCTGCTTCTTGCCAGAAGGAGATTAAAGTAAAACTCCCTGATGCAAAGCAAAAGATTTGTGTAGATGGAAGGATCGAACCCGGCATGCCGCCCTATGTGATCCTTACGCACAACATGCCTTACTTTGGCCCGACGGATATCAACGCTTTGCAGCAGATGTTCGTTCATGATGCGGTGGTAACTATTTCAAACGGATCGACCACGGTCACTCTCATAGAATACTGTACGCAAAGTTTGCCGGATTCCATTCTTCCGATCGTAGCGGCCTTTACCGGTGTAGACACAGCTTCACTCAAGAACTTTAATTATTGCCTCTACACAACTTTTAATAACGCTGTTTGGGGAACAGCAGGCACCACCTATAATTTAACGGTTGATGTGGAAGGAAAGCATCTTACTGCCTCCACTTCGATCCTCACACCCATTCCTCTGGATCGGTTATGGACAAAATATTATAAAACCAATACTGCAGGCGATTCACTGGGATTCGTACAGGCCCATCTCACGGATCCAACCGTAGCAGGAAATGCATACCGTTGGCTTGCCATGAGAAAAGGAAGGGATCAGTCGTTTGTTGCTCCAACAGGATCGGCAAATGATGATAAATTTTTTAACGGGCAAAGTTTTGATTTTGAATACAGCAGGGGAGTGGCTCCGGGTTCCAACTTGCCGGAAGATAGTTATGACAGCGGGGAATACGGGTGGTTCAAACAAGGGGATACGGTGATTGTAAAATTCTGTACGATTGATCGCGCTTCATTTGATTTTTTCAGAGGCGAAGATGTTGCTCTTTCCAGCCAGGGAAATCCCTTTGCAGCTCCGTCCTCGGTTCCTGCTAATATTTATCCGCGCACGGATGCACTGGGTCTTTGGTGCGGTTACGGCACTTCACTGGATACGGTGATCTTTAAATGACAAATTACGAGTGATGAATTACAAATTGAAAAGTAATCTTAAGAAATTGCTTTTGCTTTTCCATCTATTTTTTTTCTTCGCATGCAGATCCCAAACGCAATACATAGGGTCAAAAGAAAAATGGTACGAACTTCTTCCGCATTGCCCCTGTGAAAGTCCTGACCTGCACGGCGTGAAAATAGATGACGGCTGGGCAAGAGAACGCTATCGATCGGAAATGGGATTTTTCCAGCATACATTTGCCGGAAAGAGAGATTTTACTTTTTTTCATCCCGGTGCGGTTACTTCTTATCGTTCTTATCCGTATGTAAAGACCATTATTGACGGGAAGAAATTTAAATCCGGGCAGCAATGCGCTTACGACAAAGAAGGCAAACTGATCAAGACAGGCCCGCCGGCGGGAACTCCCGATAAATCCTCACCCGCAAAAGGTGAAAGTAAAAAGGGACTTCTCAAGGTGAATATATTTCGTGTGCGTAAACATATAAAGTTCGATTCAAGCCCGTGGAAACCGGACGAATGGAAAGAATACCATAAATATTGGCCTCCCGATAAAGGAATAAACTGTGATTGATTTTTTTTTGTAAACTTGTTTAATTTAAAAATTATATGCAAAGCTCAGAAAGAATAAAATGCATTATCATCGGCTCCGGCCCTGCGGGTTATACAGCTGCCATTTATGCAGCTCGTGCTGACCTGAAACCGGTTATGATAGCCGGAATGGAACCGGGCGGTCAATTGATGACGACGACGGAAGTAGATAATTTTCCGGGTTATCCGGACGGAGTGCAGGGACCGAAACTTATGGATGACTTACGAAAACAGGCGGAACGGTTCGGTACAGTTGTTCGTTATGAATTTGTTTCTTCTGTCGATTTTTCTTCACGCCCTTTTAAAGTAACCGTAAATGAGAAAGACATTTTATTTGCTGATTCAATAATCATTTCGACCGGTGCCACAGCCAAATGGCTCGAGCTTGAATCGGAGCAGCGGTTGCGGAAAATAAGCGGAGGGGTTTCTGCCTGTGCAGTATGCGATGGTTTCTTCTTCAAGGGCCAGGACGTTGCAATAGTTGGAGGCGGTGATACGGCAGCTGAAGAAGCAACATACCTTGCTAATATTTGCAAAAAGGTTTACATGATTGTGCGGAAGGATTTCCTGCGCGCTTCAAAAGCAATGCAAAGCCGTGTAGAGCATACGGCAAACATTGAAATGCTTTACAATCATGAAACCATCGAAGTGCTGGGAGATAAGGGTGTTTCAGGAGCCCTTTTGAAAAATGTAAAAACCGGTGCTCAAAAGAAAATCGACATCGCCGGCTTTTTTGTAGCGATCGGACATCATCCAAACACGTCGGTTTTTAAAGGTAAGTTAGACCTTGATGAGCAGGGGTATATAAAAACCATTCCGGGCACAGCGCAAACAAATGTAGAAGGAGTTTTCGCCAGCGGCGATGTGCAGGATAAAACCTACCGGCAGGCAATTACGGCTGCAGGCTCCGGATGCATGGCAGCGCTGGATGCCGAACGATGGCTGGCTTCAAAGGGGAATCACTGATTTTCAAAATTGTTTTTCATCCCTTCGGGCGCAGAATTTTCTTAGTTTTATCCCAATGAACTGCGGAACAAAATTTGCTTTCACCGGCTTTATGAAAAAAAGACGATTTAACCTTGTTTCTTGTTTTTTATTTTTTGTTTCGGTTTCTTTCTCTCAGGTAAAAAAAGGGGAGACGTATGAATTTAAGGACGTTTATGATTCTGCTTATGGTATTAATGTATACGAAGCGCTGAATATGGGTACCGGAGGCGACTCCACCCGGAACGATGCAAAGGGATATGCAGCGCAGGGCTGGTATGAAGATTTCTACCCGAACGGGCAAACCCTTCATAAAGGATATTACATTGACGGCCAGTTAAAAGCCTATAAAAACTTTTTTGAGAACGGGCAAGTGGAACGGGAATTCAAAATGACCGATCTTAATAAAAGCTCAATGAATGTATTTTATAAGGATGGAAAACCAAGATCCATTATTGCCTATTCCGATAAAAATGCGATCAAAGAAGAAGATTATTTTGAAAGCGGGCAGCTGGAGTATATTGAAGAATATGATAAGAAAGGAGAATTCTACTTACAACGCAAATTTTTCAATCCAAACGGAAAACCTACCTCGCTGCTTGAAATCACAGACCAGAAACGACGACTATATTCAAGCAAAGAATATTATGATAATGGAAATATTAAAGAAGAAGGGCCTATGGTTTACAGCGAAGAAGTGGGAGATTACCAGAAGAACGGTAAATGGAAATTTTATAAAGAGGATGGCAGCCTGAAGGAAGAAAAAACATACGCCAAAGGCGAAGAAGGAGACTAGTGAAGAACCTTCAAAAAATATTTTTATTACTGCTTCCTTTTTTTCTCATCTTTTTATTTTCATGTTCAACTTCCAGTTTCTTTTATTATCCGTCAAAGGAAATAACGCATCACCCTGATACAACACGTTGCCGTTATGAAGAAGTGAATTTTATTGCTTCGGATGGCAATACCCTTAACGGCTGGTTCGTCAAACCTCAAAGTGATACAGTAAAAATCATTGCAACCATTTTATTTCTTCACGGAAATGGCGGAAATATCGGGTATCAGTTTCTGCCATTGGAAGTGTTGGCTCAGAAAGGATTCCAGGGTTTGGTGTTTGATTACGAAGGTTACGGAAAATCAGGCGGCAAACCTTCACAGGAAAAAGTACTGGATGACGCGATCCGGGCAGCCGATTACCTGACGGGAAGAAAGGACGTTGAGAATACAAAGCTTATTCTGTTCGGGCAATCACTGGGCGCTCATCTGGCTTGCGTCGCAGCCTGTAAAATAGAAGACCATTTCTCCGGAAAAAGTCCGATCGATGCTTTTGTTATTGAAGGGGCATTTACTTCTCACAGGGACATTGCTGCTTATACCAGCCGAAAGCAATTTTTTGTTCCGGGTTTTATTGCCCGTATGTTTGTTCCAAGCAAATACAATGCGATCGATTATATCGATAAAATTCCGGTTCCCAAACTGGTCATTCACAGCTCGGAAGACAAAGTATGCCCGTTCTATATGGGGAAAGAACTTTTTGAAAAGGCAAAAGAACCGAAACAATTTTGGGAGATCAAGGGAAGTCATATTGCAGCTTGCCGGTTATATAGCGATGAATTTGTTGCAAAGTTCAAGGGAATAATTTCTCAAAAGTAAATCTCTGCTTATCTTTGCCGGAATGAGGAAAAGAAATCATTATATAGCCGTGCTGGTTTTATTCTGTTTGCTGCTGGCGGCTTATTCCAATCATTTTCAGAACTCATTTCACTTCGACGATTCCCATACAATTTCCAATAACCTGTACATTCAGAACTTAAAGAACATTCCTTCTTTTTTTAAAAGTTCGGAAACGTTCAGTTCGCTTCCTTCCAACCAGTCGTACCGGCCGGTGGTTACGACTACCCTCGCTATCGATTACTGGCTCGGGAATGGACTGAACCCATTTTACTTTCATCTTTCAACATTCATTTTGTTTATTGTACAGGGAATACTGCTGTTTTTTCTTTTTAAAAAGATATTTTCTTTTTCATCGGACAATAAAAATATAGTTTACGCGGCTCTTGTCTCGACTGCCTGTTTTCTCCTTCATCCGGCCATAGCGGAAACCATTAATTATATCATTGCCCGAAGCGATTCCCTTTCCACATTGTTTGTTGCCCTTGCCTTTGTGATGTATATCTTTTCTCCGGTCTGCAAGAAATATTATTTGTACCTGCTTCCGGTACTTATCGGGGCATTGGCGAAAGTGCCTGCCATCATGTTTGCGCCGATGCTTCTTGTTTACATTTTGCTTTTCGAAAAGAATGTATCTTTTTTTGAAATTTTTAAAAAGAAAAATAGTTCAAAGCTGAAATCTTCGGTACTAATATCTATGCCGTCATTTATACTATGTGGAATTCTATATGTATTGATCCGAAAGATGGAGCCCAGCTGGGTGGCGGGAGGAATATCGCGATACCAGTATGTAATTACGCAGCCGTACGTGATCTTTCATTATTGCAGAACTTTTTTCTTTCCGCTCTGGCTTTCAGCGGATACAGACTGGACTGTTTTCGAATCCATTTTAAGCCTGAAAGCTATTTTCGGTTTTGTTTTCTGCTTTGTCCTTTTGCTGCTGGGCATTCGTAGTTCCGGCAATCAAAAGTGGCGTCCTGTTTCATTCGGAATAGCCTGGTTCTTTATTGCACTCATTCCGACTTCAAGTATTGTCCCGCTGGCCGAAGTGATGAATGACCATCGTGTTTATTTCCCGTTCATCGGATTGGTCCTGGCGATCGGCTGGAGTGTGTTCCTTCTTTTAGAAAAATTAAGGATCCCATCTGCTGTTACAATTGTTTTATGTATCCTGGTTCTTTTTTCTTTTGCCTATGGTACTTACGAACGGAACAACGTATGGAGAACGGAGGAAACGTTATGGAAAGATGTTACGGAAAAGAGTCCGCGCAATGCCCGCGGCTTAATGAACTACGGACTGGTACTCATGGAGAAAGCGGATTACGCAGGTGCTGAAGATTATTTCAACCGTGCTCTGAAATTATGGCCTTACTATGCATACCTGCATATTAATATGGGGATTTTGAAAGGAGCAACCAATCATCCGGCAGAAGCGGAGAAGTATTTTCTCAATGCCATTAATTATAGAAGCGATTCCCCCGAAACCTATTATTACTATGCCCGTTTTTTACATGAACAGAAGCGTGACGCAGAGGCCATCCAAATGTTAAATAAAACGCTGGAGCGATCCAAAGCGCATACGTTGGGGAGGTACTTGCTGATGGCAATTTATTTTGATAATTCGGATTTTGAAAAACTAAAGCAGCTGGCCGAAGAAACACTTCGGATCATTCCGGGCGATTCGCAGGCAACCTATTTTCTGGATGCGTCTGTAGGAAAAAAGTCAAAACTTGAAATGGCCAAAGAAGCGGCAAGTACAAATCCTTCTGCGGAGAATTACCTGAACCTTTCACTTGAATATTATAATGCAGGGAAGTTCGAAGAATGTATTCAGGCGTGTGAGGAAGCATTAAAGATCAGGCCCGATTATGGACTTGCCTACAATAATATGTGTTCTGCTTACAATGAGCTGAAGAACCCGGATAAAGCGGTTGAGGCAGGACAAAAAGCAGTTCAGCTCATGCCGGAAAATCAGCTAGCGAAGAACAACCTTGATTGGGCGAAAAGACAAAAAGAAAAATAAGATTTAGTCATTTCCTCCTCTGTAAATCCCTTCCGGATCCAATCTAAAATACGCTAAAATATTTCTTCTGAGTAAGATAAAAATTGTATATTCACTTAGCCAAGAAATAAACCAGTGAAAAGCAGAAAAGTAAACCAAATCAGCAAGTTGAAATGGCATCGGTAGCTCAGGAAGTTTCCCTTAAAGGACATCTGAAAAAAATCTTCGGGTTCACCAAATTCAAAGGCGAACAGGAGGAAATTATTCAAAATGTCCTGAACGGAAAGGATACGTTCGTCATCATGCCAACGGGCGGTGGCAAATCGCTTTGTTATCAGCTCCCGGCGCTTATCAGTGAAGGAACTGCCATTGTGGTTTCTCCGCTTATTGCCCTTATGAAAAACCAGGTGGACCTGATCCGTGGTTTCGGCACCAAAGATAATATCGCACACTTTCTCAACTCATCGCTTGCAAAAGCAGAAATAATAAAAGTCAAGCAGGAACTTACCGATGGTAAGACGAAGATCCTTTATGTTGCTCCGGAATCTCTTGCCAAAGAAGCGAACGTTGATTTTTTCAAGAACATAAATATTTCCTTCATTGCCATTGACGAAGCGCATTGCATCTCGGAATGGGGACATGATTTCCGCCCGGAGTACCGGCGCATCCGCGAACTCATCAATGAAATCGGAAGAGTGCCAATCATCGCATTGACCGCGACTGCCACTCCGAAAGTTCAGCAGGATATTCTTAAGAACCTGAACATTCCGGAAGCGGCGGTTTTCAAAGCGTCGTTCAACCGCCCGAATTTGTATTATGAAGTACGCTCAAAGATCGAAGCGCCCAAGCAGATCATTAAATACATCCGGAAGAACCAGGGAAAGTCAGGTATTATTTATTGCCTGAGCAGAAAGCAAACCGAAGCGCTTGCCAATACATTAAATGTGAACGGCATCCGCGCGCTTCCTTATCATGCAGGTTTGGATAAAGATGTGCGAACCAAAACGCAGGACCAGTTCCTGATGGAAGAAATTGAAGTGATTGTAGCAACGATTGCTTTTGGAATGGGCATCGACAAACCCGATGTGCGTTTTGTGATGCATTATGATATTCCGAAATCGCTGGAAGGATATTACCAGGAAACCGGCCGCTCGGGCCGTGATGGCGGAGAAGGACGGTGCATTGCATTCTACAGCGAAGCCGATATTCAGAAGCTTGAAAAATTCCTCAAGGGAAAACCGGTGGCTGAACAGGAGATCAATCGCCAGCTTATTCAGGAAGTGGTGACCTATTCTGAATCGTCAGTTTGCCGAAGAAAAACACTGTTGCATTATTTTGGTGAGAAATATGAGCAGGAGAATTGCGGCAACTGCGACAACTGTACAAATCCAAAGAAAAAATTTGAAGGAAAGGATGATGTCGAGCTGCTGATCGGTGCCATTATTGAAATGAAGGAAAAGTTCAAAGCAAAACATATCGTTCATGTGCTTACCGGCACATTGACCTCTTTCATCAAACAATACAAACATCATGAATTAGAAATTTTTGGTAAAGGCGCGGAAGATGATAAAGATGAAAAATATTGGAACGCAGTTATCCGGCAGGCGCATGTTGCCGGATTGCTTTCAAAAGACATTGAGAATTATGGTTTGCTTAAAGTAACGAAGGAGGGAAGAAAATTTCTTGAGAATCCGACTTCCTTTATGCTTACGAAGGATCACGATTTTGCAAGTCCGGAAGAAGAAGATGACGATGATATTGTAGCAAGCGGAAACGGAGGAGGGGCGCTTGATCAGACCATATATAATATGTTAAAAGACCTGGTGAAACAGATCGCAAAAAAGCAAAAGCTTCCACCTTACGTTATTTTCTCAGAGAACTCCCTTTCTGAAATGTCGATCAACTATCCGACAACGGTTGAAGAAGTTTCAAAGATCTCCGGTGTCGGGCCGGGAAAAGCGCAGCGTTACGGCGATGCGGTTGCAAAAATGATCGCAAAATATGTCAAGGAGAATGAGATCGAGCGGCCGCAGGATTTTATTGTAAAGTCAGTTGCCAATAAATCGGTTCTTAAAATATCGCTCATCCAGGCGATAGACCGTAAGATCGGACTGGAAGAAATTGCTGAGTCAAAAGGTTTATCCATGAAAGAACTGATCGGGGAGTTAGAAAGTATTGTATCTGCCGGCACACGCGTTAACATCACGCATTATATTGACGAGGCGGTCGACGATGACAAGCAAGACGCTATTTATGAATACCTCCGTGAATCGGACACAGATTCTGTTCCTGAAGCATTGAAAGAACTGGGCGAAGATGAGTATACCGAAGATGAAGTCCGGCTGATGCGGATAAAATTCATTTCGGAGTTCGGAAATTAATCAAAGAATTTATTGCGTGAATATTTGGGCGCGCCCCTCTCCGTCACCTGACGGATCGGGTCGGGCTATTCGCTGCAATCTTTGGCGGCGCGTCATTGCGAGGGAGTCTTCGACCGGGGCAATCTGTGTCGTTACGCGCAGCCAAAGGATTTTTGCGGATTTTATCCCGATGTATATCGGGAATCCCTCGCGCAACAGCCCTGTGTGGCGGGAAATTTCTTTACCCCGTGCTGAAGCACGGGGCGATCAATATTAAACCCCTACGGGGTTTTTATTTCACGGCCTTAGAGAAATGCTTGGCAAAACAAGGAATGGCAGATGGCGTTTATCCCCCTCTGGGAGGCCTGCCTGCCGGACAGGCAGGGGGCGTAGGGGGAGGACTGCATTCTTCCCAGCCGAGTCTCCTTTCAAGGACTCGGATGAGTAAATGATCAACGATTTTTCACTTTGTAGGCAGCTTTGGGTTCAGCGGCAAAAGAATTCGCAAAATGATAGCGGTACTGCTGTTCTTTTCCGAGAAATTGCTCGATGTGGAATACTTCATCGCATTTGTCAAAAATTAATATTTGCCCATCGCCAATGTGATAATGCTTTCTTTCTTTTTCATTAAGGCGTTTAAGAGAAGGAAAATATTTGAGAGGGACGGTAATTATTCGCCCATCTTCAAGAAAGATACGTATGCTTCCTTTTTCGGAGAAATCAATTTTATCAATGACCGGTGATATATTATTAATGCCCTCCATTATTTAAGTTTCAGAGAAATTGGTTTTGATTTTTTCCCTTTAGCAAAGTTAAGGATTTTGCTTTTGATTTCATCTTGATTTATTTCAATCAATTTTACCGCAAGATTTATTTCCTTTTCAGTCAAATCCCCAGGATCAAATACTTGAATGGGATTGAGCCATATTTTAGCTACCCGGCTTTTCCTCCCTTTTGTTTTAATAATGTGCAAATGCAATCTCTCTTTCAAATCATAGGATACAATAAAAAACGCCAGAAATTTATAAACTGCAATTTTTGGCATGTCAACAAAGGCGTTATTATTTCGAAAACGCTTTCTTAAGCTTGCTTACATAATCCAGTTTTTCCCAGGTGAAAAGTTCAACGCGGACTTTTTTAACTCTTCCATCGGGTGAAGTGAATGTTTTTGTCACCCATTGGTTCTTTCTTCCCATGTGCCCGTAAGCGGCAGTTTCGCTGTAGATTGGGTTGCGGAGCTTGAAGCGCTGCTCGATGAAGTATGGTCGCATATCGAAAACCTTTTCAACTATTTTTCCGATCTGGCTGTCGTTCAGTTTAACTTTTGCTGTTCCGTACGTATCCACGCAGATACTGGTTGGTTTTGCAACACCGATCGCATAAGAAACCTGTACAAGCACTTCATTGCAGATTCCGGCAGCAACTAAATTTTTTGCAATGTGCCGTGTCGCATACGCGGCTGAACGGTCAACTTTGGATGGATCTTTTCCGGAGAAAGCTCCTCCGCCGTGCGCTCCTTTTCCGCCGTACGTGTCAACGATAATTTTTCTTCCCGTAACACCGGTATCTCCGTGCGGACCGCCGATCACAAATTTTCCGGTGGGATTGATGTGATATTTTATTTTGTTGTTGAACAAATGTTTGTACTTCGGATATTTTGCTTTTACGCGCGGGATCAGGATCCGCACCATGTCATTATGAATTTTTTTCGCCATCACCACATCGGAAGCGAAGTCATCATGCTGTGTGGAAACCACGATGGCATCAATACGAACCGGACGGTTGTTGTCGTCATACTCAAGTGTAACCTGTGACTTAGCATCCGGACGTAAATATTTTATCTGTTTATTCTCCCTGCGTAAAACAGCAAGCTCCAGTAAAAGTTTGTGGGCTAAGTCCAGCGCAAGCGGCATGTAGTCTTTTGTTTCGTTCGTTGCGTAGCCGAACATCATTCCCTGGTCGCCGGCGCCTTGCTCTTCTTTTTTCTTGCGCACAACACCTTGATTGATGTCAGACGATTGTTCGTGGATGGCAGAAAGGATCCCGCATGAATCCGCTTCGAACATATATTCGCTTTTCACATAGCCGATCCTGCGGATAACCTGGCGTGCGATTTCCTGCACATCAAGATACGCGTGCGATTTTACTTCGCCGGCAAGAACAACTTGTCCGGTAGTAACAAGGGTTTCGCAGGCAACTTTGCTCTGCGGATCAAAAGCAAGAAAGTTATCAATAAGTGCATCAGAGATCTGGTCGGCAACTTTGTCAGGGTGGCCTTCGGATACTGATTCGGAGGTGAAGAGATAGGACATAATTTTTTTATTCGTTAATGGTTAATCGTGATTAAGGAGAGCGAATTTAATATTTTTCTTTAACGGGGATATCGAAAAACTCAACTCTCAAAAAACAAAACACAAGCAATAGCCAAGCACCAAAATTAAAATGACCAAAACAAAGCTAAGCCTATTCTTTTGGAATTTTGAATTTGAGATTTGTTATGTGTTTGCCATTTGATATTTGTGTTTTGAGATTTCAGATATACCCTAAAACCATAGTGAGAGTTTGATTTCAAAGCAAGACTGCCGAAGGATGTGAATGCAGCGTATTGGCTGGGGCCTTTATCCAGCAAGTTCCTTAAATATATCCTCCAGTTTCTGTTCTTCTTTCCGGATGGTAAGCACTGCCAGATGATTCTGAACGGCAAAATTGAAAATATCCGTGCGAATGTCTTTTCCGGGAGCACAAGTGATCTCCCACGTATTTCCGGAACTGTTCTTTGCATCCTGAACGCCAACGATTGAGGTAAGTGCAGAACGGGAAGTCGCTTTATCGAATTCAACAACCACCATTGTTTTTCCGGAAGAATATTGTTTCAGTTCCTGTGTGGGTTTATCTGCTACAATAGATCCTTTGCTTATAATAATTACACGGTCGCACATCGCTTCTACTTCCTGCATGATGTGCGTACTCAGCATCACCGTTTTTGCTTTTCCGATCTCTTTGATCACGTTCCGTATCTCGGTCAGCTGGATCGGATCCAATCCGGAGGTGGGTTCGTCAAGGATCAGCACCTTTGGATCGTGGATCAGCGCCTGAGCAAGGCCAACGCGCTGTTTGTATCCTTTGGAAAGTGCACCGATCTTTTTCTTTTGTTCCACTTCAAGTCCGGTGATCTCGATGATCTCTTTCACGCGCGCGGAATTATTTTTTAGGTGATGAAGTTCTGCCACGAACGAAAGATATTCCTTCACATACATATCATGATACAGCGGATTGCTTTCCGGCAGATAGCCGACATTTTTTCTGACATCAAGGCTTTGTTCGTTCACATCAAACCCGCAAACGCTCGCCGTGCCGGAGGTCTGCGGAAGAAAGCAGGTCAGGATCTTCATCGTAGTGGATTTTCCCGCTCCGTTCGGACCGAGGAATCCTACTACTTCGCCTGAATTCACCTCAAATGAAATATCGTTCAGCGCTTTCTGCTTCCCGTAGATTTTGGTCAGGTTCTGTACTTTGATCGACATATTACGATGCTAATATACAAATGAATACTTAGCTGCTAATTAGCGAAATACCAATATACAAATACGTGCTAATGATACTACAAGGCATCTCAAAAATAAGATCGAATATAAAAATTGCCACAAAGACGCTAAGACACGAAGAAAGCACCAAGAAAACCAACTTCGTGAACCTTTGTGCCTTTGAGTCTTAGTGGCGAAGGTATTTTTGAGATAGCTTCTAATGAATAGTGATCGCTTATTAGCATTAAAGCATTAATTGGCATTCCGCTATTACGAATAACTTTGTACTGTGAAAGGAATTGTAATAAAATCAACCGGCAATTGGTATGCTGTGCGGACAGACGAAGGGAAAATAATTAATTGCCGTATCAAAGGCCGGCTGCGCATCGACGGATACAAAAGCACTAACCCGATCGCAGTGGGCGACAGGGTTTCTATTGCTTTGGAAGGAGACGGTAACGGTGTGATCGGAGCAGCGGAGAAGCGGAAGAACTGCATCATCCGGAAATCAAAGAACCTCAGCAAGCAATCCCATATCCTGGCAACGAATGTTGATCAGGCCATGCTGGTTGTGACCCTCGCCGTTCCGAAAACTTCTTTTGGTTTTATCGATCGGTTTCTTGCAACAGCGGAGGCATATAGGATCCCGGCCATACTTATTTTTAACAAAGCGGATATTTTTGAGAGCGATCCGATGATGAAAGAGGATCTTATGAATGTGATGTCTATTTATGAAAAGATAGGATACCGCTGCATCAGTGTCAGCTCGACGGCTATGAGCAAGGAAATAAAAAAAGAACTTACGGAGCTTCTGAGGGATAAGATCACGTTGCTTTCCGGGCATTCGGGCGTGGGCAAATCAACTTTCATCAATGCCATTGAACCTTCACTTGATCTGAAGACACAGAACATTTCAGATACCCATAGTAAAGGGATGCATACCACTACGTTTACTGAAATGCATCCGCTGAGTTTCGGAGGATATATCATTGACACGCCGGGGATCAAGGAGTTCAGTGTGATCAACATGGACAAATATGAAATATCACATTTCTTTCCGGAAATATTTAAGAAGGCGGGTGATTGTAAGTTTCATACCTGCCTTCACCTCAACGAACCGAAATGCGCTGTCATTGAAGCGGTGAAGAATAATGAGATCACGCTTTCGCGCTATCATTCCTATTTGAGTATTATGAATGGGGAAGAAGTGATAAAGGAATACAATGATTAAGTCAAAAGTGCAGCAAGTCATAAGTCATCCCGCAGAAATGCGAGATGCATTGTGACTTAACAATTTGTGATTTTATGAGAGCAGTAATTCAACGGGTAAAACAGGCAAGCGTTACGATTGATGGAAAAATAAAATCATCCGTCAAAGAAGGGTTGCTTGTCTTTTTTGGAATTGAAGAAGCAGATGATGAAGATGGTATTTTATGGCTGTCCGGAAAAATTTCCAACCTGCGAATATTTAATGATGAAAACGGAATAATGAATTTGTCCGTAAAAGAAATTGGCGGTGAAATACTGGTCGTTTCTCAATTTACGCTTCACGCTTCAACTAAAAAAGGAAACCGCCCTTCTTACATCAAAGCAGCAAAGCCGGAAATAGCAATTCCGCTTTATGAAAGATTTATTGAGCGAATGAAAATCGATTTCGGAAAAAACATCCAGACCGGTTCGTTTGGCGCTGACATGAAAGTGAACTTTTGAATGATGGTCCTGTAACTATTATTATTGACACGAAACAAAGGGAATAGAAGTGGACGCACTACAAATTTCTGCCTTAGTGCTTCTTAGTGTACTTCGTGTCTTAGTGGTAGATTTTTTTCACCACTAAGGCACTAAGGGCACAAAGTTTCACTAAGAATACAATACATACCACTTTTGAGAAGTGGATTTTTGTCGCACGGTTGCAGGATGATTGTATGAATAGAATGACATATCCCTCTGCCTTCTCACTTCACCTGTTTCATGAACATCATGATCGCAAACCAATATTCGTGATAGCCGGGATTATCTTTCCACAGGCAGGACGAGCCGTGTTTTCCTTTGGATGATGGAACAAACTGGCTTTTCACTTTTGATTTCACATCGCCGATGAGCGTGCTTACATCCTGCGCTTCGTCTTTTGCAGAAGTAACAAAAATCGGAACAGTAAGATTGGAGATGGCCTCTTTTAGTTTAAGTTTTGTTCCAAAGTATTCACCCGGGCTGAACGCCATTACTGTACTTACTTTTTTATTTGTTGTTGCGATTTTCAGGGCAAGGGAAGCGGAGTAGGAACTTCCGATCAGGAAAACTTTCTTTCCGCTTTTGGAATACGCGTAATCAATGGCAGCGATGATATCTTTTTCAGCATCCAGGTATGTAGTAGGTTTCTTTTTTTTAGCTGCATCGAGCGCCGTTTCATTCTTCACGCCGTTCACTTCGCCTCCGGAACGCGCATCGATGGCAAGGCAATTATATCCGAGGTGGCAGAACTTGGAAGCAGTCTCTGCATATTCTCCCCGGCTGTATCCGGCCTGGTGGCACAGAACCATATACGGAAGCGAATCATTCACAAAATAGAGATCGGCGGTGATGACCACACCATCCGAAGAGGGAAACGAGATCTTCTCAACAGGTTTGGAATTGATTTGAAGATCGAAATGAAAAAAGGTAAAAGTGAACGATAAAAATGCAGCTGAGAATAATTTGATCATGTAGAGGTTATGACGAAACTAAGATAAAAAATGTTTTCATTAGAGATGGTTCTTTAATGCCGAATAAACCTCTTCTACGGTGATGGATTGCATGCAAACATTGTTATTACAGGAAGAGAACCGGTGATTAAAAACATTCACGCATGGACTGCAGGCCAGTTCCTTCCATATCACAAGGGCGTTTGGAGAAATGGGGCCGAATAACTTTGGCGTTTCGGGACCGAAAAGGATCACGGTTTTTATGGAAGTAAGCGTTGAAAAATGGCCGGGGCCGCTGTCGTTGGTGATAAGCATATCGGCAAGCGTGTAAAGCGTAAGCAATTCCCGTAACGTTGTTTTCCCCGCAAATGAAACGGCCCGTGATGTTCCGATCTTCGTGCAGATAGTTTCAGCATCTTTTTGTTCGGACGGTGCGCCGGAAATGATAACGCATGCATTTTCATTTTCCGATATTATTTTTTTTCCAAGCGCAATGAATTTTTCGGATTCCCATTTCCGCAAGGGAAGCAAGTCGCTTGCATTTGGATTTAAGATGACAATTTTCTTTTTCTCATTTCCAAAAGCCGCAGTGATCTTTTCATTCATTTCTTTTTTCTCACGATCAGAAGGGATAAAAGCAGGAAGAACTGATTTGAACCCGCTGCATGGAACTTTCATCATCGGAACATCTGCTGGATTTTGCAAAGTTGCTTCCACGAGCATGGAATAAAAAACCGAAGTATGCAAATACGGATTGTACTGGATCCGGTGTGTCATCAGGTTCCCCCGGTTCGGCAGTTCACTGGAAAAACGGTGAAGCCCCACCCGGGTTGAAGCGCCGGTGAGGAATGAAAAAATGGCAGAAGCGCGGGAAAAGAATTCCATATCGATCACCGCATCAATTTTATTCTTTCGGATCGTTCGCAATGCGGCAAAGGAATCGAAAAGAAAACTGAAAAGCGATCTGTCGCTGAGCGTAATGATATTTTCAGGCGGAATAACATCAAGAATATCCAGGATCGGACGGTTATTTTTGAAAACACAGAAATAAACATTTTCTTTTCCAACCAATTCGGTTGCGCGTTTAATGGCGCTGAAAGCAAGAACGGTTGCGCCCTGTTCAATAAATTTAAGGAAGACGATCTTCTTGGGTCTTGTTTCTTTAGCAGGAAAAGAAACCCGGAATAAGGTGAGAAGAAAACATAGGGGTTTCCCGATCCAGTAATCGATCAGCCTGATAGTATTCGGGTTCATTTGGATTTTGCGTGCAAGTTACTCAGAAGGAGTCCTTCGGACCTATTTTTATTTCAGTGGCTGAGCAAACGTTTGCACGTCTTTAGCCGAAATTGTTTTATCTCCAAGTATAATAAGCCGCTCCACCACGTTTCGCAGTTCGCGGATGTTGCCGGTCCAGTTTATTTTCTGAAGTTCTTTCAATGAGTCTTTAGAGAAGACTTTGACCGTCATCCGCTGTTCGTCGCATATCTGCTTTGAAAAATGTTCCACCAAAATTGGAATATCATCCTTTCGTTCATTCAGCGACGGAACCCGAATGAGAATGACGCTGAGCCGGTGATACAGATCTTCCCTGAAGTTGCCTTTGGAAATTTCTTTCTGCAGGTCTTTATTGGTAGCCGCCAGCACCCGCACATTCACTTTTACTTCTTTCTCGCTTCCAACCCGTGTGATCTTATTTTCCTGCAGCGCGCGCAGCACTTTCGCCTGGGCGGATAAGCTCATGTCGCCGATCTCATCCAGAAAAATAGTTCCGCCTTCGGCCAGTTCGAATTTTCCTTTTCGCTGCGCGACTGCCGATGTGAAAGCGCCTTTTTCATGTCCGAACAGTTCGCTTTCGATCAGCTCGCTCGGTATGGCAGCGCAGTTCACTTCAATGAAATTATTTCCGGAGCGGTTGCTTTTCTCGTGAACCCACCGGGCCACTAGTTCTTTCCCGGTTCCGTTCTCGCCGGTGATGAGTACACGCGCATCGGTAGGCGCTACTTTCTCGATCATCTCCTGTACCTTCTGAATGCTTTCCGATTCGCCGATCATCTCATAGGTCTTCGAGATCTTTTTCTTCAGCACTTTATTTTCTGAAACAATACTGGTCTTATCCATCGCGTTGCGAATGGTCACCAGCAGCCGGTTCAGGTCCAGCGGTTTGGCAATGAAATCAAACGCGCCTTTCTTCACCGACTCAACAGCAGTTTCGATCGTACCGTGCCCGGAAATCATTACGATGGGCGTATCGGGTTTTGATTTTTGTATCCGGTCGAGGGCCTCAATGCCATCTACCTTTGGCATTTTAATATCGCAGAGAATGATGTCGTAATTTTCTTTTTCCGCCATGGAAACGCCTTCCGCTCCGTCCGCCGCTTCGTCTACTTTGAAGTTCTCATACTCCAGGATCTCCCGCAGCGTTTTGCGGATGCTTTTCTCATCGTCGATGACTAATATCTTCGGCATGGGTTTACTAATTACGAATTAAAAGCGAATTTACGAATAACGGGCAATTGAAATTTATTATATCGGGATAATTATCGAATTCAATAATTTTTTTTGCTGATTATTTATTCAGCAACTCCCACAACACTCCTTCTTTAAGGGAATACCTGGAGAGGCGCATTTTTTCCAATCCTAATCGTAAAACGATATAGTCGACAAAAATCGCCGATACCACGATCATGTCCACCCGCATACGTGTGAGACCTTTCATGTGCAAACGTTCTTTGGCGGTTGACCGAAGGATGATGTCGTACATTTTTTCGCAGTCATCCAGGTTGAATCTGTATTCGCTTTTTCCTTTCAGTATGCGGATATCGTAAAAACGATGGGCGATCATTTCGGCAAGTGATTCAAAGGAACCGGCGGAACCGATCAGTTCAGTTACAGGATATTTTTTCAACGCATCGAACAGCGGTTTCAGGTTCTCTTCAAGATGATTCTCAATTTGTTTTGCTTCGGATGCCTGTATCGGATCGGAAGGTTTGAATTTATCCAATAGCCGCGCGGCGCCAAGCATAAAACTATGTTTCCAGAATATTTCTTTTTTATTGGCGATGATGAACTCCGTGCTTCCTCCCCCGATATCAATGATCAGGGAAAGTTTGCCGCTCATTTTAACGGCCGAGCGGATGCCGTAGCAAATGAGTTCCGCTTCCCGGTCACCGGAAATAATTTGTATGCTGATCCCTGTTTTCTCTTTTGCGGCATGGACGAACTCTTTCCCGTTCGTCGCGCTTCGGATGGCAGACGTGGCAAAGGCGTAGATCTTTTCAGCGCCGAATTTTTTAATTGTTCTTTTGTGCTGCTTCAGCGCGCGGATGCCGCGTTGAAACGGTTCTTCTTTAATATGACTTTGGTTGATGCCTCCTTCGCCAAGCTTAACGGAGATCCTGCTTTTATAAAGTTTCTTATAGGTCTTATCAGGAAAGATCTCAGCGATAAATATGTTGAAAGTGTTTGTCCCTAAATCTATGATCGCAATTTTCATTCTTTAGAAGTTGGATGTTAGATATTAGAAGTTAGATATTTTGATAGATCCAATATCCAACATCTAAAATCTAATGATGTTATCCGCTGTAGCGCAGCCATTTCCAAAGTTCCTTGTACGAAACTTTTTTTCCGTACATCAGAATTCCGGTGCGGTAGATCTTTCCCGCTATCCAGGTCATGAAGATAAAGCCGGCAACCAGAAGCGCCATAGAAAGCCCCAGTTCCCAATACGGAACACCGAACGGCAAACGCACCATCATTACGATCGGTGAAGTGAAAGGAATGATGGAGAACCAGAAGGCGAGCGGACTTTCCGGATTCTGCATGATGAACTGAGCTGCGATGAATGCAACGATCAGCGGAATGGTGGCGGGCATCATGAACTGCTGCTTGTCGGCCTCGCTGTCGATGGCGGAACCGATGGCGGCAAAGATGGCGCTGTATAATAAATAGCCTCCAAGGAAATAAAATACAAAGCAAAATAAGATCTGAACGAAGTTGA
>JAHEYJ010000239.1 GCA_023251675.1 Bacteroidota bacterium
CGGTATGTTAGATTTTAATATTTAAGCTGAAAAATGAATATTTATCGTCAATAGGCATAAGCGTATAGTTAAGTTTCTGCCCGGTTTTGCGTGCAATGTCGATCATCCCCAAACCGCCTCCGCCTTTCGCTGACATTTCACCATTGGCAAGAACTTTTTTACAATAATCTTTTAATTCTTCGGGCGTCAGTTTATTGATTTCTGTAAGGCGGCTATCCAAGCCACCCACGTTCTCAGCACGTATATAATTGCCGGTAATGATAGTGTACTGATTATCCAGTTTGCCGATCATGAAAATTGCTGAACGGGTCCTGTCAGAGTTGGCAGCCACTTCATCCATGTGGTGGTAAAGATTCTGCAAACACTCTACTAAAACATTGTAAACTTTCTTCTTTACTTTAGGTTCTTCCTGCAGGTTTTCCAGCTTTGACTCCATGATCTGGAGAATCGATGTAAGTAATTCAGAAGTAATATCTCCTTTGAAGGAAAGCAAGATATGGTTCCGCTCCATCTTATCATAGAAATCGTAGATATCCAGCATCATAGGCTTTTCCTTCTTGGGTTAAACTGATACGAAAACAAATATATAAATTTATTATGTATGAACAAGTAACAATTATTTACCTCAATATAAGAACTATAAAACTCCGAAAAGTTTTTTTAACCTGATTTATATAAAAATGATTTTTATGCTTCTGTAGATTCCGGCATTGAAACTTCTGAATCCACAGCTGAACCCGTCATTCCATCAAACTTGCTGATCACCATGGCAACCGCACGAAGTACTTTAACATTCACCTGGCTGGATGCTTTTTTCAGTTCTTCTTTTGCTTTTCCGGGGCTCATATTCTCTCCTTTCTTCCACATGGCATTGGAAGGAAGATGATAAGTAATTACGTCTTTGCCTCTGACTACTTTCCAACTTGACATATAACCAATTGAAGCAAGTGCTTTTCTTACATTGTCTTGCTTGCTGCTTACTTCAAAACAGATCATTACGTTCATAATAGTAAGTTTATAAATTTTGTCAAAAATACAAAATAGATTTAATATACAAAAAGCTAATTATTGCTGAATTCTGATGAAAAAATACACTTTCTCGAAAACCGGGCGGGGCTCCTGTTTTCTTTGGCTATAGGCGAATGCCAATCACCAGTATATCATCAATCCCGCCTTGCGGGATTTCCTCACACCTGATTGCAGAAACATTCCTGTCTGACTAAATACTGATGCCGATTACCAGTATATCATCAATCCCGCCGTGCGGGATTTCTTCTCACCTTGTTGCAAAAACATTCCTGTCTGACTAAATACTGATGCCGATTACCAGTATATCGTCAACCTGCGCATGTTTTCCTTTCCAGTCTTCAATTATTTTTTCTAACTGCATACGCTGCTCAGGAAGAGGAAGCAAGTGCAATTTAATGAGGGCTTCATACAATCTTTTTATCATGAACTTCTTTCCCTTCTCGCCTCCGAACTGATCGGCATAGCCATCCGAAAACATATAGAGCACATCCCCTTTATTAAGAAACCGCACATGATTTGTAAATATTCTTTCCGCATCCAGTTGTGCGCCTCCGATGGGAAATTTATTTCCTTCGATCTTTTCAATTTTCCCCCCGCTAATGACAATCAGATGTCTTAATGCACTTGAAAACTGAACTTCTTTTTTGGCGATATCCATTGAGCAAAGGGCAATGTCCATTCCGTCAGTTGTTTCTATTTCTGTCTGCGTACCCTGCTTCAATGCGTTTCTTACCCCCTGGTTTAATGCAGAAAGAATAGCCGCCGGTTCGGTGATCCCGTTTTCAAGAATGATCTGGTTCAGCAGGTTGGTGCCGATCATGCTCATAAAGGCGCCGGGCACTCCATGACCGGTACAGTCAACACACGCCGCGATTTTTCTTCCGTTCTTTTCTCCCATCCAGTAAAAATCCCCGCTCACAATATCTTTTGGCTTGAACAGAACAAACGAGTCAGGAAAATGCTTTTGTATCTGTTCGCGCGTCGGAAGAATAGCATCCTGGATTCGTTTTGCATATTGAATGCTGCTGGTGATGTCTTTGTTCTTCTGTGCCAGCTCGGCTGTCCGCTCTTCCACTTTTTGTTCAAGTATTTTTTTCTCCTTCTCGATTTTTGCCGTCCGAAGACGAATAAAACTGAATACAAAAACAATTGAAAACAAAACACAGAAAGTATAAAAAGTGTTGGTCTTCCACCAGGGAGGAATAACTTTTATATGGATAGCGATCCCCTTTTCATTCCATATCCCGTCGCTATTGGATGCCTTTACCCTGAAAACATAATCGCCTCCCGGAAGATTCGTATAGCTCACATAATGGCGCCTGGATGGCGGAGACCAATTGTTATCCAATCCGTCCATGGTAAAAGAATATAAATTCTTTTCAGGGAAAAGATAATCCAGCGCAACAAATTCGAAGGATATAAAATTGTCTTTGTAGGAGAGCTCAATAAATTTTTTATCGGAAATAGCAGTATCCATTTCCGCTTCTTTTCCGAACTTTTTAAATGAAGTAATATAAACCGGCGGAACATGTTTGTTGTCCGTAATATTATCCGGATAAAAAGAATTGATTCCATTTAATCCGCCGAAGAACATTTCTCCCGTTTTTCTATTTTGAAAATAAGACCCCACATTGAATTCTTTTCCCTGCAGCCCATCATGGGTAGTGAAATTCTTGAAAGCCGATCCATCCACATTGTTGATGTTCGGATTAAACCGTGTAATTCCGTTATTGCTGCTGATCCAGAGATCGCCCCGTTTGTCGGCCAGAATTCCGCAGATATAATTACTGGGCAAACCATTGGCCTCGTAATACACCGTAAAATTTTCTGTCTTAATATTGAATTTATTCAATCCGATGGATGTGCCGATCCAAAGGTTCCCTTTTCGGTCATCATAGATACAGTTTACCTGGTTGTCGCTGATCGAGTTTTTATTTTTCTGATGCTGG
>JAHEYJ010000130.1 GCA_023251675.1 Bacteroidota bacterium
GGCGATGGAATCAGTTTTTGAGCATCCGTTTGCATCGGTAATAACGGCGGTATAGGTTCCTGATAAAAGTGAAGAAATGGAAGCTGATGTTTGTCCGTTAGACCAGAGATAAGAATAAGAAGGAGTGCCTCCTGACGCTGCTGCAGATACCGATCCGGTGCTTACTTTATTACACAACAAATTCTGAACATTGGTGAAAGCAAACGTAACCTGCGTTGGCTGTGAAACGGTTGAGGCATCCATTCGTGTGCAACCATTTGCATCGGTGATCAGAACAGAATAATTTCCTGCAGAAATATTTGTGATGGAAGAACCCGATTGCCCGTTTGACCAGAAGTAAGAATAGGAAGGGCTACCTCCTGACGCTGCCACTGCCGCTGATCCGGTATTCGTTCCGAAACATTTTGCAGGAGTAGCTGTTATGGAAGATGTAACCGGCGGCGGATCAAAAATATTCAATGAAGTGATGGAAGTGCAGCCGGCGCTGTCAAGTACCGTCACTAAGTAATTTCCTGAGGAAAGCCCCGTAGCGGTTTGACCGGATTGCCCGTTGTTCCACATATAGGTATAGGAAGGAATTCCGCCATACGTTGCTGCCGTTGCCGTGCCGTTGCTTCCGCCGTAGCAGGATATATTGGTAAGCGAGAAAATACTCAGCACCAGCTGAGAAGGCTGCCCGACAAAAACATTCTGAATATCTGAACATCCGTTCGCATCTGCTACTGTAACAAAATAATTTCCTGATGCTAATCCCGATATGGAAGAAGTGGACTGCCCGTTGTTCCATGCATAGGAATAAGGTGGCGTTCCTCCCGCTGCGGAAACGGAAGCGGTTCCGTTGCTTTCACCAAAACACATTGCATCCTTTTGTGAAACCGTTGTGCTGAGCAGTACCGGCTGAGAAATGGTAATTGACTGAGTGCTCAAACATCCATCAGCAGTGGTCACTGAAACCGAATAACTGCCTGCGCTCAGCGAGGATACGGTTGCAGTGGTTAGTCCGTTGCTCCATATATATGAATAAGGTGCATTTCCACCGTTCGCCGTCGCAGTCGCACTGGAATTATTTCCGCCGAAACACGAAATTGGCGTAGTGGAAATATTCAAACCCGCAGGTACAAAACCCGTTTTCACAGTTGCCGTGTCCTGTCCCATACATCCTTTTGCATCGGTAACAATAGCAGTATAGGTTCCGGCAGGAAGTGAAGAAAGTGAAGGGGTCGTGCATCCGCAGGGCAGCCAGTAGAACGAAAGCGGAGGCATTCCGTTGGGAGAAGTTGCCATGGCAGTTCCGTTGCTCAATCCGCAATTTGAATTGGTCGCTACCGCAACCACATCAAATGCCGATACGTTCAGGCATATCGCATACGAGACCCTTCCGTTGATCGGACAATTATTATCCGTAATGGTATAGGTAAAGCAATGTGTTCCTATATCAGCGATGGTCGGAGTCCAGGAAAAAGTTCCAATAGGATGCGGGGAACCGGCAATGGTAAAAGAAGCACCGGGTATTCCGTTGTTCCATGTAAGCGTAAGTGTTTGGGTGGTATCGGGGTCATCGGTGTAAATATTGAAGATCATCGGGCTTCCGACGCAGGCAGATGTAATATAATTACCGTAACCATTGATCCCGAAACTATATGGATAGGAATTGTTGCAGTTCATCATCCGCATTTGAATATCACGGATCACGTATCCGATCAGCCGGTTATTTTTCCAGTGTTTGACCTTGACCGCAAGAATGGTTACTTCAAGCATCGTAGGGTTCATCGTAATATCACCGGTCAGTGTATCAAACTGCATGGCCGGAACGGATGTGAGCGGCTGTGAAAAAGAATACGGCGCGAGATAAGTAACCGTTGTACCGTATCCGTTCATCGGCGTTACGAGCTCGTAAGAAATAAAATCTCCGTCCGGATCGCCGGCCCCGTGATTGAAGGTGTAACTCTGATTTAAACAAGCAAAAGGAATTGGCTTTGTATAAAATACCGGCGAACTGTTGCAGGGAAAATTCAGGTTGTCTAGTGTTGACTCAATGTGAATGTTTTGCCCTCCCGGATTTACGATCGTAGTGATCGCGGCATTCCGGCAGCAATAATCAAAACTGAAGACCCAGTCCGTAGCAGGGGTAATCGTGATGATCCCCCTGTACACCCATTCCTGAACTCCGGGATAGATCCCGCCCTGGCATTCGGTCAGGAAGTTTGAACACACAAGAGAAATTTCCTGGCCGGTTCCCGGGATCGGCTGAAGTGTAATATTAAAATTCTGGCCGGTGGAAGCTGAGGCGCAATTTAAAACCGGGTTTGTCGGGGCATTTATTCCATGGCAGTCGCGGTAGAATGAAAGTGTAAGCTGGTATTGATTTCCTCCAAGGCATTTGTATGTAATATCGGCTCCTTCAGAGTGACTTGCAAAAACATCATTCCGCGGTGTTGTGAGTATTCCTATCAGGGCTATCAGGGGAATCCAATTTGTAAAAATTTTTGTTTTCATAAAAAATTCTTTACGGATTCATATTCTTTTACGCATTTATATGATTGTAGTTAGGATATCAAACGTTATTTAGACGGATGAGATAAAGCATGAAGCAGGCAGAAATGAAATCAAGACGAACAGAAGAAAACTGTCGTTTAAAAGAATTTCACCCTTAAATTGAAGTGATTTTAAAGCAAGAAAAAAGAAGAGAAAGGGAAAAAATCGTGTTAACCGGCTAAAAACGGATTATGTTTTTTCTCAAACCCGATATTTGTTTCAGGCCCGTGGCCGGAAAAAATGGTGTAATCATCGCCAAGCGTAAAAAGTTTTTCGCGGATAGAACTCAGCAGCAGATCATGGTCTCCGCCCGGCAGATCGGTTCTGCCAATACTGCCGTAAAATAAAACATCACCGCAGAGGGCGAATTTATCCGCATGCGAAATAAAGCAAATGCTCCCGGGAGAATGCCCGGGGGTGAAAACAATATCCAGCACTGAGTTTCCGAATTTTATCTGATCGCCTTCATTCAAATAACTTGTGGGTTCAACGGATTCTTCTGCGTTCAGCCCATATAAATGTGAAACCTGCGGGAGGGAATGAAGGGTTTGAAGATCTTCCTTATGAATTTCAAGTCCGAGATTATATTTTTTTGAAACGAAGGTATTGCCCATCACATGATCAACATGGCAGTGCGTGTTCACAAGCCTGACGGGTTTCAATCCTTCGTCGTTGATGAACTGCATCAATTCTTCCTGCTCGGACCTATTGCTGCATCCGGGATCAATGATGACGCACTCTTTTGTTTCGTCAAACAAAATGTATGTATTCTCCTCAAATGGATTGAATGAAAATCCCTGTATTGTCACCATAAAATATCAAATTACAAAAAAACAAATATCAAATAAATTTCAATATTCAAATTCCAGTTTCGAAATTTGAATTTGGCCATTGGAAATTATTTGTGTTTTGGAAATTGGGGTTTGTGATTTCTTAATCAAGAAACGCTGTAAGCGGACTCGACGCTTCAGCTGATCTTTTTCTTGTTCCCAGTTTTGATTCGAACGCCATTCTTCCGGCTTCCACAGCAAGCTTGAAAGCAATTCCCATTTGAACGGGATCGCCGGCCACTGCAATGGCCGTGTTCACCAGCACCGCATCGGCTCCAAGTTCCATGGCTTCTGCCGCATGCGACGGCGCACCGATTCCCGCATCGATCACCACCGGAACTTTGCATTGCGCGATGATTATTTCAAGCATCCCTTTGGTCTGCAGACCGTTGTTACTTCCGATGGGAGAACCCAGCGGCATGACGGCGGCACAGCCCGCTTCTTCCAGGCGCTTGCATAAAACAGGATCGGCGCCGCAATAGGGAAGGACGATGAATCCAAGTTTCACCAATTCTTCAGCCGCTTTCAATGTTTCGATCGGGTCGGGCAGCAAATATTTCGGGTCGGGATGAATTTCAAGTTTCAGCCAGTTGGTCTCCAAGGCTTCACGCGATAGTTGAGCGGCAAACACGGCTTCTTTCGCATTGCGTACGCCGGACGTATTGGGCAATAAATTAAACTGCGGATGAGAAAGATGTTTCAGGATATCGTCATTGTCGTTGCGCATGTCCACCCGCTTCAGCGCAACCGTCACCAGTTCCGAACCGGAGGCCAGCAACGCTTCTTCCATCAATGCGCTGGAGCCGAACTTTCCGGTACCGGTGAAAAGGCGGGAAGTGAAAAATTTATCTGCTATTTTTAGTTTGCTCATACAATAAATTTCAGCACACTAATATACGAAGAAACCAAAATAGATTATGGAGATTTTACAATAGGGCGTAAGAAAAACTGCACTGGTTTTGTTTTTTATATAAGGTCTCATCGAGTAGGTTTCGCTCTGGAAACCGTATCGAGATGTGTATTCCAATCCGTTCTCGATACATCCCGATAAATCGGGATTACTCGAACTGACTGTTGGTGAAATATTTCTTACACCGTACAATAGAATAAAGACCAAGAGAATTCGTCCCGAAGGGATTCCTTCGGAATAATTCGTAGGATCAGAAAGTTGCAGAAAGCCGCAGGGAGAATGTACGCTGGGCTTCTATTTTAAGCGGGCGCAATGAATAGCTGGTATTCAATGCATTGTTTACAATAAAAGCCATTTTGAAATTTTTGGTGACCTGCATTGCGATCCTCGCATCAAAAATATTAATGGCCTTGTTATGCTCTTTTCTGTATTTCTCAATTCCATAGTGCGCAGCAGGTTCCATCAGGATATAAACCATATCAATATTCTGGATGAAGCTGTAATACCGCCAGTCGCCGCCGATCGAAAACTTTTTATAGGAGATCTGTAGATCTGTTTTAGCAATATGCTGGAAACGGTATTTCAGAATATCATTGGTAGTGTCTGTACTTGTAAAATCATACGACATCGGTTGCGGGCTACTGTCAATGGCAAATACAAACGACGGCTCAAGCGCCTGTGGAATTACAAACGTATAATCTGCCAGCACATCTACTTTAATATTCTTTGAGATCTTTCCTTCACCGGGCAGCGATAGTTCAAATCCTTTTACGCGGGTCGGACCTGTGTTTAAATATTTAAATCCCATGGAGACGCTGTCGTTGCCATAAATGTCTTTCCCTTTATACCAGGCACCAAAAGTAATCTCAATAGTGTTCGCATATTCCTGCCAGAAAAATGCGGCGTCGATATAACCAACGAACTTATTGATCTTAAATCCCTGCTTCAAACCGATCTCGGCATTCCAGCTGGATTCCGGCACCAGGATTGGATTTGGGAAGATCGGCTGTCCGCCTATATTGGAATGAATGTATTTTTCTTTGATGGAAGGAAAACGATATCCTTGTCCGTACGAACACCGCAGAAAAGTTGCTTGAGCTAATTTTATATTCAACCCGGAACGGAAGATGGGTTTTGCAATCGTCTTCTCGTCGTTCATTTTAAATATCTCATCGCGCACGCCCACCGAAAAATTCAAGATCTTAAAAAGTTTTTTATCTGCCTGCGCATAGCCGGCATAATTCGCAAGATGATTATCCGGTAACACTCCCTGGTAAGGCAACCCGGAGTGCGAATACGTCTGGCTGGTAATAATTCCTCCGGTAACGTTCAACCCTTCATTGATTTTTTTTATGATCTGGTATTCACTGTATATAAAATTGGTTTCGGTACCAAGATCGGTTTCAGTAATATTCTTAGAACTGTTTTTAGTATACGAATAACGTGTTCGCAGGCTTTGCATCAACCCATTCTTTGAATAAAAATTTACGAACGGATCCACATACAGCATGGTTTGTTCCTGCAAGGTCATCGTAAAAGGATAGGCCCTGTAAAGTCCGGTTGAGTCATTGTCCCAGATCAACGAAAGATTACTGGATGACTTCATGAAATTTCCGTTGATGCCGTAATTGAGTTGAGGGATTTTTCTCGGGCGGTAGCGCAGGTTAAAATTAAATCGTCCAGTATGTTCGCCCACTTTATTATCCTTGATGGTAGTGTCGTTGAAACTTGCGCCCAGCCAGTGTTTCGGATTCGGCGGGCCGATAAAACCGTGATCGTAAATTGCCATAGCGCCGATCACCAGGTCGAGTTGACCGAATTTTTGAGAATGCATGACATTGGCGCTGGAAAAATTGGCAATTCCTTTCCACCATTTCGAACTATCGATCGGAGGCGCATCATACATACCCGATGATAACGATACTTTGGTGACCGGTTCTTCCTTCGCATAGGCGGTGCGCACGTTTACGCTTCCGCTCAATGCCGAAGATCCGTAGGTAACAGAAGATGCGCCCTTGATCACTTCCACCTGTTCCACATTTTCAAGCGGAATAAAATTCCATGGCAGTGCGCTGCCATCACCGGCTATTGCCGGAAGCCCGTCAATTAAAATGGCCACACGGCTTCCCACGCCGAAATCAAATCCGCTGCCGCCGCGGATCTGCGGTTCTCCGTCTAAAATGTTCAACCCCGGAACCTGTTCCAGCACATCTTTGATATTAGTAGAGTTCTTATTTTCGATCAGCGTCGGTTTGATCACTTCCATGGAAACCGTTACTTCCTCTAATTTCCGCTCGTATTTACCGGCAGACACCACCATGGTTTCCAGTTGTGTGGCGGCTGATTCCAAAATAAAATTATGTTCCGCCGGCTTCAGCGAATCGGCAACGATCACAACTGTATCCGATCTCATTCCGATCATGGAACAGATAATGGTATGTTTTCCGGAATTTAAATGCAGTTGATAATTTCCATTCACATCGCTGGAAGTACCGTGTTGCTTGTCGGCGGCATCAAAAATAATTGCACCAATCACCGGTTCCTTATCGGAAGCGTCCAGCACCAATCCTTTAAGCGTTCCCGCGCCTTGTGCGTGCAGGGAACAAGAAGATATAGTTAAAAAAAACAGCAAGGATATACTTCCTTTACGAAATACGAAAGGAATGAATACGCGATTCAGCTTCATTGATTTGAGAAATCGGATAGATGGATGGTGTGAAACAGAAATTTATTTTTGAATAATGAGCTTACCCGATTTAATATTCAAATTATTTTTTCCTGTTACCGTATAAAAATACAATCCATTTGCAAATTCTTTAACGTCAACTGAACTTTCAACGCTTCCAATTTCCTTCTCTTCCATTTTATTTCCCATGGCATCATACAAAACAAATTGAGCTGCCGAATTCAAAATATTTTTGATTTCAATGCGATCACTTGCAGGATTAGGGAACAGGGTTACCTCCGTCCTGTTTTGTTCTGCCACTCCGACGCCGGGATTAAAAACCAATGCCAGGTCATCGACAAAAAGCGTGCTGCCGATACTTGCCGTGAGCGCATCATTTTTACTGGAAGACAAAAGCCACATCGAATTGGTCACTGGATTTGCAGACCGGTAGATCATTTCTGCATGAAACCGGGTGTAGCTACCAACCGCTGCAGCAGGTGTTGCAAATCCTCCGGTAGCAATGGTATCTGAATTACTCGTTCCAAATAATATGAACTGTATATATCCATTCTCTCCGCCCTGGGGGGTATATTTGTACCATCCGGTTATACTATCCGGCCGTAAGGTATAAGCTATACCACCGGTAATAGGCCCGGTGATCGAAGTAGGCAGAGTGCCTGTGGTTGCAAAACCCGGAACCAACTGGTTGATAGGTGATCCGATTTGTTTCGTTATCAATTGAATTGCAAAAGATCCGCTATGCGCTGATGAACTTTTAACGCACGAGAAGACTCCCGTGAGTGCAGTTTGAGAGTTCGCACAGTTCCAGCTGTCGGGAGTGTCATAACTTGGAAATGAATTGTGTGTCCAGGTTTCAAAACCAGCATTGGGTGTTTGGGCAAACATGCCGGCTGAAGAAATAGAAAGGATTGAAATCAGAGTAAAGATTTTTTTCATTTTATAAAGTTTAATGGTTACGGGTTCAATGCGATACAACGAAGATAAATTATTTTTGACAGTATATTATTTATTGTTTATTGGATAACTTACGAGTCTATCCCAAGAGAAAAAATAAAGCTTTATAACCGTTGTGGATTATCTTTGCCCATTACCATGGACAGCGTTCAGATTATTTATAACTACTTTCCGGAATGTTCGGATAAACAAAAAGAGCAGTTCGGAAAATTAGGCGGATTGTATTCGGAATGGAACGCTAAGATCAATCTTATTTCCCGCAAGGACATTGAGCATTTTTACGAGCGTCATGTGCTGCATTCGCTCGGCATTGCCAAAGTGATCTCCTTTAAACCCAAAACAAAAATACTGGATGTCGGAACCGGTGGCGGTTTCCCCGGCATTCCACTGGCGATCTTATTTCCGGAATGTGAATTCCATTTGGTGGATTCCATCGGCAAAAAAATAAAAGTCGTGAACGCCGTAGCCGAAAGCCTCGGACTGAACAATGTAAAAGGGATCTGGTCGCGGGCGGAAGACCTCCCCCTTCACCCCCTCGAGAGGGGGACAAACAGCCAATACCATTTTGTGGTGAGCCGCGCGGTAACGGAACTTCCTGAGTTTCAGAAATGGGTGAAGGATAAATTTCTTACAGAGAATTTCAATGATATGAAAAACGGCATTCTTTACTTACGGGGAGAAGATGAACCGCCTTACAAAAGCTACGATCTGAAAAATTACTTCTCCGAAAGTTTTTTTGAGACGAAGAAGGTGGTCTTTATCCCGGCGTGAGCCGGGTTGTCACCCTGAACTCGTTTCAGGGTCTGATCAGATTCCGAAACAAGTTCGGAATGATCTCGAAACGAGATCACTTCACAAACTTCCTGGTAAATTCTTTATCCTGCGATCTTACTTTCAGGAAATAGCAGCCTCGGTTCAATCCCGATACATCCACTTCGGTTTTATTCCCGGACTTTCTGAAGGAAGG
>JAHEYJ010000131.1 GCA_023251675.1 Bacteroidota bacterium
CGCTCCGGTCTTAAACTCAAACAGGAAATAGGTATTGTCCGGAAGCTCGCTTTTCTTATCGCCGGAGACACGAATCATTAGATTGTTATCGCGTTTGGCAAGAAGGAATTTATGATCGAAAGCGAATGCTGAAATGAACTGAAGCGCTTTCAGGCAGCTGTCTTTTGCGCCCGTAAAATTCTCAAGGCTGCTATAACTTACAGAAACACCATCGCTTGCAACAAACCGGTATGGATAGACCAACGGGATATTATAATTTTCATTATCGCGTTTACTATAAAATTTAGAGGAAACGGGTTCTTTAATTCCTTTGGGAATGAATGCATAATACCGGCTTGCTGAAAAGGTTGTATCCCAATCCGTATAGGCCTTATGTTTATGATCCAGATTCTTCACCCACTCCACTCCCTGTTTTATTTTATGGCTGCCTCGTTTGACCGCTTCCATAACACATAGCACCATGATGATGATGGACATAATAAATGAGACCCCGAGAATAATGCCGCTCCTGCTTTTTCCGCCGGCCAGGTAAACGATCCCCATTATTAAAGTGACCAATGCACCGATTACGGAAAGAATGATCGTGATAACTAGAAATGGAAATGACATCTGATTTAGTTTATGGTTAAACAAATGTAATTCATAATTTCAAATCCCCGAATATGAATTAATACCCACAATGCGAAATGCTTTTTTGTCTGTATCTTTAGCCATTCGAATAATATTACATGAACCTCTTTTACTGCACCGGCATTAACAGCGAATGTTCCGAAGCATTTCTTTCTGAAGAAGAGTCCATTCATGCGCTTCGTGTGCTAAGATTAAAAACAGGAGACAAGATCATTTTTACAGACGGAAAAGGGATGTTTTATGAAGGAGCACTTGGTCCTGAAAAGAAGAAAGCTGTTTCTGTAAAAATCATTCGCTCTATCGCCGATAAGGCAAAAAGGAACTTTCAACTCACCATCGCTATCGCTCCGACAAAGAACATTGACCGGTTTGAATGGTTTTTAGAAAAAGCTACGGAGCTCGGCTGCGACGAAATCATGCCTATTGCTTGCAGGCATTCCGAAAGACACGCGATCAAAACCGAACGGCTGAATAAAATTCTCGTTTCTGCCATGAAACAATGTTTAAAATCCCAAATACCGCTCTTGCATGAGCTTGAAGACTTTAAAAAATTCATCGGCTCTTCTGAACAATTCTCCGGTCAGAAATTCATCGGCCATATTCCCGAATTATCCGTTTCTGAATTCCCACCTCAGAACCCAACAGGCCGGCCCCTTACTACTTCTTGTAAGAAAGGAGAGAACATCCTGATCGCTATTGGCCCTGAAGGAGGATTTTCAGATGAAGAGGTATCGGCAGCTGAAAAAGCCGACTTTTTACCCATCCGTCTTGGAAATTCAAGGCTACGGGTGGAAACTGCAGGAATTGCAGCCTGTACTATTATTAATGCGGTTAATGCTTAAACTAACATTCCGCTTTTCATAACTTCCTTATTACCCTTCTGTTAACGAAATTTTTGTTATATCTTTGCCCTATAATAATTCCTCTTATCGTTATGAAATGAAAAAACTCTACTCTTCCATCCTGTTTTTTTCTTCCTTTTTATTGATTTCACCCAACCTTTTTTCTCAAGAAGACAAACTGGTAGACGTTGCTTCTGTTTCGGCAGGTATGGGCGTCCTTACGTTTAACGGTGATATTGGAAAAGGAAAAGATGTAAGCGCCTATACCTATATCAGGGGTGGGTTTTCTCTAAACGTTGAAAGGCGTTTTTTAAACAACTGGTTAGGGGCTTCTTTGAATGTGGTTAATGGCAAACTGGCAATGGGCGAACGGTCAAAAGATGTGACCCGAAATAAAAATTTCGAAACATCCCTGACACAATTCGGCCTGAATATAACTGCCTATCTGCAAAATAAAAAAGGAACACCCGTTATTCCTTATCTGACAACGGGATTTGCCTATGCTTCGCTGAAGGCAAAGACCGATATTAAATACAGCGGCGATTCCCTTTATTATTACTGGAATGATGGTAGTATCCGCAATCTTCCTCAGCTGCCCGCCAACGAATTTATTGCCAAACATGTAAACCGCGACTATATATATGAAACAACCCTTGACAGTGCAGCAAAAAGTTCCATGGCTTTACCCATTGGCCTTGGGTTTAAATTAAAAATAGGAACAAAATTAGAAGCCAACATCGGAGCAACTTATCATCTCTGCTTTTCTGATGGTATTGATGCCTTTAAAGGAGGGGGAAATGATAAATACTTATACTCTTATTTTTCGCTTACTTACAACATTCAGCAAAGATCAAAAGAACAAAAAGAAAAAGATAAAAAGTCTTCCAATGTTGACTTCGCTTCCATTGATAAGCTGGACATGGACCATGATGGCGTAAAAGATGTGGATGATCTGTGCCCCGGTACTCCCAAGGGCGTAAAAGTAGACGCCAAAGGATGTCCTACCGACGAAGATGGTGATGGAGTGCCGGATTATCTTGACAAAGAAAAAGGAACAACGAAGGGATCCATTGTGGATGCGGAAGGAAAAACCGTTACGGATGCCATGATGCTTGAAAAAGCCATGAAAGATTCTATTGCATCGGGCCGGAATGACATCTTCAAAAACAATCCTTCCATGGCTTCGCTGAAAAAACTGGATACTGAAATAAAAAATAAAGCGCAGACGTCCAGCGGAGGCAACGCAAAAATTCCTCAGCAGTTCAAATCTGCCGATACAAATAATGACGGCATTATTTCTTCCAGTGAAATTTCAGCTGTTATAGAAGGCTTCTTCGACGGAAGCAACAATTATACTGTAGAAAAAATCCATGCCCTGATCGATTATTTCTTTGAACAGTAAATTACCGGGAAATGAAATGAAGAAAAGGACCCGAAACCGCAAGCTGCAATTTGTGATTCGAGGATCTTTCCTTTTCTTTTTTTGCCTGGCTTTTATTGCCCCTCTTTTATCGCAGGATTATAAGAAAAAAGAAAAAGAGATCATTGCCGTTGATGGGGGTTTAGGGGTGCTTACCTTTCACGGGGATGTCGGCAGCAATTCCCTGGTTGGCCAATATAGTTTTATCCGGAGCGGCTTTTCTTTTGCCATTGAAAAATATTTCAACCGTCATTTTTCTCTCTCAGCAGATTTGCTCAAAGGAAAAATAGCCCGGGATGAAATCTCCTCCGACAATCTTCCGAAGCTTAATTTCGAATCTCCCATTACCGATATGGGGATACAAGCCACTTACTTCTTTCCGGGAAAAAAAGAAAAAGAGCATAGTGTGATCCCCTTTTTCTCAGCCGGATTCTCTTATCTTACTTTTGATCCGCACGGAGATGTTTTGGACAAAAACAACAATCCGTATTATTATTGGAAAGATGGAAGCATCCGGAACCTTCCGGAAGAAGGCATGAATTATTTTTATGCCACTAACATTGAGCGTGATTATAAATATGAAACTAAACTAACCGACAGCGCATCCAATTATTCCAGAACTACGTTTGCGGTTCCGCTGTCAACAGGAATAAAACTTAAACTCACTTCCTGGCTTGATGCAAACCTCGGCCTTTCCTACCATATTACTTTTTCTGATTATCTTGATAATGTCAAGTCCGGAGGTAATGATAATTATCTTTATTCCTCCCTTTCCCTTACCTGGCATATTTTCATATTGCCTAAAGACGTGCAGGAACAATATTCAAATGTCGATTATGCCTCAATAGATAAAAGCGATACCGACAAAGATGGAATCCCTGACGTAAACGATCTTTGCCCCGGCACTCCTAAAGGGATAAAAGTTGACGGGCGCGGATGTCCTATTGATAGTGATGCCGATGGTGTACCCGATTATCTGGATAAAGAACCCCATTCAAAAGGTGGCCTTCCGGTGGATGTTAATGGTGTGGAATTAACCAAACAGCGGATGGCTGAACTCATGAAAATACAGAACGGGCAAGCAGCACAGCGGAAAGAAGCGCTCAGCGAAGCATTTAATAAAAAACCCAGCGCCGAGTTTATGAAGGAGGTCGAAGCCATGCAAATGGAACTGAGAAAAAACCCGGATGCCAAAACCAGCGCTTCTACTATCCCTTACGACCTTCGTGTGGCCGACTGGAACAAAGACGGGTTTATCTCTTCCGATGAAATTGCAAAAACCATTGATGCTTTCTTTGACGGCTCCATCTCTTTCAATGCCGAACAGATTCACCGGCTGATTGACTTTTTCTTTGAACAGTAAATTGAGCTGAAAATATTTTCAGCCCGGGAAAAACATTTCGCCCTTTTTCTGAAGAAGAATTATCTCCGCACTTTCTTTTTATCTCTACTCTTTTCCTCTCGTTTTACGCTATGAAAAACACTTTCAGAAGCGTCTCCTTATTAACAGAAGCATGTTTGTAAGTTGAAAACTGGTCATTTTTTATCTCCTTGTATTTGAGATAGTTTTGCTAGCAACACATGAAACTGATGTGGGATGTAAGTTAAAATCAGGAAGAAAAGATTTCTTCTCATTACTCGCATCGCATATCAAAAATCTTTTGACATGATTAAATATATAATTATCCTTATGAACATGCTCGCATTACTCCTCGTGCGCTTGTTTTTCCCCGCCGATGTAACTGTAAAAATGGAGTCGCCAACCAAAGTGAAACAAGGGGAAGAGATTACCATTACGCTGACTATCTCAAAAGGATCGATTGCCGGTGTAGGACATATGAAACAGGAACTTCCTGCCGGATTTAATAATGCAACGGTAATAGATGCCAAGGGCGCGGAGTTCAAGTACCTTCCGGAGGATAATGTGGTGAAGTTCACATGGATCTCTCTTCCTGCGGATCAGGAGTTCTCTGTCTCCTATAAAGTTACGGTAGATCCTAACATGGCAAATGGCAATGTGGCGATGGGAGGAAAATTCTCTTACGTTTTAGATAACCAAAAACAAACTTTTGAAATGCATCCGCAAACCATATCCGTAGGCGAAGAAGTGCTGGCAACCACCACAACGACACAACCGGAAACGACAGCTACCACTACCACACCGCCGGAGACAACAGCGACTACGGTTACTCAGCCCGAAACAACACAAACATCTACATCCGTTCCTGAAACCACATCCACTGCTACAAATACGGTTACTCCTTCAGAAACAAAAACGGCTGCGGCGGTTACCGCATCAAGAACTATTGTAGGAAGTCCTGAGGCGGGAACCGAATTCACCGTTGAGGTTAATGTCAACAAAGATGGAATGAAAGGATTTGCACGCATCCAGGAAACATTACCCGCCGGTTTAACGGCTATGTCTCTTGACAACAAAGGCGGTACGTTCTCTTTTATCGACGGGAAAGTAAAAATCATATGGGATAACCTTCCGGAGGACGAACTGTTAAAAGTCTCGTATCGGGTTTCTGTAAGTGATAATGTATCGGGCGATATTTCAATTGCCGGCGCTTTTTCGTATGTCGATAATAATGATCCGCAGAAAGCGGAGATTGCACCCACCACAATTACGGTGAAGCCCAAAAGCACATTGGCCGTAAATACAAATACATCCTCCATCACTCCACCTGAAACGACATCCGTTACCACCTCCATTCCAAAACCTGATAACAAAGTCAATTACAAAGTTCAGATCTGTGCACTTTCGAAAATGCAAAGAGGCACTTCTTATTTTGAAAGCAAGTTCGCTATCAGCAATAAAGTCAATATGGAGTTTCACGATGGATGGAAAAAATATACGGTTGGAAAATACAGCATGTATAAGGATGCACGCGATTACAGGGAAACGGTACGTACAAAAGGAGTTGAAAATCCTTTTGTGACCGCTTATAATAACGGAAAAAGAATTACGGTTCAGGAGGCGCTTATGGTTTCCAACCAGCAATGGGTAAGGTAAGTTTTCGGATTATATGCTTCGGTTCTATTGCTGAAAACGGTAATCGATAAAAATGAATTTGTTACCTTTGATCGCATGAAATGGAATTGGCTTTTGATATTTTTTCTTTTCAATTTATTTCTTGTTTCCGCACAGGATTCTACCCAGGTGCCAAAGCCTTATTATCCGTACCCTAAATATTTTCCTCCGCAAGGAAATCCTTCCGGAATTGACTCTTCCGACTTTGTGAATCCAAAGCTCGGTTCTCCCACCTTGGGAATTGGGCCCGGCATTTTAACTTTTTACGGGGATGTTGCTGATAAATTCTCTCTTTCACCTGCCCAAAGCCGGTTAGGATTTAATTTATCCGTATCCGAACATCTTTCCCGGTCATTTGAAATCAGCGCGCGCGCCATGTTCGGATCATTGAGTGGAAGTGAGAAAGGACCGCGATTTATCAACTTTGAATCCAGCATACGTTCCGGCGGATTAAACCTTATTTACAATTTCGACCGCTTTCTTCCTATGAAACGCCGGATTGATCCTTTCCTTCTTTCCGGCTTTGAATATTTTGAATTCCTTTCTAAAACAGACGTACTTGACAAGACCGGAAATCAATATCATTATTGGAGTGATGGCTCCATTATGAATATGGATGAAAATGATCCTAATGCGGCAAATGCCATTCCTCTCAGCAGAGATTATTCATTTGAAACCGATATCCGGAAATGGAACAATCCCTTTTTCGGAAAATATCCTGAACGATCGTTTGCTGTTCCCGTTGGTGCCGGAGTTAACTTTCACCTTATGCCACGCTGGAACTTCCGGCTTGGCGCGACTATGCACTTCACTTTTACGGATTATATTGATGGTATTACACCTGATAATAAAGGAACAGGTAAAGGAAATTCAGGCAAAGACAAATACCTTGAAACTTATTTCACACTTACGTTTGATCTATTCAATCCAAAACCTCCTTTCATTTCGCCGCTATCAGATGAAGAACTCCTTGCGCTTGCAAATGAAGACACGGACGGTGACGGGGTTATTGATTTCAAAGATTCATGCCAGGGAACGCCTGCCGGAGTTACGGTTGATGCAAAAGGTTGCCCTCTTGATGCAGATGGTGATCGTTTCCCGGATTACATGGACAAAGAACCCAATTCTCCTTTAGGAGCGATCGTGGATGATCACGGAGTAGCCATGAGTGATTCAACGATAGCAAAGAATTGGAGAGAATGGAGCGATACTGCATGGGCCTATGTTTCGTACACGGATACGATCATTAACCCTCCTGCTGTTACAGGCGAAGGATGGCAAAAAGGCCGCGATGCTACTATTGTTTACAGAAGAGAGTTGGTTATCCTTCTTGGAAATTATAAAGAAGGAGTTCCGCCTGCCGAAATGAGTAAACTGCTTAGCGTACCCGATGTGAGAAGTTCCATGCAATCCGATTCCTCTACTTCTTATGTTGCCGGATCTTACAGCAGATTGAAGGATGCAGAAAAAAGAAGAGATGAAATGAAATCGTCCGGATTTCCGAATTCTAAAGTTATGGTGCTTAATAAAGACGGTTCTCTGTCTGAACCAACGGCAGATCTCCTTGCTGGTATAAAAGACCATAGCATTAACAACCTTCCTACTCCTGTCATTGACTCTAAAGATGTAGTTTTCCGGGTTCAACTTGGAGCCTTCTCTAAGAAATTATCATCTTCTGTATTTAAAAGCGCCGGACAAATGGTCGTGTTAAAAACAGAAGATGGATTATATAAATATGTCACCGGTGGATTTTATACCATACAGGATGCCCTTGAAGAACGAGGTCGACTTGAAAAAAAGGGATATAACAGTGCCTTTGTAGTTGCTTATAAAGCGGGAAAACGGGTTCCGCTTTCAACTGTAAGTGGAGGAATCATTACACCAAAGAACGAAAATCTGGAAGAACCGAAAACACCTACTGGAAGTATAGATAAAAAACTAGTATTCTTCAGCGTGCAGATCGGTGCATTTATTAGTGACCCCCCGGCAGACATTGCACAAAAATTAAGTAAAATTCCTGGAATTGAAAAGAAGAAGAAGTCTTCTGGTATTAATCAATACATTGCTGGAAGATTCCAGAGTTATGACGAAGCTAAAAGCTTCAGAGATGAATTATCCAAAAAATATGGCATTTCCGGTGCATTTTTGATAGCTTTTTTTAAAGACGAAATGATTCCTGTTCAGGAAGCCGTTGAACTGCTCAAGTGATCTCAAAAGTCAAACAAAAATTTCTCTAATTGAATAATTGGCATTACTTTTGCCTATTGCTCGATCAAATTCAAATAAAAATAATTTACCTAATTCTTTATTTATGAAAACATTAATCACTTTTTCATTTGCAGCATTCATTTTTACTGCCGCATCCGCCCAGGAAAAAAATCCTACACCGGTTGGGCCTGAAACAAAACCAGCCATGAATGTTCAAACGCAGCAAAACACGCAGAATACTTCCACTCCAAAAACAAATAAGAGTGCTAAATCCGAACCTAAAAAATCTCAAAATGCGAAAGAAGTAAAATCAGTTGATAATAAAATTGCAGTAAGCGATCCCGGCGCATCTGATAGAAAAAAAGATCCTTCCAACACATCTGAAAAGAAAACACCTTCCAATTCAGGTGTTTCTCCTAAATAAATTATTATTCCAACTACAATGAAACTTCTTTTTTTCATAGGGCTTATATGCCTCTCTTTCTCCTGCTTTAGCCAGTCTAAAGGATTGAACGCAATCAAACAAATCACCAACAACCTGACTGCAGAACCCGTTAAACAGGATAAACCGGCAACATCAGGAACACCTTCCGGTCAGACAAACCTGGCCGTTTCAGATCCCGGTTCATCTTCCGGGAAAACGAACAATGCAAATAAAACTGCAATAGAGACACCTGCTGATTCTACAAAAAAAAGTTCGCCTGGTTCAGCAGTTAAATCTCCAAACACAAGTGGC
>JAHEYJ010000240.1 GCA_023251675.1 Bacteroidota bacterium
ATTGTAAGTCTTTTTACCCGCACAATGTTTCTTCGGATAAGGAAAATCACACACCCGAAAGTTACCAGGAACGCCAGCGTTTCAAATGAACCGATCATCATGTTATACAGATGAAAGCCGTCAAAATTCAGAAAGGATAAAAACCGGTGTGTGCCGAATATTCCGTCAATGAACATTTCAAGCACTTCAATATTGATCAAGACAAAACCGACATAGACAAGAATGTGTAAGAGGGCAGGGAGGGGACGTGAAAACATTTTCTTTTGTCCGATCGCTACCAAGAGCATGGTTTTCCATCGGGCAGATGTGTTATCTTTTCGATCCACTTCTTTGCCCAGTAAAATATTTCTGCGGATCTTTCCGGCGCTGATAACAAACAAGCCGGAGCCAGCGAAAAAAAGGACGAGGAATATGATATTGGAGATACCCAAGGAGGACTATTTTTTCTTTTTCTTGCTTTTGTCCCTTCCGAAAACAGAGAAATACCTTTTCGGATGATCGTTCATATCCTTCAGCAGGCTGTCCAGCGAACCGGATGCGGCAGTGAGATTGTCATATAGTTTCCGATCATGCACCAGCAGCCCGGCCGTTCCTTCTCCTTTATTTATCTTTTCCATAACGCTGGAAGCCTGGCCCAGTGCATTATTGGCGTTTTCAATTGTTTTGGTAAGGTTCGCTTTCGCAAGCGTATCACTGATGGATGCGAAATTTCTAATTGCATCGGAGATTTTATCGTTGTTATTGGCAAGATTGGTAGAGATCGACTCAACTTTGGAAAAGATGTTTGAGATCTTGTATCGTTCAGAGGCGATCATAGTATCCAGGCGCATCGCCGTCCGGTCAAACGTTTCAAGCGCATGTTTGATATTGTCAAAGCTCTGGCTGAGGTTATCCCGGGTGGTTTTGTCGAGAACAGCCTGTACAACCACCATAATGGAATCAATGGATCCGATCAGTTTCTCCGCTTTGTCCTTGAGGGGTTTTACGGAAGCGTTAACGGATTCCTGTAAAGAAGCTTCAATATCTGAGGTAAGCGTGTCGCCGTCTTTAACATATTCGACGCTGTTGCCCATAACAAGTTCAATTGCTTTTGCACCCAGCAGGTCAGAGCTGACAATTCTCGCAACAGTTCCTTTTTTGATTCTTAGGTTCTGATCAGAAATTGCCATTGTAACCAATAGCCGTCCCGTAGAATCAAGAAGTTCGATCTTTTTAACCCTTCCTACTTTAAATCCGTTAAGCTGCACTGGATTTGCTTCAACGATTCCGCCTACTTGCGGGTAAACAGCATAATAAATATCACGGCTTGAAAAAATATCTTTTCCCTTCAGAAAATTAAAGCCGTAAACACACAATGCGATGGCAATAACTACCAGGATGCCTGTTTTAACTTCTTTGGAAATTTTCATGTTACTTATAACGCAATGCTTTGATTATTAGTTCATCCCATATAGGGCATTAAGCGCAGCGAATATACAAAGAAAAAAATGAGCGGAATTCTATAAATTTCACGAATATGCCAGAAGAATATCGTTGCGTGTAATAATATAGGTATTGTCCGTTTTGAAATCGCGCACCAGCACCGCATGAATATCAGGAGTGATCATTTCACTGAGTGAACCAATGGGTGTGGAAATATCCACAAATGGGAATGCCTGCTGCATGATGGTCTCTACCGTTTTGTTTTTGATCTCTGGATTTTTAGTTAGGCACAGAAAAAGATGAGGTTCGGTGACGGAGCCTACGATCCTTCCCTGTTTCGTTACCGGGATCTGGGAGAAATCATTTTTGCTCATCAGTTCAACGGTTTCGTGAATGGTAGCGGATGATTCAACCGTTACTAACGACGATTTTTTTCCGGCAACAAGTTCACGTGCAGTCAACCCTTTAATATCGAAATAGCCCTTCTCACGCATCCAGTCGTCATTGAACATTTTTCCCAGGTAACGCGTGCCATGATCATGAAATATGACCACTACTGTTTCTCCTGCTTTGAAATTATTTTTCAGTTGCAGAAGGCCGGCCATTGCAGAGCCGGCGGAGTTGCCGACGAAGATTCCTTCTTGCCGCACGATCGCACGGGTCATCATGGCGGCGTCCTTATCGGTTACTTTTTCAAAATGATCGATAAGGCTGAAGTCAACGTTCTTTGGAAGAAAATCCTCTCCTATACCTTCTGTGACATACGGATAAATTTCATTTTTGTCGAAGATGCCGGTCTCTTTGTATTTTTTGAAAACAGAACCATACGTATCGATTCCCCATACCTTAAGTTTCGGATTTTTTTCTTTCAGGAATTTTCCTGTTCCGCAGATGGTCCCGCCGGTTCCCACGCCGACTACGAGATGATCCACTTTTCCGCCTGTTTGCTCCCATATTTCAGGGCCGGTGGATTCATAATGGGCTTGAGCATTAGAAAGATTATCGTACTGGTTTGCTTTCCATGAATTCGGAATTTCTTTTTCAAGCCGCGATGAAACTGAATAATACGAGCGCGGGTCTTCCGGGTCAACATTGGTAGGGCATACGATCACTTCCGCTCCAAAAGCACGAAGTGCATCCACTTTTTCTTTTGACTGCTTATCCGTTGTGGTGAAAATACATTTGTATCCTTTTACGATCGCAGCAATGGCCAATCCCATTCCGGTGTTGCCGGATGTCCCTTCAATAATTGTATATCCTGGTTTTAGTAATCCTTTCTTTTCGGCATCTTCTACCATTTTAAGCGCCATGCGGTCTTTGATGGAGTTGCCCGGATTAAATGTTTCTACCTTGGCAAGTACGGTAGCTTTTACCTCTTTGGAGATGCGATTCAATTTGACCAGCGGGGTATTGCCGATGGTTTCAAGTATGTTGTTCGATATTTTTTTCATAGAAGGAAACGAAGGTAAACATTTTGAAGAGGGTTGAGATGGGAATTTGACATTTTTAAGTAAGACAATTTTTTATTTCA
>JAHEYJ010000132.1 GCA_023251675.1 Bacteroidota bacterium
AAACATTTTCACTGAAGACCTCAGCCTAAAAAAGCGCAGCGTAAAATTTACCACCAACCGAACGTATCCCTTATCAGTAATAACCGCAGTTGCCACCCTTGATTGATTCATCATTTCCCTTCTTGCATATTCCTGGGCCTCTGGAGTAATTGTGAAAGAAGCTCTGGCATCACAAAGCACTAATTCTCTTTTGTTGTCGAATAGTTTTTCGTTTTCAGTTTTTGACTCTATTATAGCGGGCAAGCCTATTAACACGCCATCCATGTATTTAATATGTAATATATTATTCTCATCTATCCATTTTTCGCTGATTTTTGTCTGTAGTCTTTTCGTGCTCATTTATACTTTCAGGTTTTCATTTTCCAATCCTCAAACATTGCATTTAATATTTTCTTCATTTCCGCTAAGCGTCGTACAACTTGTTTTCCTTTACGTGATGATGTTTTTTTTCCGCCGCTGCGTTTTTCTATTTTTCTGGATGATGCCATATTGTTGTTGTCAGTAATTTCAGTCAAAGCCCTCGCTAAAAAAATCTTTAAGAGAAATATCAAGCGCCTCGGTAAGCTTAACCAGGTTTTTTAAAGTTATGTTGCCTTTTCCACTCTCATAATCACTATATAAACTTCTTGATATCTCGTTGTCAAATGCAAACCGTTCCAAAGAAGTATATCCCTGCTTAATTCGGAGTTTCCTTAGCCGATTGCCAAATTTTAATAGATATTGATTATCATTTTTCATAGTAATTCAGAAGCCATAATACATTAATCATTTTGTATTTCATTCAAATTTATGAAACAATTTTATGATTTCCACCCGATTTATAATGCAATTTATTTTCCCCTTCACACCCGTATAAGTTCCTTTTACCATAATCGTCAACGCATGTATATCTTTTTTAAGGAACCCTTCTTTGTTAATTCATTGCGTGTCGAGAGTGACTTGCATTTATTATTTCTTCCAGAATAAAGCAACTTTTAGATAAAGCATGGTTATCTTTAAAAATGAAATCGGCTACCCCTTCTGTTACCGATAGAACGGTAGTTTTTATGTTTCTCGCCTGTGAAATGATAATCACTTTGCAATCCCAGCATTTTTCTTTTATTTTTTTCAATATTTCCAATCCTGTAATACCATTCCCCAGGTAATAATCAACAAAAGCAATATCTGTATCGTTTTTCAAATTTCTCAGAAAATCATTCGGAGAAGTATATGACTGTATTTCAAACCGACAATTTCTTTCCATCGCTAACATGGCTGTAAAGTGTTCAAGTTGTTTGGTAAGAATATCATTGTAGGTTTCACTATCTTCTAAGATAATGATCTTGAAAATCTTTTGTTCTTTCATAACTCGTTTAGATTGAAAAATATTTATGTGTTTCATTTCCGTTTTTATTGATTGTACGTAGAAAATGAGAATAACATATCAGTTGATTGTGAATCGTTTGATATACAGGGTAAATACTAAGAAAAGATGTGCGAAATGCAAAATGAGTTACCTATGTTAACATAAATAACATCGGCAATACTGTCCTTTTGTGTTTTCTTTATTGCACAATCACCATACCCGTCATGCCGGAATGAATAGTGCATCTATAGGAGTAGGAACCCGTTGTCGCGAATTGATGGCTGTAAGTACCGCCACTGCTGATGCTGCCGCTGTCAAATAAACCGCTTGTGCTGGTAACGGTATGCGTCATGCCATCCTTGTTAGTCCACTTTATGGTCGTGTTCACCGCCACCGTAATAGAACTTGGGGTGAAAGCGGTGTTTTGCATCCATACCTCGTTGGTTCCTGGGCTTGATGTACCTGCAGAAGAAGAATTAGTAGATGCTTTCTTACAACCGCCACACACATTGGCCATTGAAAAAAACATGATTACTAAAATTGATAAACCGGAATAAGAAAATATTTTTTTCATTTTAATTGGTTTTAATTTTATGGTTTCAACTTTTGCAAAAGAACGTTTATCTCTTCAGTAACATTTTTCCATAATTGTTCAACTGTGCTGACTTTGCCAGGGATCAGTTCAGTATCTATTCCTTTCTCTGACATTTTTTCGATCTCTTCCAGCACGCTGCTCAATTCACCGATGTTGAAGATGCGCGTAGAACTAAGCATTTTGTGCGCTGTTGCTCTTACCAAAAGCCAGTTCTTACTATCCGTTGCAGTTTTTAACCTGCTCATGCTTTCTCCGGATTCTTTGATGAATATTTCCATCAGGTGAGCAAGAAATGCGTCATCACACCCCAGGAACTCCTTCAATTCGTTTACATTGAGCATAATGTTATTGTTTAGTATTTGAATTGAGTAATTGCCTGACTTTATCAAGTAAGACGTTTCTATTTAACGGCTTCGAAATATAATCGTTCATGCCTGCCTGCCTGCATTTTGCCTCCTCATCTTGAAAAGCGTGCGCGGTCATGGCGAGGATCGGTATATTCTTTTTCACTCCAGAAAAATTATTCCGGATGTAATGAGTCGCTTCGTATCCATCCATCTCCGGCATTTGTATATCCATTAAAACCAGGTCATAATTTTTTTTCTTCAGCATCTTAACAGCTTCCGCTCCGTTTTCAGCAATGTGTATTGTAAGCCCCATGTTTTCTAAAAATTTCTCAGCCACCATCTGGTTGAGTGAATTGTCCTCCACGAGCAACACTTCTTTATTCTTTAGATCAAATACCGGTTCCGGTTGTATGCTATTTTCCTGTTTAATATGATTTTTCGTTGCCATCGGAAAGGCGAGCTCAAAGGAAAATTTTGAACCTTTCCCTAATTTGCTTTCAAGTGAGATGCTCCCTCCATGCAGTTCAATAAGTCGTTTGACAATGGATAAACCAAGGCCTGTTCCTCCGTATTTTCTGGATGTTTCCATCTGTGCCTGCTCAAAAGCAGCGAATACAAGTTCTTGCTTATCCTTTGCGATACCTATTCCGGTATCTTCAACCTCAAACGCAAGAGTCACCTTTTCATTTCCTCTCGCCTTTTCTTTTATACTCAACTTCACATATCCTTTCTCCGTAAACTTTATGGAGTTGCCAATTAAGTTTGTCAATATCTGATTAATGCGTACCGGATCACCTATCAGGTTTTTTGAAATATTTTTCTGTACTTCAGTCTTAAGTGAAATGTTTTTTTCTTTTGCTCTATAATCCATCGCACCGATAAGATCCTCAATCAACGTGGAAATGTTAAATTCAATTTTTTCAATATTCATTTTACCTGATTCGATCTTGGAGAAATCAAGCACATCGTTAATAATGTAGAGAAGATTCTCCCCTGCAAATTGCAAGCTGCGTAGGTATTTCTTCTGGATATTATTAAGTTCTGCGTCCTGCATTATTTGAACAATACCCATGATCGCATTCATGGGTGTACGTATTTCATGGCTCATATTAGCCAGGAAAAGTTCCTTCGCTCTTGATGATTCCTCAGCTAGTTTTTTCGCATTCAAAATTTCCTTTTCTGCCTTTTTTCTTGAGGTAATATCTGAATCAATTACGACAATATTTTCCAACTCGCCATCGTCATTCAGAATGGGGGTCAGAGTACTCACGGTCCAGTACTCCGTTCCATCCTTCTTAAAGTTATGAGACTCATAAGTGACTGAAACTTTTTCTATAATTATTTTCTTAAAAAAAGGATTCTCCGGATATAAACCTGTTTGCTTACCATGCCTAACAATTTCACCTCGAGTTCCGGCAATATCTTGAAGTGAATAGCCACTTAATCTGACAAACCCTTCATTCACCCACTGTATTTTGCCTGTTTTGTCGGCAATAAGTACGGCATTGTCTGTTTTGGAAATTACCAGTGAAAGTTTTTTTATCTCTGATTCGATTTTTTTTCGTTGCGATATTTCCTCTTGCAGTTGCCTGACTGTTTGTTTCAGGTGTTTTGTTCTATCCGCCACTCGTTCTTCCAATTTTACGTTAGTTTTAAGCAATTCTCTTTCAGCCATTTTAAGAAGGGTAATATCCTGAACAGTTCCAATCATTTGAACCGGCTTTCCCTCATTATTCATAATAATTTTCCCTTCTCCAAGAAGTATTTTCTCCTGATTGCCCGGCAGGATGATACGATAGCTTAAGGGAGAAGTAGTGAACTTCTTTTTGCCGGTTTTAAATAATTGCGGTGCATCACCTAAATTTTTACTTAGTTGATTTTTTATCGCTTCCAAATCCTCCGGATGTATCCATTGCTGCGTTTTATCATAACTTAGAGGTTCTTTCTGTGGAATCATGCCGTGTATTCTGTATAGTTCGTCTGACCAGGTAAGATTATTCGTGATTAAATTCCACTCCCAACTTCCAATATGTGCCATTCTCTGAGCTTCTTCAAGCTGCTGTTCTTTAGTTTTTAAATTTTTTGAGTATGAAATAAGTTCTCGTTGGAGATTATGCCTTTCCATACTATAAATAATTGAACGCTTTAAAATTTTTGAATCCAATTGGTTTTTATTTAAAAAATCAGCCGCGCCCTTTTTTACAGATTCAATACCAAATGCTTCGTCATTGATACCGGTAAGAATAATAATGGGTATGTCTAAAGCAGTACGAGTTACCCGGCTAAAAGTATCTAAACCATTACTGTCTGGCAGGGTGATATCGCAAATTACAATATCAAATTTATGATCCCCTATTTTTTTAAACCATCAGCAAGATGGGTGGCTTGGATAAGTAAATAAGTATTTGAAAAGGCCTGGCGCAGATAAATATCAACCAATCCGGCATCAGCTGGATTGTCCTCAATGAGTAATATGCGTATCATGTCAATTTCCATTTTTATGTGGTATTTTAACTATTGAAAACCAGAAATCTTCAAGCTTTTTTATCACTACAGAAAACTGTTCGAAATCTACGGGCTTGGTGATGTAGCAATTGGCATGGTGCTGGTAACTTTTAAGAATATCATCTTCGGCTTTGGAAGTAGTTAAAATAATCACCGGGATGTGTTTAAGCTCATTATCTTCTTTTATTATTTCCAGCACTTCCCTTCCGCTTAACTTTGGTAGGTTAAGGTCTAACAAGATAAGATCAGGAAGCGGCCTGTTTTCAAATCCATCCTTCCTTTTAAGATAATTGACCGCCTCTTCACCATCGGTCAGCACATATACCTTGTTATTGATCTTTCCTGCCTTCAGCGCTTCCAGTGTGAGACGAACATCTCCCGGGTTATCTTCTACGAGAAGGATCTCAATATCTTTTTCTGTTTTCATGGGGGTTATTTTAAGATTGAATTGTTTATTTCTGTATGGTAAAATAGAATATTGAACCTTTTTCCTCTTCCGAGTCTACCCAAATTTTTCCTCCATGCAGCTCGACAATTTTTTGACATTCCGCCAAGCCGATGCCGGTTCCCGGGTATTCTTCTTTTGAATTCAGTCGCTGAAAAATTGAAAAAATCTTTTTATGATATTCCTTTTTCATTCCAATACCGTTATCCTTAATTGAGAACAAATAGAAATCAGGTTGTTCTGAAGAATTAATTTCTACAACCGGAATGCTGTTCTTTGTTTTAAATTTAATTGCGTTCGAAATAAGATTCTGAAAAAGGCGTGTTATCTTTATGGAATCGATATGTGCCACAGGCATTTTCGCGTAAATAACACTTGCCTTGTTTTCATCTATATTTTTTTTCAAGTTGGCAATTGATTCCTGAAGTACTTTATTAATATCCGTCCTTTCAAATTTAACTTTCTTTGAAAGCATTCTCGAATATATCAGCAGGTCATCTATCATGTTTTTCATCCGCCTGGAACCATCCACTGCAAAATCCAGGTATTCTTTTGAATCTTTATCTAATTTTTCTCCTAAATGCCTTTCCAGGAGCTGTAGAAAACTGCTGACCATTCGCAGCGGTTCCTGCAGATCATGTGAAGCCACATAAGCAAATTGTTCCAGGTCCTGGTTTGAGCGAAAAAGTTCCTGGGATTTTTGTTTAATCATCTCTTCGGATTTTTTCCGTTCAGTGATATCGCGAATGGCGGCTGATACAATAAGCCCATCGCTTGTTTTCAAAGGACTTAGACTTATTTCTACCGGAAATTCTTCCCCGTTTTTCTTTTTCCCGAACAATTCCAACCCCACTCCCATTCCGCGCGCTTTCGGGTCGGCAAAAAAATTGCCTGTATGGCCGTGGTGTTTATGATGAAAACGGTGAGGAATAAGCAACTCTACCTCTTTTCCAATCATTTCATCTTTTGTAAAACCAAAAAGTTTTTCCGCCTGAATATTCACCATTAAAATTTTTCCGTCACGACCAACAATTACCATTGCATCCGGTGCAGATTCCAGCAACCCTCTGAATTTTCCTTCGCTTTCTTTTAATTGCCGGATATTGCTTTCCAATTCTTCGCTTAACGTGTTTAACCCTACCGCAATCGCATCCAACTCATCTCCTTTTTCGCTCACAGTGATTTTCCGGGAAAAATCCATCAGGGTATATTTTAAAAGAACATCTACTATGTCATTAATTCTTTTTTCATTTTCCTGAACATAAAATGATTTCGACTCCAACTCCTCTCCCAATGTATTCAGCCCGGTTATAATGGCATCCAACTCATCTCCTGTGTCAGAAATGACAGTACGGGCTTTAAAATCAGACTTTACAAATTTTAAGATCATTCCTAAAATCTGCTCGATCCGTTCATCCGGTTTGTATTCGTTGTTTGTCTTCATCCTATAAATATTGCTTCAGCCATTCTTTAGCTTCAGTTTCATCGGTAAATAATTTAGTCGGTACAGGCGGTTTATTAACGCTCAGAAATATGTTGCCGATTGTTTTGGTAAGAGCAGAACCGATTAATAAAGCTCCTGCTTTCACATACTTCGCCCCTTCACCGGCAAGATATTCTCTTGCTTGTTTACTTGCTGATTTTACATTTCTCATATCAACAAAGCATGGGTAACTGGCTTGATCTGAAAAATTAATCCGCTCTTGCACACAGTGCTTTGCTATTTCAAGGTCAATGTGTGTATCCTCTGCATATTTACAGCAAAGTATACCCTTCTCCTTCCAAAATTTGATATGTACAGTTTCTACTTCAATCTGCATAAATAAATTTTTAAGTACGATTTTACAAATATTGTTTTATCCATTCTTTGGCTTCAGTTTCATTTGAAAAAAATTTAACGGAATAAGCAGGTGGTTTGAACCCAAAAAACAAATTTGCGACCATTTTGCCTAAGGGAGAAGTTGAAATAATTCCCAGGGCTTTTACTACCGAGTTCAATTCCCTGGCAATCCAATCGCGGTCTTCTTTCCTGGGTGGCTGGCCCGACCTGTCTGTTTCTGCGATCATACAAACTTTTTTTCCGTTAATTAATCTTCGGAACATATCCATTTGCTTAAGCGCTTCTTCCTTTGTTTGAGGTCCTTTTGCCCCGGGTTTGGGAATTGAATATAATATGCCGTCTTCATCAAACCACATGGTAGAAGTAGGCCATTCAATTACTTTGGTATTCTTAGGGGGGGTCATGATGTCATTGGTTTTAATTGGATTCTTAATGTTTCATTTTAAAACAGTGAAATAAAAAGTCGTTCCTTTTCCAAATTCAGATTCCGCCCAAATTTCACCACCATGGCGTTCAATAATTTTTTTACAAATAGCCAGGCCAATACCTGTTCCAGGATAATCAGCTATAGTATGCAGCCGTTGAAATATTATAAATATTTTTCCTAGGTATTCCTTTTGAATTCCGATTCCATTATCATTAATCGAAAACATCCAATGAGATGTTTTATCAATGGCCGAAATTTTTATCTCTGGATTATTTTCTCCCCTGAATTTGATCCCATTCCCGATAATATTTTGAAACAACTGAACCATTTGTGTTACATCAACATTAATGACAGGCAGCATATCAATTTTTATTTTTGCGTTATGCTCATTAATAGATGCTTTTAAATTTTCCAGTGCTATTTTCAGAATCAAATTGCAATCTGTTTTCTGAAATGGGCCGCCCAATGATCCTATTCTTGAATACGTCAATAAATCATTGATGAGTGTGTGCATTCTTGTTGCTGCATCAACCGTAAAATGTATGAATGTGTCGGCGTCCTTGTCTAACTTGTTTTTATACCCTTTTTCAAGAAGTTGAACGTAGCTGGTTATGATGCGCAGCGGTTCCTGGAGATCATGCGAAGCTACATAAGCAAATTGCTCTAATTCTTTATTGGAGCGAATTAGTTCTTCAGATTTTTGCTGAATTAATATTTCAGCTGTTTTTCGGAACGAAATATCACTTATAAACCCAATAAAAAAGTGCTGCCCTTTTAAAATAGTTGGCGAAATACTTAATCCAATATCAAACTCGGCCTTATCTTTTCTGACAGCCCGTAATTCAAGCGGCTTGTTTAAGATAGAACCTTCCTTTGTTTTAAAAAAATGCTCCATCTCCGCATGATACGCTGAACGCAATCTCTCAGGAATAATAATTGTGTGAATAGGAATGCCGATCACTTCTGTTTCCACCCAGCCAAACATTGTTTCCGCCCTTGGGTTCCATCTGACAACTCGGCTCTCTTCGTTAATCACAACAACCGCATCAGGTGCATTCTTGAAAATGGTTTGCAGTTGTTCTTCACCTTCCTGTATAGCTGTGACATTTTCTTCCAATTCATCGATCATCTTATTGAAAGAATTAGAAAGGTCACCAATTTCATCTTTTGAAAATATTGTGGCCCGCTCGCTAAAATTCCCAACCTGGATTTTACCAGCAATGCGGATGATTTCCTTAATTCCTTTTGTGATGGTTATACTTACGGAAACGCCAAGAATTATTCCTGTCAACTCCACTGTTATTGCAATAGAAAGTAA
>JAHEYJ010000133.1 GCA_023251675.1 Bacteroidota bacterium
CAAGCTTTGATGAGTTTGCCGAGGCCGCCTGTCCTTCTTTTTCAAAACCAAACCTTAAGCCAGCCGAATTTGATATGGAAATTTCCGTCATTGATTCCGCTACACAAGAACCGCTCTCCAATTCACCTATTGAAATAACCATCGGTGAAAATTTTAATCAGGCCTCAACAGATGGGAACGGTTCGTTCAGGCAAAAAGCCACTATTAACTTTTATATTGTAATGGCTGAACATCCGGGTTACAACAGCCGATCGGTTGAAAAACACGTTAACCCGAAGAACCGAAAAATTATTATTGCGCTTCCACTCATTGAAAAAACGACCCCGTTAATTCCAGGAACCACATCTTCCATTATTAAAAGCGATTCTTCTCTTTTCGTTCCAGAATTAAAATCCGGGTTCGCTCTTTCTGATTACAAAAGGAACAATATTGTTTTTCTGATAGACAAATCCTCCAGCATGAACAAACCGGATTGCATGCCGTACTTAAAAACAGCCCTGTCTCAACTGGCAACTATGGCCAGGGCCGAAGACCGGATCACGATCATTACGTATGCAAACGAAGCAAAGATCGTACTTTCTTCAACACCCGGAAGCGACCATGAAAAAATCAATGGCATTATTCAGCAGTTGAAATGCGGAGGAAAAACAGAAGGAGGAAAAGCCATTCAGGCAGCGTATAAAAATGCAGAAGAGAATTTCATCAAAGGAGGAGTGAACCAGGTCATCATCGCAACCGATGGCGGATTTAACGGGTTATCCGAGAACGAAACAGAACTGATGCAGCTGGCCGGAACAAGATCCAATGACGGGATTAAATTATCCGTCCTCGCCTTCGGACAGAACCGGTTTGGCAAGGCAATGATCATGCGCCTGGCAAAACAAGGTCAGGGGTTTTACGTATTCATCCCTGATGAAAATGATGCAAAAGAAAAACTGAGTGAAAACATCAAGCTGCAATCCAAAATCAAATAGAATTATTTATATTTTTTCCTCCTTTCATTTGTACTTTTTAACATCTTCTGTCGCAGCTTAGAACTATATTCGCCTCACAGCAAACAAATAAATGATCTTATGAAAATCCTCCAATCACTTCTCTTTCTAACCATTGCCTTTACTTCCTGCAAACAGAAAAGCAGGCAGACCTCGACCCCTGCAGAAGCAAATAAAGACATCGCCGCTTTGCTCGACAAGTACTATGAAGAACGCCTGCAGCTTTTTCCGCTCGAAGCAACTCAGAACGGAGACAACCGCTATAACGATCTGCTTCCGGTTGATTTTACGGATTCCTACCGGTCAAAGCTCAAAGATTTTTATCAGAAAAACCTGAATTCGATCACTGCTTTCAACCGCGATTCGCTGAATGAAAACGACCGGATCAGTTTTGACATTTTCAAACGCGAAATGGAAATGACACTTGAAGGGTTAACATTTCATGACAACTACATTCCGTGTAACCAGTTCTGGGGGCTTCCCATCACGATGGGACAATTAGGAAGCGGCGGAGGCAATCAGCCGTTTAAAACCGTAAAGGATTATGACGATTGGAAAAAAAGAGCTTACGGGTTCAGCGCCTGGGTGGACAGCGCGATTATTTATTTCAAAAAGGGAATTGACGCAAACTATGTATTGCCGGCTGCGCTGGTTAAAAAAATCATTCCTCAACTTGATTCTATTGAGGTAAAGGATCCGACCAAAAGTATTTTCTACGGCCCGATTGCGAAACTACCTGACGGCTTCAGCGATATCGATAAAAAAAGGCTTGCCGATGTGTATTCAACACTAATAATAAAAGATCTTCAGCCTGCCTATAAAAAGCTCAGTGATTTTCTGAAGAAGGAATATCTTCCAAATGCAAGAACTACCAGCGGAATAAATGCGCTTCCCGGGGGAAATGAATATTATAAATACATGATCCGCTTTTGGACAACAACCAATAAAACATCAGATGAAATTTATGAAACGGGTTTATCGGAAGTAAAGCGCATCAAAAAAGAAATGGAGCAGATCAAGGAATCGGTAAATTTCAAAGGCGATCTGAAAGCTTTTTTTGAATTTATGAAAACCGACAAGAAGCTGATGCCTTACAAAACACCGGAAGACGTGCTGAATGCGTTTCGGTCCATCCAGGCGAAAATAGATCCCAGGTTGAAAAACATGTTCGGCAGAGTGCCGAAAACAAAATTCGAAATAAGGCAGACCGAAGCTTTCCGGGCGGCCAGCTCAAGTGCGGAGTACAACCAGGGTTCCGCGGACGGATCGCGGCCCGGGATCTTTTATGTTCCGATCATTGACGCTGCAAAATTCAATATCACCAGCGGCATGGAAAGCTTGTTCCTGCATGAGGCAATACCCGGCCATCATTACCAGATTTCCCTCCAGCAAGAAAATGATTCACTGCCAAAGTTCCGCCGTTTCTGCTGGTACGGAGCTTATGGGGAAGGATGGGCATTATACTGTGAAAGTCTTGGCTTTGAACTTGGATGCTATACGGATCCGTATCAACACATGGGCGGAATGGGCGATGCGGTACTTCGTGCGATCCGTTTGGTGGTGGATGTAGGATTGCATACCGGGAAACTGACACGCGAGCAGGCCATTCAGTATTTTATGGATAACGAAGCCATCTCGCTGGAAGGCGCCACTGCTGAAATAGAAAGATACATGGCTATTCCCGGACAGGCGCTCAGTTATAAAATCGGTGAATTAAAAATAAAAGAGTTGAGAAAAAAATACGAACAACAACTAGGAAGCTCTTTTTCTCTTTCAGATTTTCACGACAACTTCCTGCATGACGGATGCATGCCGCTGGATGTGCTGGAAAATAAAATGGATGATTGGGCCGGGCATGTAAAAAAGAAAAAGCGCTAACTGCCTTTTGACTTTAATTATGAAAAAAGCTTTATTATTCTTTTTTTTATTTCCAATGATGACTACTGCACAAAATTCCAAAGTCCGTGGCCTGGCGGATACCATCGGCTTCGCTCATCTTCCTGCGCAAATGGACAGTATTGTCAAAAGAACGGAAATCCTTTTCGGAAAAAAGATGAAATCCATCCGGAAAGAAAAAGGTATTAAAGAACCTGATTCATGGAAAGCCGCCATCTCCCCTCATGATGATTATACCTATGCCAGCTATATGTATCCGCTCGTTTTGCAAAACGTAAAAGCCAAAACCGTTATATTGTTCGGCGTCGCCCACAAAGCCAAGCAACTGGGACTTCAGGATAAAATTATTTTTGATTCCTTCACTCAATGGCATGGGTGTTACGGGAATATCAGCGTCTCCCCGCTTCGCGAAAAAATCATTTCCAAACTTCCGAAAGAACTTTACGAAGTAAATGATTCCATGCAAACCATCGAACATTCCGTAGAAGCCATTCTTCCCTGGCTGCAGTACTATAACAGAAACGTGAGCATCATTTCCATTCTCGTTCCATTTAACGCCTATGAGAATATGGATAAAATGGCGATTTCCCTCTCCTCCGCCATCGCTTCCGTAATGAAAGAAAATAAACTTGAATGGGGAAAAGATATTGCGTTTGTCATTTCCACCGATGCAGTGCATTACGGTGATGAAGACTGGAACGGAAAAAACTTTGCTTTCCTTGGCGCTGACGCAGCAGGATATGAAAAGGCAGTCAGCCATGAAAAGGAAATCATTGCCAACTGTTTAACCGATTATCTTTCAAAAGAAAAAATAAAAAAATTCACTGAATACACTTTAAAACCTGAAGACTACAAAGAATACCAATGGACCTGGTGCGGAAGGTATTCTGTTCCGATGGGATTGCTGACCGCTTTGCATTTATCCGAACAATTGCACCAGAAGTTAAATTCGGTTCCACTGGATTACTGCAACAGCCTTTCTGTCCCTCACATAAAAGTGGATGATCTGAAAATGGGAATTACCGCACCCGCCAAACTTCGTCACTGGGTTGGCTATGCCAGCATCGGGCTGCGCTAAACAGAAAAGCAAAGATCATTTCATCTTTTAAAATACGTCCGTGTACTCGGATTGAAAATAACTTATATTTGCTCCAACTATTAACACAATACAAAACAAAATGAAAAAAATTATTCTTGCTGCCTGTTTCTGCATCTCCGCATGCGGATTGTTTGCACAAACCATCGAAAACGGAAGTCACAGCACAACTGGCTACATCAAATCAGACGGCACCATTGAAAATTCAAGCCACTCGACCTCGGGCTACATCAAGTCAGACGGCACCATTGCAAATTCAAGCCACTCAACAATTGGCTACATTAAATCGGACGGCACGATTGAAAATTCAAGCCACTCCACAGTAGGTTATGTAAAATCGGATGGTACGGTTGAAAATTCAAGCCACTCTACCATTGGCTACGTAAAATCGGACGGCACAGTAGAAAATTCAAGTCACAGCACAATTGGCCACGCCAGCGGTGTGAAACAAGAATGGGCTGCTGTTTGCTTTTTCTTTTTTAGTTTCTGATAGATATTCAGAATTAATAACAAAAACCCTTTCGTCAGCAGACGGAGGGGTTTTTAGTTTTGAGGGTTTGAAAAAACAGGACGACTATCACCGAATGACAGCAACGGCCCTTCGTGATTATTTTCTCATCCCGTAAAAAGAATTTTTAAAAAACACGACACTATTTTTTTTGTACTTTAGTTGCGATCGAATTCGTTTTACTATTAACAAATTAAAAAAATCCATATGTCATTAAAATGTTCTATCGGAATGCATGCCTGGAACGGATGCAAATGCTCCGCATGCGGGAAAACAAGAGATGAACAGCACGATGTAACCGGCGGTTGCGGAAAATGCACAAGGTGCGGACAGGAAGTTGACAACCACGACTGGTCAAAGAATTGCGAAAAGTGTTCCAAATGCGGAAAAACCCGCATCGCACATCACGCATGGGATAAAGACTGCGAAAAATGTTCTTCTTGCGGTGAAACACGATCCGATAAACATCAAAAAGTTAATGGCATTTGCAAAGTCTGCGGGCACGGAACTTTTACAGACGAAAGCGACAAACGGGTTTATAAGACCATTAAGATTGGCAGCCAGATCATCATGGCAGAAAACTTTTCCAGGAAACCTGCCAGCGGAAACTTCTTTGCGTATGATGACAACGGAAACAACCAGGCAAAATTCGGATACCTGTACGACCTGGAAACAGCGAAGACCATCGTTCCAAAAGGATGGCATCTTCCTGCAAAAGAAGAATGGGAAGCGCTGCATCATTTCCTCAGCGATGACGATAAAAAAGCATATGATCAGTTGAAAACCGGCGGCAAAAGCGGGTTTGACGGATTGCTTGGAGGGTGGCGTTCAGCCAAAGGCACCTTCAACGGTTTAAACGCGACAGCCCATTTCTGGAGCGCTACAACGGAAGGGAACAAAGTCTGGCAATTCAAGATGAACGCGTTCAGCCATAAAGCGGAACTGGAAAAAAGCGACAATGGAATGGCGCTAAGCGTAAGACTGTTTCTGGATAATTAGAAAAAATCTTCTTTTGAAATTATTTCGGCGAACTTCTGAAAGGAAGTTTGATTTTCATTTTGAAAAGTTTTTCAACAAATCCTTCTTTCCTTCCTATTTTATTTAGCTTCGTGAACAAGTTTGAAAAATTATTTTCACATGAACAGAAGAAATTTTTTAAAAACAGGTTCTTTCGCCGGAATTTCCCTTGCGGCCATCTCCATTCCATCCCTGCATCCGGAAGCGATCCCGGGAAATAAGGAAGAAGCAACTCTCTCCGGCAGTTTCGAACTGGAAGGAATCTCGATCAATGATCTTCAGAAAAAATTTGAATCCGGACTGCTTACTTCCCGTTCGCTCACCCAACTGTATCTCGACCGTATTCAGAAGATCGATAAGAACGGGCCCGCATTGAACTCCATAATAGAGATCAATCCCGATGCGCTTTCTATTGCGGAGGCATTAGACCGGGAACGAAAAAATAAAAAAACAAGAGGGCCGCTTCACGGAATTCCGGTCCTGATAAAAGATAATATTGATACAGCGGACAAAATGCAGACAACAGCAGGTTCACTTGCTCTCGCGGGAAATATTGCAGGCAAAGATTCTTTCGTAGCAAAAAAACTCCGCGAAGCCGGTGCGGTCATTCTCGGGAAAACGAATTTGAGTGAATGGGCTAATTTCCGATCGACAAGATCCGTGAGCGGATGGAGCAGCCGCGGCGGCCAGACCAAAAATCCTTACGTACTCGACAGATCTCCCTGCGGATCCAGTTCCGGTTCAGGAGTTGCTGTATCAGCAGACCTTTGTGTGGTTGCCGTCGGAACAGAAACCGATGGTTCGATCGCCTGTCCTGCTTCTATGAACGGAGTCGTTGGAATAAAACCTACCGTTGGATTGGTCAGCCGTTCAGGAATCATTCCTATTTCCAAATCCCAGGATACCGCCGGGCCGCTTGCACGAACGGTTACCGATGCAGCATTATTACTCGGAGTACTTACCGGAATTGATCCGGCCGACCCGGTGACCGAAGAAAGTAAAGGAAAAAATAAAACAGACTACACTCCTTATCTTGATGCCAACGGATTGAAAGGGAAAAGAATTGGAGTTGAAAAATCTTTATTGAATCATCACGAAGGAATAGATGCGCTGCTGAAAAAAGCACTGGATCAGATGAAAAATAACGGAGCCACAATCATAGAAGTTGAATTTTTAAAAAAATATGAAGAGGCAGGAAAGGACGAAAATGAAATGATGCTGTATGAATTTAAAAACGGGCTCGACAAATATTTAACAGGATCCAACAGCAAAATGAGATCGCTGCAGGATGTGATCAACTTCAACAAACAGAATGAAAGTACAGCGATGCCTTTCTTCAAACAGGAGATCATGGACAGCGCCCAGGTAAAAGGAAGTCTGGAAAGTGAAAAATACAAAACAGCAGTTGCTAATCTTCATAAAATACGGATATCAATAGATGATCTGCTTGAAAAAAATCAACTGGATGCGTTGTGCGGTCCGGCCACCGGCGCTTCGTGGTGCATTGATCCTGTGAACGGAGATTTCTGGACGGGGTACGGAGCCTATGGACCGGCGGCAGTTGCCGGCTATCCATCCATCACGGTTCCTATGGGAATGCTGAACGGGCTGCCGATCGGAATTTCTTTCTTCAGTAAGGCCTATGATGAACCCGGATTAATTAAAATCGGCTATGCTTACGAACAGGTTTCCAAAAACAGGATGAAGCCGGCATTTTTAAAAACGGTTCAGGGGAAATGATCTAAGTTATTTTATTGGAATAGACCGTGATCAATATTCCGCTTCCCAGGATCAGCATGATTCCGATCGCGGAATAGATCGTCGGAAAAAAATCTCCCAGCAATAATCCATAGATCATTGCAAACGGAATCTGCATGAAGTTGATCGGGCCTACTATGCTGGGCTTTCCAAAAGTGAATGCACGTGTAATAAAAGTCTGCCCTAACAAAGCAATGACTCCCATTGCGATCAGCATCGCCCATTCCTTCCCGGCAGGAACAAAAAAAGGAGCGAGCACAAAATCCAGATCGGGGTTCTGATAATACAAACCGATGGCCATGGAAGTGAGCGAAAGAAATAATCCTGTCAGAAGAAAAGAAAGAACAATAATTCTCCGGTCGTAAATTTTGCTGAGCTCATTGACGGTTAAATACCCTATAGCCGTTCCCAATCCGCTGAACAATCCGATCAGGTGCAGCTTTAAAGGAAAATTAATATCCGGACGGAAGACAAACAATACACCGATGAATCCGACAATAATTCCTATCCACTGGACTGCCGCAAGATGTTTCCGCAGAACGAGAACTGAGATCAATCCTATAAAGATCGGGTAGGTAAGATTATAAGTATTGGCAACAGCAAGCTGCAGTTTTGTCAGACAATAATAAAATGCAAAAAGAGCCGATGTGCCGATAAAACCTCTGAAGATCAGCAGCAGCGGCCTCCCTCCTACCTGCTGAACCGGTTTGATAAAAAAAGTAACACAGAGGATCAGCGTACCAATAACGTTTCTAAAAAAAACTAATTCAACAGAAGAGAATGTTTTGCCCAGAATTTTTGTGATGGCGCCCATCGTTGCCAAACAAAGAGCGCCAAGAAGCATGTTCGCTATTCCGCTCTCTTTGTATTTCACTGGCAAACTGTAAATAAAATATTATTTAGGAAACCACCTGGACCAGTCGCTGTCAAACTTGCTTTCGGCCTCTTTTGCCTGTGAGATCATTTCTGTGGTGAGTGGCATGTCACCGTCCTGCATTACATTGTGCAGGGATGTAAAAACACGCAAGTAGCCGGAAATATCTTTTTTGATCCCGGAGAATAATGTATCCTTTCTTTGAGAGATCATTTTCAAAGCGTTGAGACATTTTTTACTGTTGTTATAACACATCAGGCTCAGGTCGTGCTGCACCTGAAGATCAGCGACCGATGTTTTTACTCGCGGATCCATTTTAATGGCAAGCGGATGGGTAAATGTTTTTCCGTCAACCGTAAGTTTTACAGTATAAGTTCCGGGCATAACCCATGGAGAAGTTTGATCGGGAGGAGTGTTTTTATAGATGGCGGTCATGGGATACCGTGCAGGCACCTCCAGCGGAGCGTATTTCATGTCCCACATGAAACGGTGCGAACCTGCTGCAGCTGAAAGAATATTTTGCGGACGGATCCAGTACAAAGGAATATTCACATCCGGAATTTTATACATCGAATCTTTATCCGAATATTTTCGGATGACCGTTCCCCTGGAATCTGAAATTTCAAGGCTCACGTTACTTGCGTTT
>JAHEYJ010000134.1 GCA_023251675.1 Bacteroidota bacterium
GAACGGATTGAGATCGCTTCTCGATATGTCCATCCCAAAGAGGCTGGACTACTCGAAGCGACTCTAAATAATAATATAAGTAATGACCAAATATAAAAGTCAACTATGAAAATCAATTGGAAAAAAAGCTCGATCGTTCTGCTTATAGCAGGAGTTGTTCCTTTCATTGTTTCCTGGGGCGTGTTCGGCCACGAACACATCAACCGGGCAGCGGTCTTTGCTTTACCGCAGCCCATGCAAAGTTTTTTTTACAATCACATCGATTATATCACGCAGGAATCAACGGTCCCGGATCTTCGGAAATATACGCTCAACGATAAATCCGAAAATCCAAGGCACTTCATTGATCTGGAAAATTTTGGGTCGCTGGATAGCTTACCGAAAACATTAGCTGAAGCAAAAACGAAGTACGATGAAAAATTTCTTCAGCAGAACGGGATCCTGCCCTGGTATATTGAAGAGATGATGGATAAGCTCACCAAAGCATTCAAAGAAAAACGCAAGAATGAAATTTTATTTCTTGCCGCTGATCTGGGCCATTACATTGGCGATGCAAACATGCCACTGCATACGTCGGCAAACTACGACGGGCAGCAAACCAATCAAAAAGGAATTCATTCTTTTTTCGAATCCCAGTTGCCGGAACTTTTCGGGAAGGATTATAACTATAAAACACCGGAAGCAAAATTCATTGAAGATACCCAGAAAGAAACCTGGAGGATTGTACTGCAGACGCACCGGCTGGTGGATACGACCTTGCTCATAGAAAAAGAAGTGAACAAGAAATTTCCGGCTGACAAAATATTTCAGACCGACGCAAGCGGAGCTCCGCTTAAAAAGCCGGTTCATACACCGGAATATGCAAAGGCCTATCACGATGCATTACATGGCCTGGTAGAAAGACAGATTAAAAATGCCATCAATGAGACCGCAAGTTTTTGGTATACGGCATGGGTAAATGCAGGCAAACCGAATCTTGAAGAACTGGATCCGGCAGAAGTGACCAAAGGCCACAGCAAACAGCTGAAGGCGGAGATCAAACTCTGGAACCAGGGAAAATTATTCGGAGTTGAAAATGCAAAGGAGAATTAACCTGGCAACAGGCGTTCCTTTGTTTTTCATTCTGCGAAACCCTTCACCTACTTGTATCCGTCATTGTGTACCGTTTTCACTGCTCTTCCGGAAGGATCATTCGCATGCTGAAATGAAACATCCCAGGCCAATGCTTCCGGCGTGCTGCAGGCAACGGATTTCACCGAAGGCACGCATGCCGCTGCTGAATCAGATGGGAACAGTTCGCTGAAGATGGAACGGTAGCGGTATTCTTCTTTCGACATGGGAGGATGAATGGGAAACCGGAACTTTGCATTCTGCAGTTGCTCCTCACTGACCTCTGCATTTGCAACCGATTTTAATGTGTCGATCCAGTTGTAACCTACGCCGTCAGAGAATTGTTCTTTTTGTCGCCATGCAATGCTTTCGGGAAGATAATCCTCAAATGTTTTCCGGAGGATCCATTTTTCTATTTTCCCATTGCCGGCCATTTTATCTTTCGGATTTAACCGCATGGCGATATCCATGAACTCCTTATCCAGAAACGGAACGCGCCCTTCAATTCCCCAGGCAGCCAAAGATTTGTTGGCGCGCAAACAATCGTACAAATGCAATTTGCTGAGCTTGCGTACGGTTTCTTCATGAAATCCTTTCGGGTTCGGCGCTTTATGAAAATATAAGTATCCGCCAAAAAGTTCATCGGCGCCTTCGCCTGATAACACCATTTTTATGCCCATTGATTTGATCACTCTTGCCAGTAAATACATAGGTGTTGAGGCGCGGATCGTGGTTACATCATACGTTTCCAGGTGATAGATCACATCGCGGATCGCATCCAGTCCCTCCTGCACAGTAAAATTTATTTCATGATGCACGGAACCAATATGCGCCGCTACTTTTTTTGCCGCGGCCAGGTCAGGCGAGCCGGCTAATCCAACTGCAAATGAATGCAGCTGCGGATACCATGCCTGTTGTGTATCATCGGTCTCAATTCTTTTCGCTGCAAACTTTTTGGTGATGGCTGAAATAACAGATGAATCCAATCCGCCGGATAAAAGAACGCCGTATGGAACATCTGACATCAATTGGCGATGAACCGCATCTTCCAATCCTTTTCGCAGTTGCGCAGTATCGGAGACATTGTCTTTTACATTTTCAAATTCCATCCAGCCGCGCTTGTACCACTTCTTCAGTTCTTGTCCTTCTTTGCTATACAGATAATGTCCGGGAAGGAACTCCTGGAATTTATTGCAAACTCCTTCCAGTGCTTTGAGCTCGGATGCAACATAAAAATTTCCGTTCTTGTCCCAGCCCATATATAAAGGAATGATTCCCATATGATCGCGGGCGATCAGGTACGTTTCGGTTTCTTTGTCGTATAAGGCAAACGCAAAGATCCCGTTCAGGTCTTCAAGGAAATCAATTCCTTTTTTCCTGTAAAGCGCAAGGATCACTTCGCAGTCGGAATGTGTCAGGAATTCATAATCGGCCAGGCCTTTTCTCAGTTCCTGGTGATTATAGATCTCACCATTCACGGCCAGGATCAGGTTTTTATCCTTGCTGAACAAAGGCTGCCTGCCCGACTGCGGATCGACGATCGCAAGCCGTTCATGCGTAAGGATGACCTTGTCATCGCTGTAAATTCCGGACCAATCCGGACCGCGATGACGAACTTTCTTTGACATTTCAAGTGCGGTGGGCCGTAATTCTTTTATACCGCCTTTTGACGAAAAAACGCCTATGATTCCACACATATGATTATTGAGTTTTGTTGATGTTTATTTTTATTTTCGATAAAATAAAAAAGGCCTGCCGTTCCCGGCAAGCCTTTGATCTGATTATTTGTTTTTACACAAAATCTCATCGGCTCGCCAAAGCGAAGAACCGATTATTATTATGTGTTTGTGTTTTCATTTGATAAGCAAAGATAGAAAAGATTTTATATGAACATTCTTGTATTTCAGGCGTATTATTCATTTTTTACAAATCTATAAGAGCTGAATCCATTTCTGATAAAATAAATTCCATCTGGTAATGACGAAATATCAATCTCTGTTTCAATTGCTGGTACTTTGAATTCCATTAGCACCTTTCCGCTAACATTGATCAATTGAACCCATGAGCCTGTTGAAAGTCCGCGTACTATTATTGAACTGCTCGCCGGGTTAGGAAATAGTACAAAATCAGTATTGCCGAAAGCTTCCCGGGGAATACCGGTAGCAGCAGTAAGCGTTATTTTCCCGGTGCAAACATTGACGGGTGACGTAGTGATTATGCTGGAATAACTCGTGTCCGTTGCCGAAACGGTATAGGAAGTTGAAGTGCCTGTCGGGGTCGCTGTATAGTTCGGTGCAGGATTCCTGAAAACCCGGATTGCCAATGGAGTTACTGAAGATTGAAACAGAATAATATCTCCGACAGCGCAAGTAACATTAATGGTGTTGATGCCGGAAGAGGGCATTGAAACGGTGTATGTTGTTTGGGATCTTGCACTTAATTGAATAAGGGTTAAAAAACAAATTAGAAGAGTTATTTTTGTTTTCATATGTATGTTTTTTATTTCAGAGCTTAATGAACTTCTTCACCAGCTGTTTTTCGTTGCTGTTTATTTCGAAAAAATATATTCCATCGGAAATATTTCTTAAATCAATTTTTAAAAGATTACTTCCTTTAGTTACAAAAAGTGGGTTGGTTATTAATTTTCTTCCGTGTATATCATATATTGTAATTTGCACCTGAGAAGTGTCAAAAATTTGAAATGTACCAAATAGCTCATCTTGTACGTAAAGGTTTTGTAAAACCAAGTTCCAATCATCAGTTGAATTACAGGAAACAGATAGTGGCCCATAATATTCATACTTTCCATTATAGTCAGTTTGTTTCAATCTATAGTAGGCAGTGGCATCAGCAATTGGTAGTTCAGTATCAACAAATTCATATTTGAGAATGGTTGATGAATTTCCAGCGCCTTTTATTGTACCGATGGGCTTAAAGTCTAGCCCATCTTTATCTTTACTGCGTTCAATGGTAAAGTAATCGTTATTTTCTTCAGTAGCTGTCGCCCAGTCTATTCGCACATTATCTCCTTCGCACTTTGCCGTTAATGAAAGCAATTCAATAGGCATCAGTATAGGAGAGGTAATGCCGATTATAAAGGGGCTGAAAGAAGTAATGCCTGTTCCGTTTAATGTATAAGGATTGGCTCCTGCAAGGCCGGAAGAACTTTCCAACTGAAACGCACTGCCTACATAATGATATACTGCAGCATTTGTGCGGTTTGGAGTAAAGTTGACATTCTCATCAGACAGGTTCCATTGAAATTTTCCTGTGAACGTATTTCCTCCAGCGGTTCCTTCTTCCAGAAACCAGGTTCGATCAACAAAATCAACAGTATTTACTATGGGCGGATCAATTCCTGTTTCCACTCTTGCAGCAAGATTATCGATAGGGCCGGCACTGATGGTTTCCCAGCATGGATTATAATCAGAAACAGTCGGACCGATTGGAAATTTGTGAGCCGTAGCTGTCGGGCGTGAGTTGAGTACTACTTTTCCTGCTGTAGCATTGTTGAAGTCATTTGTAACAATATAACTGTTGGTTTCGGTGGCTGTTTGGGTAATGTTCACATTGGTAGCTGCAGTTCCTGCGCCATCGAGAGTAATATCATAAGAACCCAGCACCAGTTTTCCCATGGTAAGCTTGAGTTCTCCAATTAATGCGGTTTCGGATGTTGTAAGAGTGGAACCGCTGGAAGTGGTGATGTAATACTTTTTCATAAGCACATCATTGTCGAGCGTAACCGTATTGGCAGCTGCCGTTTTATTTATCTCCAGATCCCACATCAGGTTAAGTGTGCCAGGCCCCGGGAATGTTGTATTTGTATTGCCTCTTAATGTAATGGGGATGCGCTGTCCTGCATAAAAATTGCTAGCACTTCCATCTCTGTCTCTGCCAGTAGTAACTGTGCCGTAGTTTATAAAATTGCCGTATACGGTGAAGGTGTGAGCTTTTGTTGTAGCCAAGCCATAATTATTTTCTGTAGTTATTATATCCAATCCGCCTCCGGCTTGTATACTGGAATTCTTAAAATTTCCATTAATAACATAGGATTGGGTATTATTATGACACAATCTCATATATCCAGTGCCAGCAATAACAAGGTCATTGACGGCCAATCCTTCCCCTTCAACTGTTTGTCCGCTCTCAATATAAGCATTGCATGTAGAGCAGGGGCAGGTACCGCCTCCATCCCATGCTGCACCTGTCCATTTGCTCCAGCAATCGCAATCATCTGTATGATACCCCGCCCCGCCACCAGGCCAACTTCCCGCATCATACGCATCACAGAATGCGTTGGATTGATTAAAGCGAAAATCAACATTCGCAGTCAGGGTTTTTGTTGTTCCGTTTGCAAGTACGGCAGTAGAATAAAGTTTTGATGCATCGTAGGAATATATCCTATAGTAATAGGCTGTGTTGCGTGCAAGATTAGGTGTGCTGGTGCCGTTCAGGTACAAATCTGTAACATAAGTGAGCGTGCTTGCATATATCACTGTTCCTGTGCCGATGGCATTTCCTGCACTGTAGGTTGTGCCGTTTGTTGGGGCGGTGGCCGGGTCAGATGTTCCTCTTACCACCAGATACCCGCTTGCCCCACCCGATGGGACAGTCCACTTTACATACAACGAACGGTAAGTTTCTACACCCACCATAGGATTTACGGGAGGATTGGGCTGAGCGTAACCGGCTGCTGCTGATAATACCAGCAAAGCAATGCTATAGAATAGTTTTTTCATTTCATAAGAATATTTATTTTATTAGACTTATATTTCCTTTCCGCTCAATTTCATCTCCATTTACCAGAATTATTTTAGCATAATAAGCAAAGACATCAGTGCATTCTTTTTTATCTCCGTAGGATCCGCCCCAGCTTTCCTGTGGCTTTATAGTTTCAAATACTTTTTCACCCCAACGGTTATATATTGCCAGGTAATATGTTTTGATACATACATAGTTTCCATAAAGCAAACCAAAAGTTTCGTTTTCGTTATCATTATTGGGAGAAAAAGCATTCGGAAAATACAATTCACCGGCTGCCGAACAATCAATGGGATCAACGGTCACAGTTGCACAGGCAAGGTCGTTACAGTTAAATGAGTTTATAACGGTAACACAATACGAAGTAGTCAGAACCGGAGAAACAATTATTATTGGATTGGTTTCGCCGGTAGACCAATTGTAAGTTCCTCCTCCCGAAGCAGTCAGCGTTGCGCTCTGCCCTACTGAAATGGTTGTGTTTGACAATACAGCAGCTGTAGGATTTGGGTTGACTACGAGTGAAGAAGAAGTTGCATCTGAACAACTTCCTGCGGAAACAACAACCGAATAGGTTCCTGCGGTTGAAACAGTGATAGATGAAGCTGTTGCACCATTGCTCCATGAATAATTTGTACCACCGAATGCTGTAAGAGAAGCGATTTGCCCGGAACAAATAGTAGCAGAAGTTGCCGAGGCAACAGGTGGTGGCAAAACTGTAACTGTAACGGGTGAGGAAGCAGTACATCCGGTTGCATTTGCCGCAACCACCGTATAGTTTGTTGTTGAGGATGGAGATAGTGCAATAGTATTGGATGTTGTTCCGTTGCTCCAAGAATATGTTGTACCCCCCGATGCCGTTAACGTAGTGTTATCGCCCGCGCACAAATTGGTATTCCCAGAAATAGAAACAGTTGGAGAGGGATTAATGGATACCGTAATTCCCGCCGCATCGGAACAGGCGCCCGTGGTTGCAACCACAGAATAGTTTGTAGTGGTTGTTGGAGAAACGATGATTGAAGAAGTAAGTGCTCCGGTTGTCCAGGAATACGAAGTTCCGCCGGATGCAGATAGTGTTGTGCTGTTACCAGAACAAATACTTGTGTTCCCGCTGATAGATGCGGTGATTGAACCAATGTTTACAGTAATGCTTGCAGTATCAGCACAAGTTCCGCTGGAGGCAATCACTGAATAGGTGGTGGTCGAAGTTGGAGAAATATTTATTGAGGAAGCAGTTGATCCGTTTGTCCATGAATAATTTGTTCCGCCAGTTGCCGAAAGAGTTGTGCTGCTGCCCGGGCAAATACTTGTGTTCCCGCTGATAGATGCGGTGATTGAACCCATGTTTACAGTAATGCTTGCAGTGTCAGCACAAGTTCCACTGGTGGCAATCACCGAATACGTTGTGGAATTTGTTGGCGAAACCACCACGTATCCATCGGTTGATCCTATGCTCCAGGAATAGGCGCTACCACCTGAAGCGGTAAGTGTAGTGCTTGTGCCTGCACAAATATTTGTGTTCCCGGAAATGGAAGCAGAAAGAGAAATAATCGTTATTGTCAGTGCGGAAGTATCCGTACAGCCGCTCGCATTTGTACCTGTTACGGTATAGGTTATGGAGGTTGTCGGGCTCACAGTGATCGAACTGGTGGTTTGACCGTTATTCCACCACGAATACGAATTTCCTCCCGCCGCACTCAACGTAGTTGTACTCCCGCTGCATATTGTACTTACACCTGTAATAGTAACAGTTGGTGTTGAAGGAGTAGCACAAATCCCGTTGCAGTTATTGAGTGTTGGTGTGGCATTTGTTACCCAGGTACTGCCTCCGTCCTGTGTTCGGTTTATTACAGTTCCTAAATTCGGACTTGCTCCTCCATAACTTACAATAGCTGAAGGAAAAGAGGCAGGTCCTGCCAATGAACTAACCGATGAGCAAGCACCCGGATTTGGAATCTGGGACGGCGCAACATTCAATCCTCCTGTAGCAGTTTGCCAATTTCCAGCGGAAGACGACCAGTAAACAACATCAACGGCAATTCCTGAAGCATCATACAAAGCAACATAGGTGTCGCTGTTATCAAGATACCATCTTGCGATTGCTGTTTGTAAGTACGAGCTGTTGGGCCCTGAGCAATAGTTCGGTAAAAGAAAAGTTGCTCCGGATAGCGCCCCGCCAACAGATATAAAACCCAGAGGGAGAATAATTGTACCAACAGGAAACCGGAAAGCTCCTGATGTGCCTCCTCCAACCGAAACCGGGTTTGCGATTATATAACAGCTTATATCAACGGGATTGCATGCATTCGTATTATACAACTCCACATATTCCCTTCCATACCCTAAGTTATTGCAGTCTTTTAAAGATTGATCAATTGCTGCAGTAGAACTTGAGCCGGGCTTTACTGCAACTTCATTTATCACTACCTGTGCTTGAATGATTTGGTATGAATTCAAAATGATGGCCAGCATTAGTTGAAGATGAACAAACGGCAGGGAGATTCTTCTCAACATTATATAAAATTTATTTCTTCTAAAGATACTCCAACGGTTTCAAAAAATGAAATTTTAATTACTACATTATTATCTTTCGAGAAATCACAAAAACGAATATTATTGTTAGTTAAAGGGTAATTGGTTAAGGAATTTCATATACAAATGAGTGAAAATGAAAAATATTCTAACTTAGCTTCTTAAATCATTCTTAGTAATCGCATGAATGCATCTGAAGATATATTCGACCTTATCCAGGCAATGAACAGCCATGAAAAAGGGTATTTCAGAAGATATGCTTCGTTTCACGTCCGCGGAGAATCAAACAAATACATGCTGCTGTTTGAAGCCATTGCAAAGCAAAAAAAGTACGATGAAAAAGAATTAAAAAAACTTTTCCTCAACGAATCATTCGTC
>JAHEYJ010000022.1 GCA_023251675.1 Bacteroidota bacterium
TCTATTGACAACGCGCCGATCGATGTTAAGTGGTACCAGATAAAAATTCCGGTGCATGAATTCGAAGCCAAGTACGGCAACATCGAAGATTTTAAATCCATCCGTTTCATCCGCATGATTCTCCGCGGTTTTGACAAACCCGTAGTGGTCCGTATGGCGAAAGTGGACCTGATCCGCGGCGAGTGGAGAAAATATTCCTACAATATTGCAGGAGACGGAGAATACCTCGGCGACGATAATTCAGGAACCAGCTTTGATATTTCAGCTGTTAACTATGAAGAGAACGGAACCAAGACGCCAGTGAACTATGTTCTTCCTCCGAAGATCGAGCAACAGCTTACCTATGGGCCATCCAATCCAATTCACATGAACGAGCAGGCCATGGCGCTCAAGACCTGTAACCTGGAAGACGGAGACGCCCGCGCCACGTACAAGAACGTTGAGTTCGATGTTCGCACGTATAAAAAACTACGCATGTATGTTCATGCCGAAGCACAGGCTGCAGGTCCGGCGTTGCACGACAACGACCTTACCTGTTTTATCCGGCTGGGAACAGATTATACACAGAACTATTACGAATACGAGATCCCGCTGAAAGTAACGGCGCCCGGCTCTTACGATAACAGCAATGAAGATGACCGCTATAAAGTCTGGAGGGCAGAAAATGAAATGGAACTGGTCTTTGCCGATCTGCAGGACGCCAAGCAAAAACGCAATGGAGAAATTTTCAACGGAACCGCTTCGCTCACCCAGCGCTATGCCGTTAACGTTACTGACCCGGAAGGAAACACACGAACGGTTTATGTAAAAGGAAATCCCAACCTGAGCGAAGTGCGGACCATTATGATCGGAATACGAAATCCGAAAAAAACCGGAGCCGGAACGGATGATGACGGCTTGCCAAAATGCGCTGAAGTCTGGGTGAACGAACTTCGCCTTGCCGACTTTGATGAGAAAGGCGGATGGGCAAGCACCGCGCGTGTCACCACCAAACTTGCCGACCTGGGATCTTTAACACTCGCCGGAAATTACAGCACGCCCGGGTGGGGAAGCATTGATAAAAAAATCAGCGAGCGGCAGAAAGAAACAAAATACCAGTATGATATTTCATCGCAGATCGCCCTGAATAAATTCATGCCCAGCGGCTGGGGGATCAACCTGCCGATGTACGTTGGCTATTCGCAGGCCATTATCCGCCCGGAATACAATCCGCTCGATCCGGATATTTACCTGAACGATGTCATCAACGCGCTTCCGAACGACAGCCTGAAAAAAGATCTGAAGAGCAGGACCATTGACGAGACCGACCGCAAGAGCATCAACTTCACGAATGTGAAAAAAGAAAAAGGAAAAAAGTCAAAAAAGAATCACATTTACGATGTGGAAAATTTTGCTTTCAACTATTCCTATTCGATGTTTCATAATCACGGCCCCATGATCAAGTTCAACAACATGCGCGATTACCGCACCGGAGTGGTTTGGGGCTATAATGCCAATCCGAAGAACATCCAGCCGTTCAAGGGCGTGAAGTTCCTGAATAAGAAAGTATTTGCGCTTGTTAAGGATTTCAATTTCAACCCGTATCCAAGTAAATATTCTTTCATGCTGGATGTGAACCGGCACTACGCGGAACGGCTTGACCGCAACACCACCGGAATGGATATTCCGATGGATACTTTTTTTGACAAGAAGTTCACGATGGCCCGGCTCTACGACATGAAATACGATATTTCCAAGTCGCTGAAACTGGATTTTCATGCCGAGAACGACAGCCGCGTTTTAGAACCGTTCGGAGCGATCGACACCAAAGGAGAAAAAGACGAGATCAAGAAAAATATTATGGCAGGCGGAAACAATACGATGTACACCCAGAAAGTAAAAGTGGATTACACCGTTCCGATCAACAAATTTCCGATGCTGGACTGGGTGACCGCTAACGCCGGCTATTCCACCGACTACAAATGGACGCGCGCCCTGTACAGTGCCGATTCGCTTGGGAACATGCTTCAGAACGGAAACCAGAAAACACTGAACCTGCAGGCAAACATGCTGACGCTGTATAACAAGGTTCCTTTCCTGAAAAAGGTCAACCAGGGAATAAAGAAAAAGGAAGAGGTGAAACCGAAGCTTGGCTCAAAAACCTCGGTTCCTTCTGTAAATCCCAAAATACCCGCACCCAAAAATCCGCAGGACACGGCAAAGAAAAAAGAGAAGAAACCATTTCTGCTCCCGCAGTATGTTGCAAGATCGGCCATGATGCTGAAGAATGTTTCTGTCAACGTTACCAACAGCGAAGGCATGTCGCTTGCCGGATACCACGATAGCACACAATACATGGGAATGAATTCAAAATCACAATTTGCTCCCGGCCCCGGATTTGTTTTCGGGCAGCAGCATCACTTCGGCGGATCCGGAATGGAATTCACGGATTATGCCGCTTCACAAAACTGGCTGTGGAAAACAAGATCGCTTAACGTGCCGTTCACGCAGAACCAGACAACCAACATTACCGGAAGGGCCAACATTGAACCGCTGCCGGGATTCAAAGTAGAACTCACGGCCAATAGAAACCTTTCTAAGAACAAAAGCGAGTTTTACAGATGGGGATTTAATTCTCTCCTGATGGATTCTTCGTTCCTGCATCAATCACCTACGGAAAGCGGAAACTTCAGCATGTCATTTATCACCTGGGGTACGGCATTTGAAAAAATGAAAGATAATTTTGCGTCGGATGCATTCCAGAAATTCCTGGATAACCGTGAAATAATTTCTGCAGCGCAGGCGGAGCAAAATTCCAACTCTTATTCATCAACCACCTATACCGGAACAGACGGACACACGTATCACAAAGGATATGGCCCCACTTCTCAATCCACATTGATGTTCGCTTTCCTTTCTGCTTACTCGGGAAAGGATGCCAGTACGTATCCGAATAAAACCTTTCCCAACCGCCCGGCACCCAACTGGCGCGTAACGTATGATGGATTAGGAAAAATAAAATCGCTGAAGAAAATTTTCAAATCCATTACGCTGAGCCACGCCTACCGGTCTTCTTACAGTTTCTCGTATACGAACAATCTGAATTCAAAAATAGTTGAAGGCCGGCCGACGACAACCGACGTAAATGGCAACTACATGTTCTATGAACAAATTAACGCTGTTACCATTGCCGAACAGTTCAGCCCGCTGATCAAAGTGGACGTGTCGCTGCAGAACAGCTTGCAGTTAAACGCAGAAATTAAAAAAGAACGCAACCTGGCGCTGAGCTTTGCCAATAACCAGCTTACAGAAATAAACAGCAAGGAATATGTTTTCGGAACCGGCTACCGGTGGAAAAACCTGGAGCTGAAAAATCCTTTCAGCAAAGGCAAGAACAAAAAATCGATCAAGAGCGACCTGAACCTGAAAGTAGATTTTTCCATACGGCAGAACCTGACGGTAATTCGAAAGGTGGTAGAGGAAGTGACGCAGCCAACGGCGGGACAAATTATTTACTCGCTTAAAAACTCGCTTGATTACCAGGTTACCCAGCGAATAACCGTACGGTTGTTTTATGATTGGTTATTCACCAACCCGCGCATTTCCACTTCGTTCAAATCCTCGAATACCAATGCGGGAGTGAGCCTGCGGTTTTCTCTGATCTAGAAATTATTTCTTTGTGGAACCAGATTACCCCTTGTTCTTCCGGATCGAAGAACTAATAGCCGCTTACTTTCTTTTTTGACAACAGGCTGTTGGCAACGGCCTTATTCTGCAGCGACCTGACAAGAGAAGTAAATTTAATAATGTCTTTCTCCGTAGTGGCGATCCCCACCGAAACCCGAGTAGCCCCCCGAATTTCTTTTAGATAAGAAATGAACTCATCGTAATCCTCTTCTTTTCTGTCGGTAAAGTACGCTGTTACTTCGTCTTTTGTGACACAATTATTTATTTCATCAATGCCGGGATTACAAAAACATCCCGAACGAATAGAGATCAAATTATCGTTAGCCCGTTTTTCAAATTCTCCGTTTGGATATTGCTCCCCGTTAATATCCAGGAAGTTCATGATCAATGTCCCGCCGCGATTTGAAAAACTCTTCGGCCCCAGAATTTTTATAACCGGCTGGCCGTTGTCGTGAATTATCTTATTTAATTCAGCCGCCAGCGTTTCAATCAATGAATGCACTCTTTTTGAAATTCGATTCAGGCCAATGGATCCAATGTATTCAAGTCCGAATTTAACAGCGGGAATATCGAGGTAATTTACGGTGCCGTCTTCAAACCGTTCGTGGGAGTCGGTCAGGAAATAAGTTTGATTAACGGCAGAAGCAAAAGAAACGGTTCCGCCGGCAAACCAGGGCTTTTTTAATTTATGAAAAGCAGATTTCCTGATCAGCAAACAACCAACTCCTGTCGGGTATCCGAATATTTTATAGAACGAAACAGAAACAAATTCCGGTTTTACCAACGAAAGATCCAGTTTAGAAGTAGGAACAAACGCCGCCGCATCCAGCAACACGTCAAATCCTTTGCTTTGGGCATAGGAGATCCATTTAAGGTCGTGTTTTAATCCCGACACATTTGATTGAGCGGGAAATGCAAACAAGTTGTTCTCGCCTTTTGTTGTTTCATCAATCGATTTCCTCAGCGCGGGTTCGTCTATTTCAAGATTTTTGTATTGTATAGGAACATATTTAGCCGCTCCCCCCTTGCTGTTGCAGAATTCGCGAATGCCATTAACAGAATTATGATTGTCGATAAGAAGTACAAAAGAGCTCTTTTCATTAAAAGGATAGCTCTCTCCGACTATTTTAAGCGCGCCGGTTGCGTTCTGGGTGAACACACAGATATAATCGTCGGCATTAAAAAAACGTAAAACTTTTTCTCTGGTTTCATTGATTAATTCCGTTGAATACCGGGAAGTCGGATTGCCCGAATGTGGATTTCCAAATACATTTTTAGCCAGCAGTGCATGATGTTTTTTTAGCAGAGAGGCCGGATATAAATTTCCGCCGGTGTAATCAAGGTAAGTATGGTTGGTGGAGTCAAGCCTGCTGTATTCTGTTCTTCTCAAAGCGCCAAAGAAATCCTCATCAGCTATTTGCAGCTTTGAATTCAGGGAAATCCTGGGTTTTAGTAACGAAATCCGCATCTTTAATAAAATTGCATTTAATGATCATCGAGCCGGAGGGAGCGCATATACGCACCACAGCTTCAGCTCTCTTTTTACTATCATTAAAACGAAGTTTACAAAAGGACCAATAATATACAGCCTGCAGAAACAAACTTTGTATAAAATTTAAGTTTCTATTGAAGCCTCTTTTTGGGGTTAGAGCGACCGATGGTTCAATGACAGTCGTTTTTAAATGCCATAAAAGACGAAATGGGAGCCAAAATCCAATCAAAAACGTTCCCGATCCATGAAAGTGCAAATTATTACAAAATTTTCCAACGATTTGCTTCGACTTTGATTCCAAAAAATCAATAAGTCAAACCACAATTAGGGTGAATTCCTGGTTCTGTTCTTTTTATAGGAAGTGTTTATTAAAGTAAAAAAGAAAAGATTTCGCTTCCCGGATCAACGTAACTAAAGGTAAAGCCGTTGGCTCCCATCCGTTCTTTCAACCCGGGCAGATCCTCTTTTTTCCCAAGTTCGATCCCGATCAGAACCGCGCCTTTTTCGCGGTTGGTTTTTTTCAGGTATTCAAAACGAGTGATGTCGTTCCCATCACCGAGCACCTGATTCACAAATTCTTTTAACGCGCCGGCCCGTTGAGGAAAGTTAACGAGAAAATGATGTTTGAATCCTTCGAAGACCAGCGAGCGTTCTTTTATTTCCTCCATGCGGCCGATGTCGTTATTCCCGCCGGAAACAACACAGACTACATTTTTTCCTTTTATTTCCTCGCTGAAAAGATCCAGCGCAGCAACTGAAAGCGCGCCGGCCGGCTCAGTAACGATGGCGCTGCGGTTATAAAGCTCCAGCAGGGAAGAGCAGATCTTTCCTTCGGGAACGAGAACAACAGCATCAAGAAAATTTTTACAAAGAGAAAATGTAAGGTCGCCCACCTGTTTTACTGCGGCGCCGTCTGCAAACCGATCGATCTCTGATAGTGACAATACGCGCCCTGCCTCCAGCGATCTTTTCATTCCTGCAGCGCCTTCCGGTTCTACACCGACGAGCTTTGTTTTCGGGCTCAGTGTTTTGAAAACGTTTACCATTCCGGCCGCAAGTCCGCCGCCGCCGATAGGAATAAAAAGATAATCGATGTGTGCTGCACTTTGTTCAAGCAACTCCAAAGCAAGCGTTCCTTGTCCGGCGATCACCTGCTCGTCATCAAAGGGATGAATGAACAAGCTGTTGTTCTCTTCGCAAAACCGTTTTGCTTTTTCACAGCAATCGTCAAAGGTGTCTCCCGTCAAACGCACAACGATAAAATCCTTTCCAAACCATCGTACCTGATCTGTTTTTTGTTTCGGCGTGGGAAGCGGCATAAAGACAGTTCCCTGTATTCCAAGCAGCGCACAGGAATAAGCAACACCCTGCGCATGGTTGCCGGCGCTGGCACATACGACCGATCTTTCTTTTGCAGCTTTTCCCAGTGAGAAAATTTTATTATACGCCCCGCGGATCTTGAAAGAGCGTACCACCTGCAGGTCTTCCCGTTTCAAAAAAACAGAGGCATTGAACTTTTCACTCAAAAAATTATTTAGCTGCAGCGGCGTAAGTGAAGCTATATTTTTCAGATTGTTCTTTGCCGTTCGAATTTTTTCAAGCGACCCGTTTTGTGTTTCAGTTGTTCTCATTTTAATTTTTATTTTCCGGGCGTAAGGACCGCACCTGTTTTCCTGCCTGCCAGAGTTCGCTGTCGCGGAGCTCTGCCAACTCTTTTTCAAGATTCTTTCTGTAATCGGGTTTTTTATTTGCTTCGATCACCACACGGGCCTCTTTTCCGGAAGAAACGCTGGCGTATAATTCTTCAAACAACGGAAGTGTTGTTTCGCGAAACCGGTGTCTCCAGTCCAGCGCACCGCGTTGCGCGGTAGTGGAAGTGTTCGCATACATCCAGTCCATTCCTTTTTCTGCAACAAGCGGCATCAGGCTTTGCGTGAGCTCTTCCACCGTTTCGTTAAATGCTTCGGAAGGGGAGTGCCCGTGTTTGCGCAACACTTTGTACTGCGCTTCAAAAAGTCCTGCGATAGCGCCCATCAGTACGCCCCGCTCTCCGGTGAGATCCGAAAAAACTTCTTTGCGGAAATCCGTTTCAAATAAATATCCCGACCCGATCCCCATCCCAACAGCCAATGCGCGCTCTTTTGCTCTTCCTGTGAAATCCTGGAACACCGCATAGCTGGAGTTCAGTCCCTTTCCCTGGAGAAATAACCGGCGGAGCGAAGTGCCCGATCCTTTTGGCGCGGCAAGGAACACATCTACCTTCTTGGGCGGAACGATGCCGGTCTGTTCGTGAAAAGTAACGCCGAAGCCGTGAGAAAAATAAAGCCCCTTGCCTTCGGTGAGATTATTTTTCAGTATAGGCCATAGTTGTATCTGTCCCGCATCAGATAAAAGGAACATAAGGATCGTTCCTCGCTTTGCGGCTTCTTCCGGTTCGAAAAGAGAAACGCCTTCTTGCCACCCGTCGCTTAGCGCCTTTTGCCAGGAAGCAGAATGTTTCCGTTGCCCGACGATCACATTGAACCCGTTATCGCGCAGGTTCATTGCCTGTCCCGGGCCCTGAACGCCATAGCCGATCACCGCCATGGTTTCATTCTTCAGGACTTGTTTTGCTTTTTCAAGAGGAAACTCTTCGCGGGTCACTACATCTTCCATGACTCCGCCAAAATTTAATTGTGCCATACTGTATTTGGTTTTAAGATTTGAATTTTAGAAAGAGACCTGCTGATTTACTAATCTTTACTAATGTACTAATGCGTCAGTCGAGAAGAAGTCCCGTATTAGTACATTAGTAGTGATTCGTAGTTTAGTAGATAACTTTTTTGTTTTTAGTTATTATATAATTCCATTTCATTTAAATAATCCTGAAGAGGTTTCATCGGTTTTGACATAGCCACTCTTCCGGAACGGGCGAATTCAAGCACTCCGAAATTTTTCAGTTCGCGCAGCAGGCTGAGCAGATCTTCTTCGTGTCCCGTTTTTTCAACGATGGCAAAAGAAGATTCCAGCGCGACCACCGAAGCGTTGTGTTTCCGCAGAACAAGTTCAAGCTGCCCGCTGAGGGTTTTCAGGGGAACTTTGTACAATGCGATCTCTCTGAAAACCGTTTCACAGCCGGAATGGGCAAACGCCTTGAACACCTCCACCTGCTTTTCCATCTGCCGCGCGATCTTGTTGGCTAAATTTTCATCGCAGCAGACAACGATAGTGTAGCGGAAGATTCCTTCTACTTCGCATTCGGAACACGTGATGCTTTCAATGTTCACATGCCTGCGCGAGAGAAGGGTGGTCAGCCGCATGAGCATGCCGATGCGGTGTTCGGAAAAAACGGAGAGGGTGTATTGATTTTGCATTTGTTTTATTTATTTTAGCATAATCGCACTTCATCAACCGCCGCTCCGGCAGGAATCATGGGAAAAACATTTTCTTCTTTTTCCACAACGACTTCCAGCAAGTATGCGGACGGGCTGCTCATCATTTCCTGCATGGCGCCTTTCAGTTCTTTTCTTTCAGTTACTTTTTTCGATGCGATACCGAATCCTTTTGCCAGTGTTTGAAAATCCGGATTCTGCATTTCTGTATGGGAATACCGTTTGTCAAAAAACAATTCCTGCCACTGGCGAACCATGCCCAGAAAATTATTGTTGAGCAGAAGGATCTTAACATTTGTCTTTTCCTGTGCGATGGTGGCGAGTTCCTGTATCGTCATCTGAAAACCCCCATCGCCGATCACCGCAACCACGTCTCTTTCAGGAGCGCCCATTTTTGCACCGAGCGCTGCAGGCAAAGCAAAGCCCATCGTGCCGAGTCCGCCGGATGTGATCTGGGATCGGCAGGTCTCGAATTTAAAATAACGCGAAGCGATCATCTGGTGTTGTCCGACATCGGTTACCAGTATCGTGTCAGGGCTTTTCGTTTCATTCAGCAGACGGAGCGCTTCGCCCATCGATAAAGCAGAATTCTCCGGAAAGAATTCTTTCTCTATCACGGCTTCATATTCCACGCTGCGGAGTTTTTTGAACTCGTCCACCCAGGCCGAATGATCGTTTGAATTTGCGGCAAGACGTAATAAGTGAAGCGTTTCTTTGCAATCTCCCGGCAAAGGCAGATCACACTTCACTACTTTATTTATTTCGGAAGCGTCGACATCAAGGTGAATTATTTTTGCCTGTTTCGCATACCGGTTCACGTCACTGGTTACACGGTCGTCGAACCGCATGCCTACGGCGATCAGAACGTCGCAGTAATTCGTCAGCAGGTTGGGCGCATAATTTCCGTGCATGCCGAGCATTCCCGCATGTTGCGGATGATCGGTAGGCAAAGCAGAAAGGCCGAGCAGTGTTCCCGCTGCCGGCATTCCTGTTTTTTCAAGAAAAGATTTTAATTCTTTTTCCGCTCCACCCAAAACAACACCCTGCCCGAATAAAAGAAACGGGCGCTTTGCTTTGTTGATCAGCGTTGCCGCTTGCCGAACTTTTTCCATGTCCACTTTCGGATAAGGAACGTACGAACGAAGCCCCTTGCATTTTTCATAGCGGAATTCTGCTTTTCCGAATTGTGCGTCTTTGGTGATATCGATGAGCACCGGCCCCGGCCTTCCCGTTCGTGCTATATAAAAAGCTTTTGCCAGCGCAGCGGGTATGTCTTCTGCGCGAACGGCCTGCGTGTTCCACTTGGTGACCGTGGTCGATAAGCCGATCATGTCCGTTTCCTGGAACGCGTCGCTGCCCAGAAGATGTGAGTGAACTTGTCCGGTGATACAAACTACCGGCGTGCTGTCGGCCATTGCATCGGCAAGCCCGGTTATGAGATTGGTTGCGCCGGGCCCGGAGGTTGCGATGCAGACACCGACCTTTCCTGTAGCGCGCGCATAACCTTGTGCCGCATGTATGGCGCCTTGTTCGTGGCGAACCAAAACATGACGAAGTTGTTTTTCATATCCGTAAAGCGCATCATACACCGGCATGATGGCGCCGCCGGGATAACCGAAAAGCAGGTTCACGTTTTCTTCGAGCAAACATTTTACAACAGCCTCGGCGCCTGTCAGGGTTTTTGTTTTTTCTTTTATCGTAGTTGTTTCCATAGTTAATTTGAATCAGTTACACATCCTTCCGAAGCCGACGATACCAGTTTTGCGTACTTATACAGGTATCCCGACTTCACTTTCAGTTCCGGTTTTTTCCAGCCACGTTTGCGATTTTTTATTTCGTCAAAGAACAAATGCGCATGAATGGAGTTTTTATTTATATCGATCGTGATCTTATCTCCGTCGCGGAGCAATGCGATCATTCCCCCGTCAAACGCTTCAGGAGAGATATGCCCGACCACAAATCCATGTGACCCGCCGGAAAATCGTCCGTCGGTTATCAGCGCCACGTCGCTGCCGAGCCCGGCACCCATGAGCAGGGAAGTGGGCTTCAGCATTTCGGGCATTCCCGGACCTCCTTTCGGCCCTGCGTAACGGATCACCACCACGTCGCCCTTTTTTATTTTGTTTCCGAGGATGGCTTCGTTCACCTCTTTTTCGCCGTCAAAAACTTTTGCTGTTCCGGAAAACAATTCGCCTTCTTTGCCGGATATTTTTGCAACGGCCCCGTCGGGTGCCAGGTTTCCAAAAAGTATTTTCAAGTGGCCGGTTTCCTTTACGGGAGTTTCCGCGGGAAGAAAAACAGATTGTTTCTTTTTCAAAGAAGGAACACTTACAAGGTTTTCTTCCAGTGTTTTTCCCGTGACGGTCAAACAATCTCCGTGGAGAAGTTTTCTTTCTAAAAGATATTTCATCACCGCCGGAGTTCCGCCCGCTTCGTGAAGGTCCTCCATCAGGAATTTTCCGCTCGGTTTCAAATCACCCAGAACCGGGGTGCGCCGGCTTATTCTTTCAAAATCATGCAGCGAAAGTTTTACGCCGGCGGTTTTTGCAACCGCAAGCAGATGAAGAACCAGGTTGGTGGAACCTCCCAGCGCCACCGCAGCGGTTATTGCATTCTCAAAAGACCTTTTTGTAAATAATTTTTCAGGAAGCAAATTGTTCTTCAGCAGCGTCGTCATTTTTCTTCCGGCTTCTTCGCACTCTTTTTTCTTGGCACCGCTCACGGCTGGAGTGGAAGAAGATCGGGGGAGGGTAAGTCCCATGGCTTCCATCGTTACGGCCATGGTGTTTGCGGTGTACATTCCTCCGCAGGCGCCGGGGCCGGGACAAGCTTTCTTCACTACATTTTTAAATTCCTGTTCAGATATTTTTCCGGAAAGTTTTTCCCCCAGCGATTCAAACGCGCTGACCACATCCAGCTTTTTTCCGTTGTGGCATCCCGACGCGATCGTACCGCCGTAGACCAGTATGGCAGGTCGATTCAACCGCGCCATCGCCATCATGGCTCCCGGCATATTTTTGTCGCAACCGACAACGGCAATAAAACTGTCGTAATGCTGTGCGCTCACCACCGATTCGATGCTGTCGGCGATGATCTCGCGCGAGGGAAGTGAATACCGCATTCCTTCCGTTCCCATGGAGATGCCATCGCTCACACCGATGGTGTTGAAGATAAGTCCCATGGTGCCGGACTTTTTGCATCCGTTCTTTACGAAGGTGGCCAGTTCGTTCAGGTGCATGTTGCAGGGATTTCCTTCGTAGCCCGTGCTTACGATACCGATCTGAGGTTTTAAAAAATCTTCTTCCTTAAAACCGGTTGCGTGAAGCATGGCTCTTGCTGCCGGCAGTGTTGGATCTTGCGTGATATGTTTACTATAATGATTCATTTTGTCTCACCCCGGACCTTCTCCTTTGGAGAGAGAGGGGAATTTATTATTGGTTATTTTATCCGTTCTGATCTATATTTTTTTTCACGGACAAGTTCCGAATATGCTTGCTGGAGTTTTGCTCCCAGCGTTTTGCTCCACGGTTTTTGAAACGACACATCGTTCACCGATTCGATGCCGATCACTTCAGCAGCGGTTCCGCAGAAGAAAGCTCCGTCCATGCTTAATAATTCAGAAGGCTGTAAATGCCGGACCTCGTAAGGCAGGTTGAGTTCGTCGCATAATTCAAGAACGGTAGCGCGTGTGATTCCGGGCAGTATATTTCCGAGCGGAGGGGTGAAAAGTTTTCCATTCTTTTCGCAGAAAAAATTTGCTCCGGGGCCTTCGGCTATGTTTCCGTACATGTCGAGCAGCAATCCTTCATCGAATCCTTTTTCTTTTGCTTCAACGGTAGCAAGGATGGAATTCACGTAGTGGCCGCATGCCTTCGCCTCCACTTTTACCGATCTTGGATTCGGGCGCTGGTAAGAAGAGAGGCAAAGGCGCAGAAGTTTATCTCCGAGATAATTTCCCCATTTCCACGCGCAGATCATGAAATTTACTTTCGTTGGCTTGTTCAGGCTCATGTTCGGATCACAGTAAACGAGCGGGCGCAGGTAGGCATCCTGGAGATCATTTCTTTTCAACACCTCGTATGACAACTCTTCCATTTCTTTTACAGAATACCCAAAAGGTATATGGATGAGATCGCAAGAGCGTTTTAATCGTTCGTAATGTTCTTTTGCCTTGAAGATCTTTGCTTTTCCGGATGCTTCATACGAGCGGATTCCCTCGAAGGCCCCGTAGCCGTAATGCAGGGTTTGTCCGTACAGATCAGTCGTTACTTCGGATGCTTTCAGAAATTTTCCGTTGTTGAAGAGAACCGTGTTTTTGTCGTAGTACATTTTGTTTGTTGTTTTATCCCGAAGCGATGTTTTGTATCTGCCTCGAGGTTGTTATTATTTTTTTCCTCCCCCTGCCCCCTCCAGAGGGGGACATGAAACAAAAAAGCCCTTCCACGTTTGGTGAGAAGAGCTTTTGTAATTTTTGACAAAGCAATCTCACCCGGGTGGTTTCACCACGATGATGCTGATAATAATGATCGTTAGTTTTTTCATTTTCATTTTTTCTTCACCGCCTGTTTATTCATAGCCAGAAACATGTTTTTACAGCCAAATCCCCCTGCCCTGCGGGCATCCCCCTTTGCAAGGGGGAGAAACAAAAAAGCCCCTCTCGCATTTGCGGGAAGAGCTTCAATATGTTTTTACACAAATCTTTCCCGCTACGCTTTGCCAGGCGTAATAATAATGACGAGAGCGATTGTGTTGTTTTTCATTGCGCGGCAAATGTATAATCTTTTTTGTCAAACCAACTTTTCTAAAAAAAATATTTTCTAAGGAGCTGGCTCTCAGCGTGAAAAAAAGTTAAAACAATTGTTTTTTAATTCAAATGCCTATCTTTGGAAGTACAAAACAAATACCATGAGGAGTATCAAGTCGTTAATCACCTTTTTGCTGATCATTCCGTTTGCGTCACTTTTTTCGCAGATCCAGAACCCCGTAAAATGGCATTTCACAGTGAACAAAACATCCGACACAGAGGCGGAACTGCTGCTGAAGGCCACTATGGATAAAGGATGGCACATCTATTCCATGCAGCAGGAAAGCAACGACGGCCCCATTTCCCTCACCTTCAGTTTTGATAAGAGCAAGAATTATTCTCTGAACGGAAAGATCCTTGAGCCGGCTCCCGAGAAAATGTACGACAAGAATTTTGAGATGAATGTTAAGTTCTACGAGCACGAAGTAACCTATAAGCAAAAAATAAAAATTCTTTCTCAGGAATCATTTTCTGTCAAGGGGCTGCTGAATTTTCAAACCTGTAATGACCAGATGTGCCTGCCTCCTACGGATGTGGATTTTGAGTTTAAGATCGAAGGAAAAAATGGCGCAGTGCAGACCAATACCGTTGCGGCAACCAAAGATTCTGACACAGCAGCGATTTCAAAAATGGATACGGCAGCAACAAAAGCGATCGTTGATGATGAAAACTTCAACGACGACTGTGGAAATCTTGCAGGAGATACGTATTCAAATCTATCGGCATGGTCCATTTTCATCCAGGGACTGATCGGAGGATTGCTTGCGCTGCTAACGCCCTGTGTGTTTTCCATGATCCCGCTGACCGTTAGTTTTTTCATCAAGCAAAGCAAGGACCGGAAAACCGGGATCAAAAACGCATCGGTATATTCTGTTTCTATTGTCCTGATATATGTAGCCCTCGGATTTATCATTACCAAGCTGTTTGGCGCCGATGCATTAAACAGCATGGCAAGCGATGTATGGTTTAACCTGGCTTTCTTCGTCATATTTATTGTATTTGCCGTTTCCTTTTTTGGAGCATTTGAAATTACACTGCCCAGTTCATGGGTGAACAGAAGCGACCGGGCTGCAGACAGGGGAGGATTGATAGGAATTTTTTTTATGGCATTTACACTTGCCCTTGTTTCATTTTCCTGTACAGCTCCTGTAATTGGCGGATTGCTGGCGGTTGTAATGCAAGGCGGAAATAATATGGGTGCATTAATTGGTATGGCGGGATTTTCAATTGCACTAGCCGTCCCCTTTGCCTTGTTCGCCATATTCCCGGCATGGTTAAACACGCTTCCAAAATCGGGAGGCTGGCTCAACGCCATAAAAGTTAGTTTGGGATTTATTGAACTGGCCCTTGCGCTGAAATTTTTCTCCAACGTGGACCTGGCGTATCACTGGGGAATTCTCAAGCGGGAGATTTTTGTAGCGCTCTGGATCATCATCTTCGGGCTTTGGGGAATGTACCTGCTCGGGAAAATAAAATTCTCACACGACAGCGAAATAAAACATCTTTCCATACCGAGGCTGTTGTTTGCGGTAGTTGTACTGAGCTTTACGATCTATTTAATTCCCGGCTTATGGGGCGCCCCCTTAAAGATCATCAGCGGTTTTCCTCCTCCTGATTTTTATAAGGAGTGGAACTCCGGTAAAACCGATGGAGGGCATTGTCCGCATGATCTGTCGTGCTTTCATGATTACAATGAAGGAATGGCGTATGCGAAGAACCAGGGCAAGCCGGTAATGATCGATTTCACCGGGTGGAGCTGCGTGAACTGCCGCAAGATGGAAGACAACGTGTGGAGCGATCCTGAAATCCTGAAACGCCTGCGCGAAGAATATGTGCTGATCTCTCTTTACGTGGACGACAAAACGCCGCTTCCAGAAAAAGACCAGATCGTTTCTCCGGCTACAGGAAAGAAAATAAAAACGCAGGGAAATAAGTGGAGCGATATGCAGACGGCCGTTTACAAAACCAATTCACAGCCGTATTATGTTTTGCTGGACAACAACGCGAAGAAACTTGCCCAGCCGCGCGGCAACACGCCGGACATAGAAACCTACAAGCAGTTCCTGGATGAGGGGATATGCCGTTATAAGAAGCGGAAGGAGTAGATTATTTTCCTTGTGATGCTTTGTATTCAGCGTTCAATCCCTCCAGCACCTGGCGGGTAACATCGAGCGAGTCATTAATTCCAAGAACACCGCCGCCGGTAAGCGTATACGCCAGCACACAATAATAACCATGCTCTTTGTTGAATCGCGAAAGATAGCTGTAAACCTTGCTCTGAACCTGGATAGTTGAATTATCCAGTTCCGCCATCACTTTATCCTGGTTTTGTTCCATGGTCACGATATCGTCTTTCTTTTTTTGTAATCCGGCTTCAATGGCCTGGCCCTGTTCTTTGGTGTATCCGCCGGCGCCTGCTTTCTGAACATAATCATCATATTCTTTCTGGAACGATTCCACTTTCTGCTGATAGGATTTCTGGTAGTTGAGCACGCGCCCTTCCCCGGCCGCTTTTGCTTTTTTAGCAAACTCGTAATGGGCAAAAATGGTATCCGCATTTACAAAAGCGAACGCAACGCCTTTCGGCAGCGAAGCAATTGTTTTTGCAGAAAGCGGAACCACCGGCTGAACAAGTGAATCGTTTACGGATGTTGCTGAAGCGATTTCGGATTTTGAACCGGAAAATGTTTTGTAAAAAAGAAAGGCAACGGCGATTACCAGGATTCCGTTTATGGCGAGAGAAATATTTTTCATGATTTTATTTTAATGGGACAAAAGTAGAGTAAAAAGTTAATCGTACGAACAGCGAATAGCGGCGAATATTCGAATATTTGTTTTCATTCGCGATTCGAACAAAATATTTAATCTTTCTTTATCAGGTTTGTCTTCTCCGCGAAGTGGACGCAATAGTCTTTGAGGTCTTCCGCCAGTTTTTCTTCTCCGGTTGCGCGCTTCAGTGTGTCGGCCATAGAGAGCAGGGTTTGGTGAAAAAAGATCTTCATTTCATCCACCAGCATGTCTTTTGTCCAAAGATCGATCTTCAGCGTATTGCTTTCTTTCGCATCCCACAAAGAGATCAGGACGCTTTTGCAGGAACCTTTTTCATTCATGCTGCCGGCGTCCCAATCGATAGACAGCGGAAGGTTGTTTTCGTCAAGCGTTACTTTAAAGTTAATTTCAGATGTTTTCATAGTGAAAAAGTATTGGGTATCAGGAATCAGGTATCGAGAGGATCAGGTGCAAGGCTGTTTCCCTATACCCAATACCTTATTCCTCTTCCCTTACGGTTTATATTTTGATTTTGATAATATCATCTGCGGATCATTCTCATTCATCAGCTGTTCCAGTGTTGTTTTCGGATTTGCTTTCATATAATCCCGCACTATTTTCCATCCGATCCAAACGCCGGTGCGCGCCGGAGATTCTTTAACAAACCCGGTAGTGAACGGGCCTTCCCCTGTGAACTTTGTAACTACGTCCACGGCCTTTGAATAGAGAAACTTATTCTGCACCAAATGTCCCCACACATCCTTTTCGTGTTCGTTGCACCAGTCCATCTGTTTTTTTGTAAAGCCGATCTTCAGGGTGTCGTTCATTTCCGGGATTAAGGCGTCTTCGAGGTAGAGGATCTTTCCCTGGTAGATCATTTCGCTGAGGAGCGATCCGCTTCGGTTCTGGTTTGGGAATTCGCGAAGCATCCAGGCGCGGGTCAGGTCAGGAACGATATATTCTTTCTGCATGGTGATCCTTACATAATCAGGGATCTGGAGCATTTCATAGAACCGGCATTTCCTGCCCAAGTATTTTTCAAGCCCGATGGCGAAGTTTGAATCCGCCGTTGCGATGGAATAATTAAAACCCGACATCATCGCGTAAAATTTTGGAAGGGATCTTTTCGGGAAGTAATACTTATAGTGGCGCAGCACATCCGTTAGTCCCGATTCGGTTTCCGACAACCCCGTCTCTCCAAAAACATTCTGACAGGCATCAAAGGCGCTTCGCATATCCTTGTCCGTAACGAACCTCGTGATCTCTGGAATGCAGGCGCTGTCCGGTATTCCGTTCTTGCAGACAATATTTTTTACGAAGAGATCGGCAAACCCCGGGTATTTTTTCTGAAGAGCGGAAAGGTTCTGTTCAATATTTCCGGAATCGAGCGCAAAAAAATCCCGGTCGAAACGAACGATCTTTACCGGATCAACAGGTACAGAAGAGACGTCGACCTTAAGGGGATTGTTCCCGCACGAAACGAGAAGCAAAGAGGCGAACAATACCACCCACCACTTGAAATTCGTAATTCGGCCAATTCGTGGCGGAAGCCATCCCCTGAGGGATAATTCGTAGGACATTCTTAAAAATATTTCTTAATATTGCACTCTGATTTTACAAAGGCAAAATTAGAATCATTCACCATACAACTTATTAAAACATGAAAAAGCTATTCACAATTTCTCTTTTGTTTTTATTTTCTCTTTCAATCTTTGCACAGGACGCTAAAAGCGGGGATATGAAAAATATGCGCTTCGGCGCCACGATATTGCCCGGGCTTTTCTGGTACAAACCCGATAACTTGCTGAAATTTTCAAATGACGGGGTGGTTGCTAAATTCGGCGTGTTGTTGAACGGAGAATATTCCTTCAGCGGAAATTTTGCTTTTGGATTTGGATTGGGAATTGGATCCTCGGGGGGAAAAATTGATTTTACCGGCTCTTCAAAGCAAGACACAGTTCATTATTATTATAATAACGACAACGGTATTCTTTCTCTTGCTGACACCAACGGTTTAAAAGGTAAATACGAACACGTTCGTCTCATTGGCCGCACCTATAACGCCAGCTACTTTAATATTCCTCTTTCATTGAAAATGCGCACCAATGAGATCGGATACATGCGTTACTTTTTTGAGCCCCGCTTAAATATAGGGATCCGCAAAAAAGTTCGTGCCAACGACAACGATATCAGTCTCAAAACCGGTCAGTCAACCCAGCCGCCAAAAGGAATTGACATAACCAAAGACATGTCGTTCATGCGGCTATCCGTTTCGTTAAGCGCAGGAGGAGAATATTATCTCTCCGGCTCAACCGCGCTTACTTTTTCGATCGGTTATGACTATGGATTATCGAATGTAGTAAATGGGGATTCAAAATATTTACTTAAAACACCCTATGCCTCTTCCAGCACAACCCCCGCACCGGTTCAGCAAAAATTCACTCCGGGCGGAATTGTGCTGGCGGTGGGAATATTATTCTAAACAGGAACTTTTCTAACTTTAATCCCTCTCCGAAATATCGGAGAGGGATTTTTTTTGCCTCACCCTGCCTGAACGGCAGACTGGCTAAATTCCTCTCCAGACGTAGAGGGCCTTGTTATGAAGAAACAGCAAACGATAAAATTCATTTCCCGCTGGCTGAAAACGTATTGCGAAGGATCCGGCATGAACGGGTTTGTTATAGGCGTTTCCGGTGGAATTGATTCTGCGCTGACCTCCACGCTTTGCGCGCTTACGGGAAAGAAAGTCGTTGTGGTCAACATGCCGATCCTGCAGAACAAAACACAATTCGATCTTGCCGACAAACACATTCAATGGCTGAAGAAAAAATTCAAAAACGTTTCTTCGTACGAAGTGGATCTGACGGACACCTTTCTCCAGCTGAAAAAGGATCTTCCTGCAGAGATCCAGGACGATCACTCCATGGCCAACACACGGTCGCGCCTGCGCATGCTGGCGCTGTACACAACATCCACACACAACAAAATGCTGGTGGCGGGCACCGGGAATAAAATAGAAGATTTCGGAGTGGGATTTTTCACGAAGTACGGCGACGGAGGCGTGGACATCAGCCCGATCGCCGACCTGATGAAATCAGAAGTGTATGCGCTGGCAAAGGAACTGGGCGTGATCCCGGAAATAATTTCCGCTCCGCCGGTGGATGGGTTATGGGCGGATAACCGCACGGACGAAGACCAGATCGGCGCATCGTACGATGAGATGGAGTGGGCGATGCAACACTCAAGTCTCAAGTCTCAAGCACGTGGTGAGAGGAGCCGAACCATCTCAAGTCCCAAGTTAACAGCCCGGCAGAAAAAAGTTTTAGAAATCTTCAAACGGTTCAACAAAATGAACGAGCACAAGATGAAACCGATCCCGGTTTGTGTTATTCCGAAAAAGCTTAAAAAGTAAAATAGAAATTATTTCCCGGCCTTCTTCACCTTGAATTCCGTGCGACGGTTTTGCGCGTGTTCTTCTTCGGAGCACTCCACGCCGTTCTTGCATTTGTTCACGAGCTGGGTTTCGCCTTTACCGATAGCCGTCAGCCGTTTTTTGTCGATGCCTTTTGCGATTATATAATCCACCGCGGTCTGCGCGCGTTTTTCGGAAAGCTTCATGTTGAACTCATCCGAGCCGCGCGAATCGGTATGGGAGATCAGGTCAAGCGTAATGTCCGGGCTTGCTTTCATTACTCCAACTACTTTATTGAGTGTGATGATGGTTTGCGGAAGAAGATTCCATTTCTGGTAGTCATAATAAACATTCTCGATAATGGTCATGGTGTTTGTCGCACTGTCTTTTTTTGCTTTTGACTGCATCTGCGATACCTTGAGCCACGGATCGTCAAAGTAAATGGTTGAAAGCGCTTTTTCGTCGGAAGGAATATACGTATACCTGAAAAATTTTCCTGATGCGGATTTAAGCGTGGCCACAATTCTTCCCCTGGAATCGGCAAGGAAAACATCCTTGAAGGAAATGGAGGGGTCGTCTTCTTTGAGGCGCACCATGTAATTCTTATCAACGGCGAGATTGATGAATTTGAAATTTCCGAAATCATCGGTCTGAGAAGAGCCAACCACGGTTCCGTTCTCATCCACGAGGTTGATCGTCGAATTCTTTATCCGGTCTTTTCCGTTTTTATCTGCATACAGCGTTCCTTTCAGGTCTACGAGCAGCTGGCTGTCTTCCACTTTAAGAAGATCCAGCGTGTTTTTATCGGAAGAGAGGATCTGGAACTTAAACGAGCCTCCCGAACCCATGGCAATTTCTTTTCCTCCTTTGTTTGTGAAATATACTTTCTGTTTGGCGAGGGAAGGGTCGCTGGCATCGAGCGTGACCGTAAAATCCTGGTCGGGAGACAAATTCATGAAAACAAAGGAACCGAACGCATTGGTGGTGGTGGACTGAACCACATCCCCTTTGGTGTTCAGCAGGTTGATCTTTGTGTTTTCAATGGGGGTGCGGTTATCGCCTGCATACATATTTCCGGCGATAGAAAAGTTCTTAAGGGAAACATCGTCTTCAATGTACGGCGCGAGTTTAGTCAGGTCAGGCGGCAGGTTTTCAAAAATGAAAAAACCATTTTGCCCCCTTACGATCATGCGCACCACCCGGTTCTTTGAATCGGTGAGATAATATTTTCGCTGGTTCACGAGGTTGGGATCTGACTCATCCACCTTGATCATATAGGATTGATCGGCAAACAGGTTTTCAAACCGGAAAAAACCCGACCGGTCCGTAGAGGTGGATTGCAGGATATTTCCTTTGTCGGTAAGCAGGAACACTTTTACATTCTGGGCGCCGTCATCGGTCTTGCTGCTGAGAAGTATTTTTCCGGAAACAGAAGTGATCAAACCGGAAAGCGAAAATCCATACAGGTCATCACTTCCTTTTCCTCCTGCGCGGTTGGAAGAAAAATAGCCGCCGTTATCTTCTTTAAAAATAATTCCGAAATCATCGGCGGTCGAATTGATGGGAGGCATCATATTGGTGACATTTCCCCATTTATTATCTTTCTGAATAGCAGAAAAAATATCAAGCCCGCCAAAACCGGGATGCCCGTTGGAAGAGAAGTACAAAACATTTTCAGTACCTATGTGCGGAAAGGTTTCATCGCCTTTCGTATTTACTTCCGGCCCCAGGTTTTGAGGTTCATCCCAGCCGTCCCCGTTTCGTTTGGAAACCCAGATATCGGTTCCGCCCTGCCCGCCCGGACGGTTGGAAGAAAAATATAAATACTGTCCGTCTTTTGAAAGGGAAGGATGGCCCGTTGCGTAATCGTTGCTGGAGAAAAGCATAACGGGTTTGCTCCATCCTCCCGCGTGTTTTGTCCAATAAAGTTTTGGCTGCGCAACGGAGCTGTGCCGCTTCGTTACAGTATTATCCACTTTGGTAAAGAACATCTCGCTGTAATCGCTGTTGAAACAGGCGGGGCCGTAATGGCCGTCGCCGCTGAACTTTTCGGCGAAGAGATTCGCCTTTTCATAATAAACAGAATCTTTTTTTACTCCGGCGGGCTGGTTCTCATACGAACTTATCTTTTCTCCTTTAGCATATACCAGCGCCAGGTAGGGATTTCCGTTCCAGTTGCTTTCAGAATGACTTACAAGATCGCGGATCCGCTCGGTAGCGAAAACAATTCCTTCTTTATAAAATACGGGGCAAAAATCCGAGACCGGTGAATTGACATCTCCTAAATTGTAAACCTTATAGATCGCTGGCTTGACCAGCAGCGTTTTTATTTCATCACACGCTTTTGCATACAGATCCCCTTTCATGTCGTCGGGATTCAGCGTGGAATAAACGGAGAATTGTTTTTTAGCATCGTCATACTTGTTGTTGTTCAGAAGCGCTTCGCCGTAATAATAATACATCATCGGGTCGGATGGTTTTTTAGAGACCAGCTTTGCGTAAGCATTTTCGGCTTCGGGATAATTTTTCATGATCCGGTAGCAGTCCGCCAGCTTTTTCAATGCCTCGTCATTTTTTTCAGACGCCTTTTTATAAAGAGGAATTGCTTTCGAATATTCATAGTTATTATAATACGCGTCGGCTTTTTTAACGGTGGGTTTTTTCTGCGCATAGGCGCCGTTTGCTCCCTGCCCGAGCGAACAGATGAACAGGAAAAGGAAGAAGAAGGTTTCCTTTACCCTTGCCATATTCAGTATGTAGTTAATGCTTTTCAAAACCAATTCAACCTTTTTATTTCAATTCAAAATCTTTTTTATAAATACCGCGGCGTCATCATTTTCGTGCCAAAAATATTAATATCATATCCGAGCATTATTTCGTGACTTCCTTTTCCGGCACGCCCGATCCGGTTAGATCCGTAATCATAAGAGTAACCGACCTTCAGTTTATCGGTGATCTGAAACTGGGTCAGCAGCACCATTCCGTATCCGCTGCGGAGAGAAAATCCCAGCCACAGCCGGTCCTTTATAAGAAAGTTGCATCCCAGGTCTATTTCCGACGGAGCTTTTGATGCGCCCTTGATCAGCATCGTAGGATTGACAACCGTGGTTCCGACCTCAAATGCTTTGCTGACGGGAATAAAGAAATGAGTCGATTGCCTGGAAGTAGTATCGTTCACAGCGAAGTCTGAAATTTTACCGTGGTTGAGGTGAGTCATACCCAGTCCGCAGTATAATGTTCGGGAATAATAAAAGAAGCCCAGGTCGCCGGTTCCGGCGATCTTAGAAGTCCGCGAAGCTGCGTTGTTGATGTAATACGTATCGTTCAGATCTTTATAATCCATTTTGCTCCAGTCAAAAACATAATCATAGACCCCTGCCCTCAAACCGAGCGCAAGATGTCCTTTCAGAAAACGAATCCGGTAAGCATATGAAAGCAGTACCGCGCTTGCATTCTCCGGTCCCAGCCGGTCGGAAATAATTTCAGCGCCCACGCCGATCTTCTTTTTCTTCAAAGGCATCTGGATGGAAAACGCTTTGGTGGAAGGTGATCCGGCAATACCCGTCCATTGGTCGCGGTATGTAAGAGAAGTTGCCAGCACTTCGCGGTTTCCTGCAGAGGCGGGATTGATCGCCAGCAGATTGAACATGTACTGACTGTACTGCGCATCCTGCTGGGCAAAGGCGCCAATTAAAAAGGAGAAATTAAAAAGTAAAAAAAGAATTTTAATTTTCACAGAGGCTTTATGTTTTTTAATTTTCATTTTTTACTTGATACTTTATTCGTTATCGCGTTACCTCCACCCATTTGCTTTGGTGGAAAAGAACTTCGCCTTTTTTGTTATACAGTTCTACAATATAATAATACGTTCCGTCGGGCAACAATTGTCCCGATGACGAGGTGCCTCTCCAAATTACTTTATCGTTATCATAATGTCTCGCCTCCCAAACCTTTGTTCCCCAGCGGTTAAAGATCACCACCAGGTTATCCGGGAACGATTGGATCCCGTCGATCCACCATGCGTCATTGCTGCCGTCGCCGTTGGGCGTGATGCCGTTGTAAATATGAATTTCGCATCCGTTGTCCGGCGAGACAAAAACCCAGACGGTATCTTTTTCAGAATAACAGGAACCGGCGTTGTATCCTCTCACCAAATAATAAGTTGTTGTGTCGGGGTGAACCGAATACAATGAATTGGGAGAAGTATAAAGCATGCTGTCGATCGTGCTGTTTACCAGCCACCATTCATAGATCAGCCCGGTAGTGTCTCCGGCTGCGGTGGCAGAAAGCTGCGCCGTAAATCCCGGACAAATAGTAATATCCGGACAGCCGGTTACGTTGACCGTGGGATTAATGGTAATCGAAACCGAAGAAGGATCCGCAAAACAGCCAAGCGTTCCTTGCGTAACCCATCCGGAAGTAATACCGACAGGAAGATTTTGAGGGGGCTGATAAGGATTGCCAACAAACAAGTTGCCTCCCATTGCATTAGACCAGACAACAGCAGTAAATAGATATGTGTTAGTTACTGTTAATGGTTGAATGGAATCCCCCAAACAGTAAGTAGGAGAAACAGGAGATACGACCGGTGAAAGATAAGGATTCGAAATTACATTTATGTGAATGGTGTCCACACCTTTGCAACCCGCGGCATTTGTAGTTTCAACTGTATAGGTAGTGCTGCTCGGTGTAAGGTTCGGACCAATTTGAATTGATTGGGTTGTTTTTGCACCGGGAGACCATAAATAACTGATCGCCCCGGGTGATGTGGCGGTAAGTGTAGTGGTGTTTAGTGGAATCAATACTGATCCTGATGTACAAAGAGTGGTGACGTTGTTGCTGGCAGAAATCGTAACCGAAGGAGCTGCATTTACAGTAACCGAAAACGTGTGCGAACCCATACATCCCGATCCATCAGTAACGGTCACGGAATAATTGTTTATCCCGGGAGAGGTATAGGTTGGTGTAATTACCTGTGTAGTTGCCGCCGGGTTCCACAAATACGTGTAGGGCGGATTTCCGCTGGATGCGGTAGCGGTAAGCGTGTTGCTGCTGCCGACACAGGCCGTATTGTTTCCGGTGATGGAAACGGCGATGGAAGAAACATTGATGGTCAGTGTAGTTGTATCGGCGCAGGATCCGATACTGCCAGTAAGTGTATAGACGGTTGTTGTTGTCGGATTGGCAACCGGGTTAAAGCAACTGATACAACTCAGGCCGCCGCCGTTCGCGGGCGCCCAAACATACGATGACGCGCCGCTTGCCGTAAGCGAAGTGGAGTTTCCGTTGCAAATAGAGGCGCTGCTTGCCGTAGCGTTTACGGTAGGTGATGGAACGACAGTTACCGAAACGGTTTTTGTTCCCGTGCATCCGAGCGAAGTTCCGGAAACAGTATAGGTTGTGTTTCCTGTGGGAGAAGCAACCGGGTTTGAAATGGTGGTGCTGCTGAGACTTGGATTAGGCGACCAAACATAATTGGTTGCGCCCGAAGCCGTGAGCGTAGCCGTACTTCCGTGACAGATCGTAAGCGATGGGCTTGCAGTAACAGTCAGCGTGGGGATCGGATTTACCGTAACCGTTTTTGTGGCAAGGGTTGTACATGAAAAATTATCGGTGGCAACAACGGTGTACGTTGAAGTGGAGGTCGGCGTAACGGTGAGAGAGTTTGTGGAGTTGTTACTCGGAAGCCAGTGATACGTATAAGGAGAAATTCCTGCAGTAGCCGAAGCAGAAAGCGTTACGCTGCTTCCCGCGCAAATGCTGGTATTCGGATTTGCGCTGATGGTGACAACAGGATGAATGACCGTAATGGTTTTGATGGCTGTATCTTTATTATGCCCCGGCGTGTTTTGATCCGAAACAACAAGCGTATACGATGTAGTTACAGTCGGAGAAACAACGATGGCGGAAGTGGTACTGCCGGCGGGAGCCCAGTAATAAGTATACGGAGGGATTCCGTTGCTGACCGTAGCCGAAATGGTTACGTTGCTGCCGAAACAAATACTGGTGCTGGGGCCGATGATGATCGAATCGATTCGGATATCAACCACATTCGGCTGCTGAAATCCCTGTGTGAGAAATTTTACTGCCGGAGTTCCGGTTGCGGTAAAAGTCTGAACCACCGGCTCGCCAACAGAGGAAGAGATGGAACCAAAGATTGCTGTACTGTAGTTCCCGGTAGAGCCGACCAGAACCGGAGAAAGCGATTGGGAAAATGCCCCACCCTCGGTCCCTCCCCAAAGGAGAGGGAAGAAAAAAAGAATAAATAAAACGGAAGAATGGAATGGCGGAAGAATGGAATAATACCCAACCTTCCGGCTTTCCACCATTCCGTTCTTACTATATGTTATTTTATTTTTCAAAAACATTTTTTCAAAACTCAAACTTTACCACCAAACCACCACGCGGCCGACCGCTCCTGTTCCTCCTGTATTGGGAGGACCAACTGTACCGCCGCCGCCGCCGCCGGGAGCTACACCTGTTCCTCCGGGTGCACCTGAAAAACCGTTTCCTCCCGATCCTCCGTAACCTCCGTCGCCGCCGCCCGGAAGCAAATAAAAATTCGAACAATTATTACAACCGGTAAACCCGGATCCTCCGGAAACAGAAAAAGGAGAGCCGGAACTGATTCCGCCTGCACCCACACTTGTAGTAGAGCCGGTTGTGCCGCCTGTACCGCCCGTTGCGCTGATCAACCCACCAAAACTGCTTGATCCTCCGGTTGTACCAACCTGGGGTGTAGGTCCGCCGCCCGAACCACCTGCACCCACTGTTACTGTATAGTTTGTATTTGGGATGACAGGATAAATTCCTTTTCCATATCCGCCGCCGCCACCACCGCTGCACGAAACATTTCCGGCAGCGCCTCCACCACCGGCGCCCCAGACCTCCACCATAATTTTATTTACACCTGCGGGAACTGTAAAGGTAGCGCTGGTAGTAGCCGTAGAGAACACCTGCATGTTTGAAAAACCCGCATTGGCGGAAGCAGAAATATTTTTTACGCTGTCGGCCATGTGGGCGCTGAAGGCATAGGGGACAGAAACAAACTGCGTAAATCCCATGTGAAAACCGTTCACCCATACGCGTAAATAAAAAGTTCCCTGGCCCCATTTTATATTTCCAAATGCTGCCGCCGAGCCGCCGATCTTTGTTCCCTGCCCGATCTCTGCGTTAAACAATCCAAACGCATTGGTTGTTGTGCTTTGTGTTTCTACCCAAACGGTATCAAGCGGAGGCGCACTGTAAATGGCGAACCGGATGTTTGCCGATGTGTTGATGATCGGATTGCCGGCAGGATTTCTCGCCACCGCCTGGTAATTAATTGCCGGGGGAGCCTGGGCGAATGCCCCACCCTCGGTCCCTCCCCAAAGGAGAGGGAAGAAAAAAAGAATAAAGGACAAAACAGAATACTGGAATACTGGAATACTGGAATAACGACCAACATTCCACCATTCCACCATTCCGCTTTTTCTATATGTTATTTTATTTTTCAAAACTATTTTTTCAATTACAAAAAATTTTACCACCAAACCACTACACGGCCGATAGCGCCCGCTCCGCCTGTCCCACCACTACCGCCTGCAAACGCTCCACCACCACCACCACCGGGAGCTATTCCCGGGAATCCATTTGAGGGCAAGTTAATACCTCCCAAACCACCTGCTCCACCATTGGCCCCCGCCCCACCATTGGCAAATAGCCCTGTATTGGAACCGGGATATCCGTAGCCTCCATTCATTGTAAATGTTCCCGGTACTGATGAGCCGGCTCCTCCGCCAATAACAATTGTACCGGATGTTGTACCACCACCACCACCACCGGCAGCCGTAATAGAATAGGTTGAACAAATAAAAGTAGATGCGCCTCCTGGTCCTCCTGAAGCATTGGCAGCAGCAGTTCCCGCTCCGCCCGCACCAACCGTATAGGTACATACCGTTGATGGAGTAACGGCGGCAAAAATAGTTTTTCCGTATCCGCCTCCGCAGCCTCCGTAGGTCGGATTAGATCCTGCACTCCCGGCCCCGCCGCCGCCAGCGCCCCAAACTTCAACCATAATTTTTGTTACGCCGGCAGGAATTGGAAATGTTGAAGGGCCCGCAGTTGAAAACACTACCATATTTGAAAAGCCACCGCTGGAGACAACAACGCTTCCGGGAGCTACCCAGCTTGCGTTACCGCTTCCGTCAGAGACAAGTATTTTATTTAATCCTTGGTTGCCATCGGTGATTCTTATTCTTCCATTGAACCACGCCGCTAAACCGGTAACCGTATTTGTTGAAACGGCATAAAGCGCTGGGTTTGTATTTACCCCATTGGTATTTTGAAAAGCACCGGCAAAACCAATTCCCGAATTAACTCCATATATTGCCGGAACATTTTGAGTGCTGTTGGTGATAGAATATAAAGTAGGGCTTGTATTATTTGGGTTGGTGTTGTCAAAAAGTCCGGTGATGCCTGTGCCATTCGTAGAAACATACATAGCGGTGTCTGTGTTTAATGAATTGGCGATCTGAAATATGCCCGCCTTTCCTCTTCCCGTTCCTGAAACCAATCCCCAGACAGCAGTACTTTTAGAAGTGCCGTTTGTCATACCAACCAGCGCGGCAGAATCATTATTAACATTGTTTGTCCAGAACACACCGCCGTAACCTGTTCCTGTTTGAAGCCCGAACACAGATTTTCCTTTTCCATTTGTTGAACCAATAAGTCCGCAGCCTCCGCTTGAAGAATTGCTCACGGCAAACACCCCGCCGTGTCCTGCTGGTCCCATGTTGATTCCGAAAACTGCATTTCCTTTTCCGGCTGTGTAAGCAACAAGGCAAGTAGAATCATTTGCCGGATTGCTTTGCGCGAAAACACCGGCACGGCCCCAGCCTTGATGACCAACATTAAAAGCATCTGTATGGTTGTTAGAACCGGCAACAATCACGCTTAATTTCCCGGAAGGATTATTTGTCCCGATGCCCACGCTGTCGCCGAGGTAGTTAAAAGGAAAAACTTTTTCTCCTGATTTTTTCCAGATGTTGGCGCCCGCAGCAGAGGTAAGGCTGTCGGCCGTATTGGCGTGTAACGCATAAGGTACGGAAAAAAATTGCGTGGCGCCCATATTGTTTCCGTTCACGATCACTTCTAAAAAATATTTATTGCTTCCCCATGGAATAGTAGAAAAGGTGGCTGTATTGACAGAGCCGATGACCAGGTTAAATAATCCGAACGGGTTGGTGATGGTATTCTGATTTTCAGTGAAGATCAAAACTCCGCCAGAAGATGGAGGATTTGTTTTATAAATTTTGAAAACAACAGCTACGGATTGCGTAGCGATCGGGTTTCCCGCAGGATCTCGTGCTATTGCCTGGTAGTTTATTCCCTGCGGAGATTGGGCGAATGCCCCGCCCTCGGTCCCTCCCCAAAGGAGAGGGAAGAAGAACAGGAAGAATGAAAAAAACAATACAGTGTAATTTTTTTTCATGGATAGAAGAATAAGTTAAACGGCGGCCATTTTAAGAATGAAACCGCCCGCAAAAAGTTTTAACAAATATGGCAAAAAATTTCCATATAAACAGGCTCACCTTTTTAAAAAATAATCGAATGAAAAACAGGTTTGGAAAGGTAAAAAAAGAAGCCGCCCTTAGTTTAAAAGGCGGCTTTTCTTGCAGTCAGTTCGAGAACGGATTCAGAAGCACATCTCGATACGTTTTGCAAAGCCAAAACACTCGATGTGACTGCCAACAATTAATTTTTCCGGATCGTAAATTCCATTCGGCGGTTTTGCGCGTGCTCTTCTTCGGTGCAGGCCACGCCATCCTTGCATTTATTCACGAGCTTGGATTCTCCGTAACCTTTGGTAGTGATCTGGCTTGCTTTCACTCCTTTTGAAACCATGTAATCTTTTGCGGCGGCGGCGCGTTTTTCTGAAAGCTCCTGGTTTGATTTTTCATCGCCGCGCGAATCCGTGTGGGCCGCTACTTCAATGGAATATTTCGCGTTGCTTTTCAGCACTGCGACGGCTTTGTTCAGGATCGTTTTTGCGTCGGGAAGGATCTCCCATTTTGCCAGATCAAAATAGATCGGCTCCACCACTTTTAATTCCATGTTCTTGTTTGACAGAAAAGGGATCCAGGAGTCTTCCATGTACACCTTTGTGAGGGAATTTTTTTCGGGCGGAAGGTTGATCAGTTCGAATTCAGAATGCGAAGAAGGGGTTTTGCTCACCAGGTTATCCCCTTCATCCAGCAAAAGGATTTTTTCTCCTTTCGATATTTTTTTCGCCATCTTTTCATCAATGGAAAGATAAACCGTGGAATCTACGGGCAGGTAATCGAAACCAAAAACACCGTTCTCATCGGTAGCGCCCGCCTGCATCACTTCGTCGTCTTCGTTCAAAAGCGAAACGGTAACATTCCCAAGCGGGGTTTTCTTTTTATCATCCACCACCAGCTTTCCCTTCATGTTCATGCGGAGGTTTTTATTCTCCAGCTTGATCAGCTGCACCTTGTTCTTCGTGGCGGCAGAAAGATAAAACCGAAACTGGTTGTCTTTGTTCAGAACGGCCACCGCCTCGTTTTTCTTGTTGACGAGAATAAATTTTTCATTCTTATAACCCGGATCGCTCGCGTCAAATGTAAAGATCAGGTCTTCCTCCTCCGGGAGATTTGTAAACAGGAACGATCCGAACAGGTTTGTGAATGCTGATTTGATCACTTCTCCTTTTGTGTTGGTGATCTTTACTTCTAAACCCGCCTGGGGCACCCTTTCCTCACCGAGCAAAAGACTTCCGCCAATAATGAGCGTCCCCGACGGAGGCGGATCGGTGAAATTATATTGCCACACTTCCGCTCCGCTTGAACCGGGTTTTGCCCTGCCGTTACAAACAATGGCCGTGTTGCCGTTCACAAGAGCAAATCCATAAGCTACATTGCCGAAGGGCAGATCTGTTTTTTCCTGCCACTTGTTCTTGGATGCATCGTATTCCCAGAAATCTTCATAGCGTTTGGTGGTCCCGTTGGTGCCGCCTGCGGCATATCCTTTTCCCTTAAATGAAAGGGTGACCACACCGGCACGCGGAAAATCCGGGAACTCGGCAAACATTTTCCATTCATTTTTTGCAGGAGAAAATTTCCAGGAATTCTTTTTCGAAATAAAAAGTTCTTTTCCCTGGCCGAAGGCGATGTACGCTTCGTTGTCGATAACAAAACAGGAAGCGTCGGCTCTTCCGTTTTCCGGAAAGTCGGCTTTCTTTGCCCATTGGTTGGTGCCGGGATTATATTCCCAGATATCATTGTAAAAGGTTTTATCGCTTACGCCCAGCGTAATGTATCCGCGGCTGCCAATGGCAAATCCCACGGCTCCGTAACGGATGCCGCCGGGAAAGCTTGCCTTTTGCGACCAGGTATTTTTTTCAGTATCATATTCCCAGAAATCGTTGGTTCCCTGGCGCGAATTTTCCATGCCCACCAGGCCGGTACCCACATACCCTTTGTTGCCCACGGAGAAAGCCACTGCAGAAATCCGGGGCTGTGCAGGGAAATCCTCCGCTTTTTCCCACTTATCTTTTTCAAAAGAATATTTCCAGAAATCTTTTCTGAACACAGAATTGTTGCTGCCCAGGCCGGTATATCCAAAATCTCCACAGGAAAAGGCAATTGCTTTTTCAGAAATCCCTCCTGCGTAATTCGCCTTCTTTACCCATGATTTATTGGTTTGGGAAAAAAGAAGCTGGGAGGTCAGAAATAAAATAAAAGGAAATAACCGTTTTGTCATACATGTTGATTTAGTTCATTCTGAAACCCATCACCAATATATCATCTACCTGATCTTCATTGCCCCGCCAGTGTTCAATGGTGTTGTCAAGAATTCTTTTTTGTTCGGGCATGGGTTTCCGGTGAATATCAAACAGGAGGTTGCGGAACTGGTTCTGCATGAATTTTTTTCCTTTAGGCCCGCCGAACTGATCGGCGTATCCGTCCGAGAAAATATAGATAACGTCTCCTTTCTTCAGCTTTAGCTTGTGATTGGTGAAGTTCCGTGATTCTTTCTCAAGATAAATTCCCACGGAAAATTTATTTCCCTTTATCTCAAAGATCTCTTCGTCGCGGACCAGGTAAAGCGGATTAAACGCGGCGGAGAATTCAAGTTCGTTCTTTGATTTATCGATCGAGCAAAGGGTGATATCCATTCCGTCTTTTGAAGTAGATTCTTCAAAGTTCCGCTGGTGCAGGGTGTCGCGAACCCCTTTGTTCAGTTCATCAAGGATCTTGGCCGGGGGAATGTTCTGGTGCTTGCTCATGATCTGTTTGAGCAGGTTGTGGCCCACAATGCTCATGAAGGCGCCCGGAACGCCGTGGCCCGTACAATCCACCGCGGCAAAAAATACTTTTTCGTTTGTTTGGTCAAACCAGTAAAAATCACCGCTCACAATATCCTTCGGCTTATAGAGAACAAATGAATCGGGTAAAAGTTTCCGCACATAATTGTCGGGAGGAAGAATGGCTTCCTGGATCCGTTTCGCGTAGCGGATGGAATCGGTCACCTGTTTATAGAAGACCTCTATCTTTTGTGATTGCAATTCTATTTCTGCTTTCTGCCGGACCACTTCGGCGGTTCGCTGCGCTACTTTATTTTCCAGCATGCGCTCATTGATGCGAAGGTCTTCACGCATTTTCAGCAAAGCCAGGCCCAGGTTGTCTTCTTCAGAAAGGGGTTTGTAGTAAGAAT